>JAZOUX010000135.1:0-2370 GCA_045658325.1 Christensenellaceae bacterium | reverse complement strand
ATCGGGAAGTCGCTTATCATTAATATATCTAACTGAAAGTTTTACTGCGCTTTCAATAGCCTCGTCAGTAATTTTTACCTTGTGGTGATTTTCAAAAACTTGTTTTAAGCCTTGTAAAATTTCAATTGCTTCGTCAATAGTAGGCTCGCTAACCGTTATCGCTTGAAAACGCCTTTCTAAAGCACCGTCTTTCTCAATGTATTTACGGTATTCTTCAATAGTAGTTGCACCGATTAACGGTAACTCCCCCCTAGATAAAAGGGGTTTAAATATTTCGGCAACGTCTAACCCACTGTCTGCCGTACTGCCAGCACCGACTATATTATGTATTTCGTCAATAAATAAAATTATATTTTGATTTTCTAATATATAATTTATTGCGTTTTTTAATTTCTTTTCAAATTCGCCCCTAAACTTAGTTCCAGATACTAGACCGCTAACGTCAAGGGAAAAAATCTTTTTATCTTTTAAAGTTAAAGGTACTTGATTATTTATTATTCTTAACGCTAAACCTTCAACTATTGCGCTTTTACCAACGCCTGGCTCACCAATTAATAACGGATTATTTTTGGTTTTACGCGCTAACGTTTGAATAACCCTTTCAATTTCATTTTCTCTACCGATAATAACGTCTATTTGACCGTTTTTTGCCTTATCAGTTAAAAAATAACCTAAATTTGATAAAGGATTTGCGCCGTTTTCGTTATTAACGTCTTTACTTTTAGGCGTTTGGGCTACGGTAGGCGTAGAAGAATTTTCTTCTTCATTACGCTCGATAATTTTTTGTTTAACGTACTCTCTTAGACCGTCGATATCAACACCTAAAACGTTAAAAATAGTAAAAATACGCGCTTCTTCTTGAAGTAACATACTGTAAAGCAAGTGTTCACTTGAAATATAGTTATACCCGTATTTATTTGCTATTTTTTCAGCGTAATAAAGACTGTTTGATGCTTCAACGGTGTAACCTTTTGTAAAATTAGGAATTAACGCGTTCCTTAAATGTAACAAAAAATTCTCTTTCGTAACGCCAAATTTGTTTAAATACTCACCTGCAAAACATTTTGGAGTAATAAGCATAGCGAACAAAAGTTCTACCGTACTAACGTAATTAATATTATATTTTTGACTAACTTTCTTAGCGTTTTCAAGGACATTGACCAGTCCAGCCGTTTGATACGCCATACTTACCCCTTTTTAAAGAATTAACGATTTTAAATAAGATTTTAATTCTTCACCAATTTCTTTATCTCTTAAACCAAATTCAATATTGGCTTTTAAGTAACCTATTTGGCCACCCATATCGTATCTAGTGCCGTCAAAAACGAGTGCAGTTGCACCACTAGTCCTAGAAATTATATCTAAAGCATCAGTGAACTGTAATTCACCGTTAACAGACGGCTTTAACGTGTCTATAATATCAAAAATCTCGCTCGTACAAACGTATCTACCAAGTGGAGATAAATCGCTTTTTACAAGTTCAATAGGCGGTTTTTCAGTAATTTTAGTTACGTTATACCTATTTTTGTCAACGTTATCGTATTCAACTGAAGCGTATTTAGGCACGTCTTTTAAAGGCACTTTTTTACAACCAATAACCGTCTTATTAGTTTCATTAAATACGTCGATTAACTGCTTAGTTACGGGTGCACCGTCGTTATACATAACGTCGTCACCAAACAAGACGGCAAAAGGTTCGTCGCCAACGAATTCTTTTGCTAATTTTAACGCACCACCCGTACCATCAAGCGTAGTTTGTTCAATAAATGATACGTTTGCCATTGTTTCAGGCTCTTTTATCATTTGATAAAAATTTGTTTTATTGTTTTTTAATAGAGTTTCTTCAAGTTTTTCACTTGGTTTAAAATGATTTTCAATAATATCTTTTTTATATCCTACTATAAATAAAATATCGGTTATTCCACTTTTAACTACTTCGTCGGTTATTATTTGAATTGCTGGTCTATTTAAAATTGGAAGCATTGCTTTTGGAACTGCTTTCGTATATGGTAAAAATCTCGTGCCGTATCCGGCTACGGGAATTACCGCTTTTTTAACATTACCCATAATATCTCCTAAATATATCGCGAAAGTTGGGTAAATAAAAAATTACCCAACTTTTAGCGTTAAAATTATAAATTAATAAATTATTTCGTACCGAAAAGCCTATCACCAGCGTCGCCTAATCCTGGAACTATGTAAGCATGCTCGTTAAGTTTTTCGTCAAGAGCAGCAACGTATATTTCTACGTCTGGATGCGCGTCCATAACGGTTTTAACGCCTTCTGGTGCAGCAATTAAGTTCATAAGTTTAATATCTTTACATCCCCTTTGCTTAATAAAGTCAATAGCGGCAACTGCACTACCCCCC
>JAZOUX010000134.1:0-6709 GCA_045658325.1 Christensenellaceae bacterium | reverse complement strand
GGAGATTTAATTTTAATGCACCCTAAAGCCCACACTTTAAAAGCGTTAAGTCAAATTGTTGATATACTTAATAAAAAGGGCTTAAAAATGGTAAACGTTTCAAAGTGTTGTCAATTAGAGCCTATTTAAATGGAGAAATATGGAAAAATTAAAAAAATACGATAATGGTTTAACGTTAATAGTAAGTGAAGGTGGTTCGTCGTCGGTATCGTTTTCAATAATGGTAGGGGCAGGAACGATAAATGAAACTGACGCTAACAACGGTATTTCACACTATATTGAACATATGAATTTTAAAGGAACAAAAGAATATAATTCTTTTGAACTTTCAAATACCTTAGATTCTTTCGGTACTAGTTATAACGCCTACACGTCGTACAACTGTACTTGTTATTACGCTCAATGTTTAAAAGAATATAGTGAAAAATCTTTTGAAATAATGTCGAAAGCAGTGTTTAGTTCGGTATATAACGATACTGACGCTGAAAAAGAAAAACAAGTAATTATTGAAGAAATAAATATGAGTGAAGACTCGCCCGACGACGTTTGCTTTGATTTAGTTTGCCAAGCCTTTTACGGAGATAACGGCTACGGTAGAACTATTTTAGGTAGCGAAAAAAACGTAAAATCTTTTACTAAACAAGACGTTTTAGATTATATAAACAAGTTTTACGTTGCTAAAAATACTTGCGTATGTTTCGTAGGAGATATTACCTTAAACGAAGCCGACGAATATATTAAAAAACATCTTTTAAACATTATACCTATTGGTGAAATAGCCCCACTTCCACCATACGAAACTAACGCTACGCCAAAACATTTATATAAAAATAAAGAAATTGAGCAAGCCCATTTATGCTTAGCCTTTCCTTGCGTACCGTACGGACATCCCGATAGCGTTGCAAGTGAAATTTGCGCCAACGTTTTAGGTGGTGGTATGAGTAGTAGATTATTTCAAAAAATTAGGGAAGAATTAGGGTTGGCGTATTCAGTTTATTCGTTTACTTATAGATATAAAGACAGTGCTTTTTGTGGAGTATACGCAGGGTTAAACGGCAGTAAATTAGACGAAGCGTACGATAGTATTAAAAATCTTTTATTAGATTTTAATAACGGCGTAACTAAAGAAGAATTTGATAAAGTAAAAGTCCAATTAAAAGCAGGCGCTGTATTTAGTGAAGATAAGGCGATGATTAAGTCAAGATTGTTTGCTAAACACTATTTAATGACTGGCGAAATTTACGACTTTAAAAAACGATTACAGCAAATTGAAAGCGTAACGATTGAAGACGTAAACAGATGTGCAAAGGGCTACGATATAACTAAAATGGCTTCAGCAGTAGTAGGTAAAAACTTAAAAGCAATAAATAACTAACCAAAAAAGCACACTACGTTTCGCATATTGCGAAAAATGGTGTGCTATATTTTTGTTATTGATTAAAAATTTTTAAGAGACACTCTCTTATTTTTTATAAAATCAATTAAACGGTAGTTTGGTTGCAACCGCAAATATTAGTAGTAGTTAATAAGGTTGCTAAAAGTAACGCTTGCGTTAAACAAATAGTACCGTTAGTCGTAAGTAAAAACAATAATCCTAAAAAAACAAGATTAGTAGTGTTCATAAAATCTCCTTTTTACAAAATTTATCTTTATTCTACGATATGCGACAAAAGTTTATAATATGTTAAAATTGACATATTTTTTATCGTTAGATATAATTAAATAAACGACGGATGGAAAATATAAAAAAGGAAGTATTAATTATGCAACAAAACGCTGGGTGTTTACTTCTTGATAAAAAAGTTCAAAGCCTAATTTTAGACTATATTCCTAGTGATGAAATTTTGCAAGAACTAGTAGGGTTTTTTAGTATTTTTGCAGACTTAACAAGGTTAAAAATGGTATCGGCGTTAGCCATAAGTGAAATGTGTGTTAGCGACATTTCAAAAACGTTAAATTTAAATCAAACGACGGTATCGCATCAATTACGTTTATTACGAGATATGGGCGTAGTAAAGTACAAAAGGCAGGGTAAAATAGTCTTTTACTCGTTAAAAAACGATATAATAAACGAAGTTTTACTTAAAGGTGTAGAATTTTTAGGATATTAAAAGCCTTATAAAATGAAAAGAGAGAATAAAAGGGAATTTTCCTAATATTCTCTCTTTTTTATTTTAAAAAGTTTTCAACGATACTGTTAAGCAGTATATTACCGTTAAACGATATCGTCAACTGCAAGTGCATATCATAAGCGTGCTTGTGAAAACTCGCTTAATAATTTTATTTGCATCCGCAACCGCCGTTTAAACCGTAAGGCTTAGCGCAACCTTTATTGCAATTGCAAAGTAAAAGTGCGATAGCAATAGGTAAAATGCAACTAGAGTTGCAAATTTTATTAATAATATCGTTTAAGCAACCATTGCCACAAAGGCAAAGCACTAAAAGAATTATAAGTATGTAAAGACTGCAATTATCATTGTTAAAACCAAAACAATTAAACATATAAATTTATTCCTCCAAAAGAGCCTTAATTTAGGCTATCAATAATATTTTATTTTAAATTAATAAATTATGTTACTACGCTTGTATTTTTTTAAAAAATGTAATAATATATAATAGACGAACACCTTAAGGGTTCGATTATTAATTTTTTTATTTTTTTCTTACGGGTATCTTTATGAACCCGATTGGAGGTTATTATGGAAAATAAGGCTAATTTTTCCGCTAAGCAAATTACGGGTATAGCAATACTTATAGCGTTAGTTATAGTATTACAAGCAGTGGGTGGCACGGTGTCAATCGGTGCCGTTCAACTTAATTTTACGCTTATACCTATCGTGCTTAGTGGTATTTTATTTGGCGCGATTGCAGGTGCGTTAACGGGCTTTGCTTGTGGCGTAGTCATTTTAATTCAAGTAATTATGGGTACCGTTCCATTTTATACTATGATTTGGGCAGGCGACCCTATCGTTGTAGCGTTGACTTGTATTTTAAAAACTACCGTAGCAGGTTTTTTAGCGGGTTATATTTATAAGTTAATTGCTAAAAAGAATAAACTCGTTGCAACTTTCGTTGCTTCGGCAATAGTGCCTATTGTAAACACTTTTTTATTTGTAATAGGTTGTTTGCTTATGACGAACTCTATTTATGCTATGGCTGGTACTCAAAACGTTTTAACGTTTATTGTAGTAACAATAGTAACGTTTAACTTCTTTATAGAACTTGGAATAAACTTAATAGTTGCTCCGGCGTTAAATAGGGTATTAAAAGCAATTCACTTTTAAGGGGTAAATTATGATTTTATGTATTGATATTGGTAATACGAATATTAAATACGCAGTATTTGAAGGCGATAATTTAAAATCATCGTATAGGGTATCTTCAAGTCACTCAAGAACTGCCGACGAATATGGCGCAACGCTTATAAATTTATTAGCAAGCAACAATATTTCAAGGCAAGATATCGACGGTATAATTTTATCATCGGTAATACCAAATTTAAACTACACGATAGTTCATATGTGCGAATATTTCTTTAACGTAACGCCGATTATAGTTGGTGCTGGTGTAAAAACGGGCATTAATATTAAGGCTGACTCGCCTAAAGAAGTGGGTGCTGATATTATAGCAAATTGCGTTTCGGCGTATCATAAATATGGCAAAGACAAAAATTTAATAGTAATTGACTTTGGCACTGCAACGACTTTCGACGTTTTAACTAAAGACGGTGCTTTAATCGGTGTAGTAATAGCCCCAGGTATTAAAACGTCGCTTGCAAGTTTAGTTTCAAACACGGCTCAATTACCAATGATTGACCTTGTTCCACCAAAGAGTATTATTTGTAAAAATACACGTTCTTGTATGCAAGCGGGTATTATTTACGGATTTGCAGGTTTAGTTGATAATATCGTTAAAAAGATTAAAGACGAACTTTGCGACCAAGATGTTCAAGTAATAGCAACGGGTGGTATGGGCGAAGTAATAGCAAAAGAAGTATCTTGCATAAATAAGACGGATAGGATGTTAACACTTGAAGGTTTAAAAAGAATTTACGATATGAATAAGTAGGTAAAAATGTCAAAACAAGTAAAATTAGGCAACCTTACAATAGGTGGCAATAATAAAATTACAATTCAATCAATGACTAATACCAAAACGGCGTGCATTGACGAAACCGTAAATCAAATTTTACGCTTGCAAAAGGCTGGCTGTGATATCGTTAGAGTAGCAGTTAGGGACGAATTTGATGCTAAAAGCATAAAACTTATTAAAGAAAAAACAAGTATTCCTATCGTGGCCGATATTCATTTTGATTACAAATTAGCAATTTTGTCTATTGAAAACGGCGTTGATAAAGTTAGAATTAATCCGGGCAATATCGGTGACGAAAATAAAATTAAAATGGTGGCAGACTGTCTTAAAGAGTACGATATTCCGGTAAGGGTAGGTTCAAACACCGGCAGTATTGAAAAGGAGTTTTTGGCTAAGTACGGCAAAAATGAAATTTCGCTAGTTGAAAGTGCTTTAAAAAACGTTTATTCACTTGAAAAATACGGCGTAAACAATATTGTTATATCAACTAAAGCAAGTAGCGTTCCTTTAACGGTCAAAGCGTATAGATATTTAAAATCTAAAACAGACTATCCTTTACATATTGGCGTAACTGAAGCAGGTACGTTAAATAGTGGAATTATTAAAAGTAGCATAGGCATAGGCGCGCTTTTAGTAGACGGAATAGGCGATACTTTAAGGGTAAGTTTAACAGCCGACCCCGTTGAAGAAGTATTAGTTGCTAAAAAAATACTTAAATTTTCAGGGCTTTTAAACGAAGGAGTTGAAGTAATATCTTGCCCTACTTGTGGTAGATGTGATTACGACTCGATAGGTCTTGCAAACAAAGTGGAACTTTTAACGGCCGATATTAAAAAACCGTTAAAAATAGCCGTGATGGGTTGCGTAGTAAACGGGCCGGGCGAAGCCAAAGATTGTGACGTTGGTATAGCAGGCGGTAAAGATTATTGCGTTTTATTTAAAAAGGGCGAAATAATAAAAAAAGTGGCGTTTAGCCAAGCACAAGAAGAATTTATTAGGATAATTTACGAAATTGCAAACGAAAAGTGAGATTTTATTAAACAATTTAATAAACTTAATAAAAATTCAAGGCGAACTTAGAATTCACTCGGCAAAATACGTTCAAAGTGAAGATAAGGTGTATTTAACGCTTATAACTAACGTAGTTATTAGCGAACAAGATAGGCTTTTTATTCAAGATGAGTTTATGAAAAACTTAAACGGAATATCCGTTGAAGTTAATATTAAAAAGGCTATTGCCGACGGTGATATAACTAAAAAGGCTATTTTGTCTTTTATAAAAGACAAGTTTTACACGATAGCCCATTTAATCGACTGTAACGATATAGATACTATCGTAACTAAAAAGGATATAAAATATTCGATAGGTGTAGACGGCAGTATATACGATTACTGTCAAAGAACTTCGTTTATTGAAAACTGTAACGAGTATTTGTCTAGTAATTTCGTAAACCTTTTTATAGGTGATTTACATATCGTATCTAAAGAAAGTCAAGTCGTTGAGTACCAGCAAGAAACGGTTAGGGAAAGCGACTTAGAAAGCGTACCTACGCGCTTTGTAAAAATGCGTAGCATTGAAAAGTTTTTAGACGACAAACTTTACGACACGGCAGTTTATATTGAAGACGCTTTTAATACTAAAGGCTCGCTTACTTTGGCTGGTAGAATTCTAGAAATAGTTGAAAAAGAAACTAAAAATAAAAAGCCGTTTTTCGTTATTACTTTCGACGATTACACGGGTAAAATGACAGGTAGAATTTTCACGAGTGCGCAAGACAAACTTAAAAAACTTAGAAAGTTAGGTGAAAATAGCGTAGTTATTATGCGCTGTGAAAACGAAGAATTTAACGGAAATTTAAGTTTAACTATAAAAGGGCTTCACTTATGTGAATTTCCGTCGAATTACACCCCTAAAGAAAAGGCTTCAAAAAAGGCTGGGGCAGAATATAAACTTATAACTCCTAAAAAAATAACTACCGTATCGCAAAGCGATTTATTCTTTAACGAAGCGCCCCTTCCAGAATTATTTAAAAATACTGAGTTTACGGTAGTAGATATTGAAACTACGGGCTTAGAATTATTAAACGATAAAATTACTGAAATAGGTGCAGTTAAAATAGTTGACGGTAAAATAGTGAGTAGTTTTCAAACGCTTGTTAACCCACTTATGAAGTTAAGCGCAAAAAATATTGAACTTACCGGCATCACCGACGAAATGTTAGTTGATGCCCCTAAAATTGAAGAAGTGTATCACGACTTTTTTAAATATTTAGGCGATACCGTTTTCGTAGCGCACAATGCCGACTTTGACTTTAAATTTTTAAAGCAAGCAGGTAAAGAAAACGGATACTTATTGCAAAACAAAGTTTTAGATACATGTCAGTTATCTTGCAAGGTATTGCCAAGGTTAAAAAACCACAAATTAAATACCGTATGCGAATATTATAATATTGAATTCCGTCATCATAGGGCACTTTCGGACGCTTACGCTACGGCAGAAGCGTTAATAGAAATGGTAAAAACGGCAAAAGATTTTAAAATTTAAGTAAAAAATCGTAAAAACCGTTAAAAACGCTTGCAAAAGGTAATAATATATGTTAATATAATCGTAGATTAT
>JAZOUX010000133.1:0-1764 GCA_045658325.1 Christensenellaceae bacterium | reverse complement strand
ACTTCACCTATTTTTTGGTCAAGTTTTCTTACCCCTGCTTCTAACGTGTAACCTTCGACAATTTCTTTTACGGCACTTTCAGTAAAGGTAACGTTTTTACAAGTTAATCCGTTCAACTTAATTTGTTTAGGACATAAGTATTTTAAACCTATTTGCACCTTTTCTTCTAACGTATAGCCTTGAATTTCAATAACTTCCATTCTATCTAAAAGTGGCATTGGTATCGTATCTAAACTATTTGCCGTAGTTATAAACATAACTTTAGATAAGTCGTATGGAATTTCTAAATATCTATCTCTAAACGTAGCGTTTTGCTCTGGGTCTAACACTTCAAGCAAAGCGCTTGCTGGGTCACCCCTTAAATCGCTTGAAAGTTTATCAATTTCGTCTAACAAGAATACCGGATTAATAGTACCCGAATCGCGCATACCGTAAATAATTCTACCTGGCATTGCACCTATATAAGTCTTTCTATGCCCTCTAATTTCGGCTTCGTCTTTAACCCCACCAAGACTCATTCTAACTAACTTTCTATTAAGTGACCTTGCAATTGATATTGCTATTGAAGTTTTACCTACCCCCGGCGGTCCAACAAGACATAAAATAGGGCCTTTTAACGATTTAGTTAATTTTAATACTGCAAGATATTCTATTATGCGTTTTTTAACTTTATCTAAACCGAAGTGGTCTTTTTCTAACACCTTTTGGCAGTCTATTAATTTTTCAGTATCGACGCTTTCAGTATTAAAAGGTAAATCAATTACCCAATCAAGGTACGAGCGTATAACCGTATAGTCTGGCGAAGAAGGTTGCATCCTTGACATTTTGTTTAATTCTTTAAGCACCTTTTCTTGACTTTCTTTAGGTAAATTTTTAGCAATAATTTGTTCACGAAGTTTTTCAATTTCTTCTTCGTCGTCGCCAAGTTCTTTGTGAATTGCTTTAAGTTGTTCCCTTAAATAGAATTCTTTTTGCCCTTTTTCAACACTCTTTTTTACCGTATCGGCAATGCGTTTTTCCGTCTTAACTATTTCAATTTCGTTAAGCATTAATTCTTTTACTTTATTAAGCCTTGCAAATTGGTCGGTACACTCTAATAAATTTTGCTTTTCAATAAACTTAAACGGCAAGTTAAAAGCCACAGCGTTAACGAATTCTTCGGCTTCTTCAAAATTAATAATAACGTCTACTAGTGATGCTGGCAATTTGTATAAAGAAGCGTTTTCAATAAAAATTTGCTTTAAATTTCGTAAAAGGGCTTCCGTTTGAATTTTATCACCTTCGTCAATATCTAAGGCTTTAACCTTAAACCTAAAATAGTTTACACTATTATCTTGCATTAAAATTTTTGCCCTATACAAACCTTCAATGGCAACCCTATAATTTTCACCGTTAATTTTACCTAAATTACCTACACGGCATACCGTTCCTATGGTATATAAATCGTCGCTTTTAGGAGTGTCTAAAGTCTTATCTTTTTGACTTACTACAAACAACAACTTTTCTTCTTTAATAGAAGCGTTTACAGCGTTTAACGATTGTATCCTACCTACGTCAAGCGAAGTGTATACGTTAGGTAAAACAACCTTGCCTTTTAACGCCACGGCTGGCATTATTTTAATTATCGTATCGTTTAAATTTTGTTCTTCTTGCATCTTTCACCTATATAAATTTAATTTTATAAAAATTAAAAACTTTTCTAAGTATTTATTGTAATACATTTTTTAAATTTTTTCAAGTATTTAAAAGTAGCAAAATAAATAT
>JAZOUX010000132.1:0-10060 GCA_045658325.1 Christensenellaceae bacterium | reverse complement strand
ATCCGTTTCGGATATTCAGGACTACAATGCAATGCTCGACACTTTGCCACACAGAGAGTTGATTTGCGGTTTTGTGTCGGGAAGGGACGAGCTTCTTAATTGGGAGCCTTCCGACCTTTTTCAGTTTTATTATGATACAACCCCGATAAAAGGCAGCCTTGATGAACTGCTTGCCGCCATCGGTGAAGCTGCCGTGGGGAGAGCCATCAAAATCGGGGCTTGCAATATCTATCACGGCTGTGTACATAATATGCTACACGAAAAGAGCGACGACATATTGCGCGTGTTATATAAATCCGCTTCTTTTGTTGTGCAGGCGATTACCTTCAAGCAGACAGGAAAATACACCAAGCATCAAAAAGAACTGCTATTGCTCACTTCTCCCGATGAACAGGCTATCGTTAATACCTTTTTGAATTTGAAAAATGGTGAATCGGTTGAATTTTTGACAATGTCCGAGACTCTACTTGCCTTTGCAAAAAAGTGGATTGTCCAAAGCAATTAAACAAACTCCAATTTTTCAAACACTTAATCTTTGTGGGAAATACTTTCAAAAGTGTAGCACACTATACTTTCAAATGAAAGTTGTATGTTTTACAATACAAAAAGGAAAAGACTAACGAAATTTTCGTTAGTCTTTTATCTTGTCTAAAAAATCCCTATGGGAAACGCCCTTTAGATAGAGATTTTTATAAATTTTTACATTAAATCGAATACGTCGTCAGCCATTTTCGTTACGTTTTCAATTTCTAAACCAGCCATAAGCATTGCTAAGTTGTATAAAACAAAGCATAATTTTTCAAATTCTTTACCGTCAAGAGTTTTTAATTTTTCAAACACTTTGTGGGTTAAGTTTATTTCTAAAACTTTTTTGGCTTTTAAATTTTCATTAATTTCAGGATTTTGGCTTAACACCCTTTCCATATCAAGCGAAACGTCGCCTTCGCTAGACATACAAACGGCGTGTTTATTAAGTTTAGTAGTACCAACTACTTTACTAACCTTTTGGTTTAAAACGTTTTGAACTTTGTTTAAAATTTCTTTATCACTTTCGCTAACCGTTTCGTCTTTAACTTCACCCGTCGTGCTGGTAACGTTTTTAAACGGCTTTTTATCGTAGTCTACAATAAACTTAAACACGAATTCGTCAACTTCGTCACTTGCTAATAATACGTCGTTACCGTCAAGTAAAACTTTTTCAACTTGTGGTAAAGATTTAACTGCATCTGCAACCTTGCCGTTTGCGTAATAAATATCATCGCCAGCCTTTTCAACGTATTCTTTAAACGAAATTAACTTTTCTTCTTTTAACGAATAGAATAAAAGTAAATCTTGTAAAACGTCTTTATTCATACCCCAACTTGAATATAAGCCGTATTTAAGTTGTAAGCCAAATTGTTTATAAAACTTTTCGTAATCTTCCCTATTATTTTTAAGTAAGTCTAAAAGTTCGTTTTTAACCTTCTTTTCAATTTGTGAAGCGATTGCTTTTAACTGATGCGTTTGCTGTACCGTTTCACGAGAGACGTTTAACGTTACTTCACTATCAATTAAACCTTTTACAAAACTAAAATGGTCGGAGATTAAATCTTTACAACTCTCCATAATCATAACCCCGTTAGTGTAAAGTTTTAAACCCTTTTCGTAATTTTTAGAATAATAGTTATAAGGTGCTTTTGACGGAATATATAAAAGTGCTTTAAAATCTACTACACCTTCCATCGAAAAATGAATAGTTTTTATAGGCTCTTCAGTATCGTAAAAATTGTCTTTATAAAAACCGATATATTCTTCTTTAGTTATATCGCCCTTTTTCTTTTTCCATAAAGGAATCATTGAATTAAGCGTTTCACTTTCAACGTAACTTTCTTGTTTTTTATCGTCAGTTTCACTTTGTTTATATTTAGTTACGTCCATTTTAATTGGATATCTTATATAATCACTATATTTTTTAACTAAATTTTTAATAGTGTATTCTTCTAAATAAGTATCGTAATTGTCGTTTTCAACGTTGTCTTTTAAATACAACTTAATTATCGTACCGTTACCATCCATTTCGCTTGGCGTAATATCAAAGCCGTCAGTACCGTTTGAATACCATGTATTAGCCCCACTTTCACCATACGCTTTCGACGTTACTTCAACTTTTTTAGCAACCATAAACGCTGAATAAAAACCTATACCGAATTGACCTATAATATTAATATCTTCGTCTTTTAATTTATCGTTCTTTTTAAAGTCAAACGAACCAGATTTAGCAATAGTTCCTAAGTTCTTTTCAAGTTCTTCTGCCGTCATGCCTAAACCGTTATCTCTAATCGTTATAGACCTTTCGTCTTTATCTATATATATATTAATATAAAAGTCGTTTCTAGTAAGACCTGAAATATTGTCGGTTAAAGATTTGTAATACAACTTGTCAATAGCGTCAGATGCGTTGGACAATAATTCCCTTAAAAATATCTCTTTATTAGTGTAAATTGAGTTAATCATTAAATCGAGTACTCTTTGAGATTCAGTTTTAAACTTTTTCATATCTTGCTCCTAAATAAATATTAGCACTCTTGCTTTTAGAGTGCTAATTTATTATATACCTATTAAATTAAAAAATCAAGAGTTTTTGCAAATTATTTTAAAAGAATACGCCCTTTACAAAAATTTCAATACCGATAAGCACTAAAATTATACCACCTAAAATTTTTGCCTTATTACCTAAACTGTCTCCAAATTTTTTGCCAATTACTATTGAAATTAAGCATAAAATAAAAGTTAGTACGCCGATTATTAACGCCGAAATAATTGCTTGATACCATTTTAAAGCAATTAACGTAACGCCTACGCTTAACGCATCTATTGACGTTGCTATTGCTTGAACTATAATTTTTTTAAAAGTGAGCGTGCAATCGCAGTCTTTTTCGCAATCGTTTTTAACACCTTCAATAAGCATATGTATACCGATAAAAGATAAAAGACCAAGTGCGATATAAGGAACAAACTTACTTATAAACCCAACAAACAACTGTCCACAAAAATAGCCGATTAGTGGCATTATCGCTTGAAACAAACTAAATGCAAAAGCAATAAAAAGCATTTTAGACTTTTTCATATTAGGGGCTGAAAGCCCGTTTGTCATTGATACGGCGCAAGCGTCCATAGCAAGCCCTACGCCAAGTGAAAAACTTTCAAATATATACACCATAGAAAATAATATACACTATTTAATATATTAAGTCAATAAATTTAGTATACCCCCATTTAAAAAGCCGTAGCGTTTGCTACGGCCTTACTTAATTATTACGCTTGAACGTTAGGTTTTAAAGTTTCCCAATAAGCGTTAGATACGAATTGTTGATTTGCAGACTTAAAGTTTACAGCAAACGTTCTTTCTGCTTCACCTACTTTTACGCTTACGCTTGCACTTGCATCAAAACTACTAAATACCGTCGTAATTAAACCGTCGATAGTAGTTAAAGTGTTGACCATTGCCGTGTCAATCGCTTTAACCGATGCCATTGATAACTCTTTAACCGTTTCTAAACCACTTTCAATAATTTCAAGTTGTTGTTCTAAAATGGTAGTATTAATATTTTCAAGCCTGCTTTGTAAATACTCTTTCTTTTTAGCGATAAATTCTCTCATTTTAACTTGGTAGTCGCTATCTTCGTCTAAAAACTTTTCTTTAAACTTGTTTTTAAACTCAGTATACTTAGCAGTAAACGTGTTGAGCGCAGATTGTAGTTGACTAACCGATAATTTCAATAAGTCGTTACCACTTTCGTTTATTGCGTCAATAAACGCTTGAATTTTTGCTTGTTCGATTGCTTTTGCCCTATCTAAATAATAAAACTCTTTTAATTCTTGACTTAAAAACTCTTTAGTTTCTTCCCTACTTTTTTTAATAAGGTCTAAAAGTTCTTTTTCAGTTTTAGTGGCAATTTCACTTTCTTTTAAGTTTAAGTAAAGGTCTTCAACAACGTCTTTTAAATAATCTTTATCTAGTTTTTCAAAAGTAGTAGTTGCTAAAATTGAAAGTTCGTTAAACTTTTCAGTTGCACTTGTTTTTACTTTTTCGTATAGTTTACGCGCATCTTCACCTGAAATTTCAATTTCAATTTCATTTTCGCCGGCTTGAACGCCACCACTTAATAAAAAACCGTTGTCTTTAGATACTTTGATAAAAGCGTTTACCGCTTCTTCTGCCTTAAGCCCTTTAAAAGTAACTTGACTTATAATAAAGTTACCTTCGTCGTTTAAAGCGTTTGCAGTAATAACTTTGTCGTTCGTATCAAGAACGAATTCTACTTCGGGGTTTAAAGATACGTTCATAACTTTACCCGTCTTTTGCCCACAACCTATCAAACCAAAACACAACGTAGATAAGGTTAAAGTTAATAAAATGCTAACTAGTTTTTTCATAATAGCCCCCTTATAAAATTTTTATTTTAGATAAGTTTACTTAACTTCTTTTAAAGTATACTTTAAATATCCTAAATCGCCGTACATCGACGTATAGCATTCCATAAGCCTATTTTTATTTTCGGCTTTAGAAGCGTAATAACACTCAATTTGCGCGCCCGTAAATTGCCCCGTCAATGCAAAGATTACTCTAACCGCTTCAACGTCTTGACCGTTTGCGTTTGTCATCGTAACCGTAGACGGATTTACATTGTCATTACTCATAGTAGTAAAATACATACCCCTTGTCGTTTGAGAAATAACGTCTAAACTTGTATACGATACTGAAAAGTTCGTATTGCCAAGCAAATTATATCCCCTAGGTGCAAATAAAATCATTTCGTTATCTAAGTACGCTTCTTTAGTAGCGTCTTTATATTCTTTAACAGCGTCGGCATTAATAACGTTAAAATCGTCTTTAATTTCAGTAAAGTTTACCTTGGCGTTATTGCCAGAATATTCTACGTTATACTCGTACTCGAAAGGAAAAATAACGTAGTTACCTTCTAAAACCCCTAACGAAGACGCTTTTACCTTTTTAGAAGAAGATATAGGTTTAAAGTTAGTTGCTACAAAGTAGCAAGACGAAGTAATTTCTTCAACGAAATTTAATTCGCTATAAACGCTATTATCTTTTTTAATAACGTACTTAGCGTCTAAATATAACGTCGTTTCAACTAAAACTACACCACTACCTTTATCTGGCATTGATTTTGATACTACTTTGTAAGTGCCGTCGTTTATAACTAAAGCAATTTCATTATTAGAAATTTCCGCTGAGTTATATTTAGTACTTTTTACACACTCAACGTCATAAATTAATTCTTCATAATAAGTATTGTCGTAACCTTGTGTTGAGTTTTGCCAATATAAACCGTCTATCTTAACGAAAGTTTGACCACAGCCCGTAAGTGAAAACGCTAATAAAACCGATAAAATTAAAGTTAAAAATTTTTTCATAATTCTCTCTTAAAAATTTGCTATTTTGTATATAAATTATATCATATTTAATAAAAAATGTAAAGACACTTGTTTAACTTTTATATTTATTGTATAATATTTTTGAACTTTGTTTTTATTTTGCCACACGTCTGACAATTTAAAAAGGTATACTTATTAAAAAAGTAAAGGAATTTTTATGAAAATAATAACCACTAACAATATAACAGCATCAATTTTAGAAGTTGGCAAACAAGTTAAAGGCTACGGCAAACTTTCAAGCCCTAAATGTTATATTTTTTCAGAAGATAAAATTAATTTATTAACTCAAATTGAAATCGCAAAAAGTTTAGGCGGTGGCTTTTTTAATATTGAAAATTTAACTTTTAAAAGGTATATTTCTTCAAAGCGTGGCGATAACGTTTTATCTAACGAAGCGTCTACTATGGCTATTCGCAAAATTATTCAAGAAAATAAAAAAAGTTTAAAATGTTTTAAGGCTTCGTCTTCGCTATCTAACTTGGCTAAAACGCTTTTTGAGTTAATTTCACAATTAAAAAGCGCAAGCGTTTCTGTTGAAAGTATTTCCACCCTTTTACAAAATGAAGAAAACACTTTATCGACTAACCTTTACAATAAGTTAAGCGACGTAAACTTAATTTACTCAAAATATCAAAAATATTTGCAAGACAATAATCTTTTTGACAGTTACGAATATCTATCAATTATGCCAGACCTTATTAAAGATGATATAGATATTCAAAACGCTACCGTTATCGTCGTTGGCTATACGACCTTAACTAAGCAAAGGGAATTAATTTTTAAAACGTTAAACGAAACTGCTAAAAATTTTATAGCCATAGTTATTGGTGGCGAAAGCGACGCTTTTTACACTAACGAAGTTTTAAATAAGTTAAAACTTTTAAACGGCGAGATTATTGAAAGCGAATTTAATAACGCCATAAATGAAGATGCGTTAATTTTACAAAACTCTCTTTACAATAAAAAAATTTATAAAAACGACTATCAAAAACCAAAAAGTAAAAATATAACCATTTCAACGTTTAAAACGGCTTACGACGAAATTGAGTATATTGCCGTAGATATTATATCTAAAGTTAAGTCTTACGGTATTAGGTATAAAGATATTGCCTTAACCATTGGTAATTTAGGCGAGTATTCCACTATCGTTAAGCGAGTGTTCGATAAATATCAAATACCTTATTATATCGACGATACTAAGGTTTTATCAGACCACCCAATAATTTACTTTATTTTAGACCTTATTGAAATTGTTAGAAAAAACCTAGCGCCTAGCGAAGTTAAAAGTTTAATTAAAAACTCGCTTTTTATCATAGATAAATCAATAGCCGACGGTTTTTGTAATTACTTAGACAAATTTTCAATTACGCGTAAAACTATTAAAGAACCGTTTACTTATGAAGATGAAAATTTAGAATTGTATGAAAATATTAGAATTCAAATAATTGAGTTTTACACTCTTTTAAACGGGGCAAAAACGGTCTATGGTTTTGTAAACGCTATAAAAACAATATTGTCTATAATTGGCGTAGACGAAAAACTTAACCTTTTAAACGAAAAGTTACAAAATATAAACAAGCCTACTCTTATTGAATTTAACGGGAAGGTTTTAGAAAAATTAGACAAAATTTTTAACGAATTAATTTTCGTTATTAAAGACGATTTAATTGATATAACCGACTTTAAAAATATATTTTTATCGGGTGCTGACGCTTGCAAAATTAACACTATTCCACTTTATATGGATGCCGTGTTTATAAGCAATTTAATTGACGTTAAGTTAAAAAGCCCCGTGCTTTTATACGCCGTTGGCATTTGTGGTGATATACCTGCTTCAAAAAGCGATATTGCTCTTTTAAGCGATAAAGATATTGATAAACTCTGCAGTGACCGTTATGAAAAATATCAAGTTTCTATCGAACCTAAAATTCAACTTGTAAATAGGCGTGAAGTTCAAAACGTATGCACTACCCTTATTTCGTTTAAAAAAGAGTTAAATATTTCATACCCTATTTTATCAAATAACGGTCAAATTAACGTTAAAAGCGAAATAGTTAAAAACCTTTTAGCCGTTTTTGATATTAACGTTTTATCACTTCAAAATAAAAAATTGACGGGCGATTATACTAGCGACTACCACTCGTATTTTATTAAATCGCTAACTAACCCTGAAATTTCAGTAAAGCAAATTATTAAATTGCTTAGCGAAAACGTTTTAAACAAAAATTTAGAAAGTCAGTTGCTTTCTAGCCTTTACGCTACCTTAAATAAGTTGAATTTAACTGAATACGTTACTCTTTTAGACAACTTACTTAAAAAAGAAGAAAGGTTTAAAGTTTCAAGTGATAATTCGCTTTTATGTATTCCTAATAACGAAATTTCGGCAACTACGCTTGAAAATTATTACGCTTGTCCTTTTTATAACTTTGCAAAAGGCTCGCTTAGGCTTAACGAAAAGGAAGTTGGCGAAGTAAAAACTACCGATAAAGGTATTATTCTTCACGGCCTTTTAGAAGTATTCGTTAAACGCTTAAACGAAGTATTTGACAAGCCGTCTTGCGAAAAGTTAAGCGACGAGATTTTTGAAGAAATTATCACGCGTGAAGAATATAAAAGATACACGTCTAAACCACAATACGTTTACACGTTTAGCCGTTTAAAAGAAGAAGCGCGCAAAATCACTTATAATATTTACCTTTCTTCACAAAAATCGTTGTTTAAGCCTATTATGTTTGAAAAATCGTTCGGGCTTAAAAAAGATATTAAAGGTATTCCTTTATACACTGATAAAGGATTGTTTAGCGTTAAAGGTAAAGTAGATAGAGTTGACGCGTACAACGATAGGGTGCGTATTATAGACTATAAATCAGGCTCGATAGATACGTCGCCGTTACAGTTTTATATTGGCAAAAAACTTCAGTTATATCTATATATGAACGCCTTTTTATACGGTGGTTATAAGCCTGCCGGCGCATACTATTCACCTGTAAACGTTCAGTTTACTTCGGGCGCACATACTGAAACGGTTCTTCAAGGCAAGACAGTTGATATTGACGAAATTATCGACGCTACCGACGTAAAAGCAAAAGAAGATAAGCATAGCGACGTTATAAATATATATAATAAGAACGGTTCGTTAAACAAGACCAACGCCACGTTAAGCGAAAGTGAGTTTTACGATTATTTAAACTATTCAAAATTAGTTTCAGTTAACGCTATTAACGAAATTAGTTCGGGCTTTATACAGCCCACCCCATACGAAAAAAGTTGTGAATACTGCAAATTTAACGGTATGTGTGGTTTTTGTCAGCACGAAGACGGCGTAGTTAGAAAAGTTAGTTCAATTAGCAAAGATACGATTATTGAAGCCGTTCAAAATTCAACCGACCAAAAAAATAAAAAGGAGCAAGAATAATGGCAATTAATAAATATTCTACTTTAACCAAGTCACAACTTCAAGCCGTTCTTCTTAACAAAGGCGATGCGTTAGTATCGGCTTCGGCTGGCTCTGGCAAAACTTACGTCATTATTGAAAGAATTATTAGGCTTATTTTAGAAGGACAAACTACCGTTGACCGTCTTTTAGCCGTAACCTTTACTAAACTTGCAGCAAGCGAAATGAAGGAAAAATTAAAAACGGCTTTACTTAAAGAAATTGCTAACGGTAACGACGGTTTAAAATGGCAATACGACGAAGTTAATACTTGCGATATTTCAACCATAGACTCGTTTTGCTCTAAAATCGTTAAGAAATATTTTTATAAATTAAACTTAGATTACACCTTTAGCATTTTAGACGAGGCGCAAAAAAAATCGTTAAAATTAAAAGCGATTGACGAAGTTTTAACTAAAAATTACGAAGAAAAATCAAACGATTTTTTAGAACTTGCTTATATTTTAGTATCAACTAAAACCGACCGTCCTTTAAGGGAAACGCTTTATAACTTTATGGTAAGTAGCGAAAGCACGCTTGATAGAGACGAATTTTTTAATCTTTCAGTTGACACACACTTAAACGTATCAAAAATTATTGATATCGATTTAACTGAAAACTGTCACGCTACGGGTGTATTTTACGAAAATTTATTTAAAGAATATCTTTACTTATTTGAAGAAGAAAGTTTTAAAATTTTCATACAACAGTTGCTATCGTTAACCACTCTTTTAAAAGAATGCGATAGCGTTTACGACGTAGCAAAATCGCTTATAATCCCTAAATGCCCAACTAAGCCTCGCAATAAATACGACGATTTTTATAAAACTTTTAAAGAAATTCATTTAAAGTCGTTTTCGGCTTACTTAAACTATATTTTAGACGTTTGCCTTCCCGGTAAAGAGCAAGCCGACCTTTTGGCTAAAGAAAGTTTACCTTATATAAACGCTTTACATAGATTAGTAAACGAGTGTTTAGATTATTACGACGTATTAAAAAAAGAAGAAAACTGCTACGATTTTAGCGACGTTGAAAAATTTGCTTACACTCTACTTCTTGACGAAGAAGTTTTAAACACCGTTAAAAGCGAATACGATTTTATTTTTATTGACGAATATCAAGACGTAAATGGTATTCAAGAAAAAATTATAAATTTAATAGCGCAAGATAACGAGTTTATGGTGGGCGACA
>JAZOUX010000131.1:0-8952 GCA_045658325.1 Christensenellaceae bacterium | reverse complement strand
CGTAAAAATAATTAAGTCTAATAAGACTAGCAAAGGAAAAGTATGATAACTTATGTAATTAACACGTCTCAAAATAAAACTTTTGATTGCGACCAGTTATTTCGTTTAGCAGGTTATAATAAAACCCAATGGATTAACTGTACGCTTGATAAAGTAAAAGATTGTGTAGATTTTATTAAAAATAAACAAGGCACGATAGTTTTTGAACAGTTTAGAATAGCCGTAATCGTTGATTTTTACGATTACGACCGTATTCGTGCGCCTTATGGAACTTTAAGTTATATTAAAGAAGACGGCGTTGATTTTAGCGTTTATTTGCCTTACATAGAAGCGTATATTAACGATAAATTATTGTTCGAGTTAGAAAAACGTGAATATTATCCCGCTGAGTGCGACGTATTTTATGTAAAGAGCAGTAAATTTGATTACGTTGAACGTATTGATAATTTAGAAAGTCAAGTTAATCAAATAATTTCACCTGTTGAGGATTCTTTCGTTATAAAAAAACGCGTTAGTTACAACTCGTTAACTGAGGTTTACGTTGATTTTGAAGGCAACGAAGTTGATAAAGAAAAGTATTTAAAAACTGAAGCCGACCTTAAAGAGTTAAACGAAGTTTTAGACGAAACTACCGATAAAGAAAGTAGAGAAGAAATTTTAAATAAAATACAAAAGAAATCAGAGTTTTTAAGTGCGTATCAACGTAAAAAATTATTAAAAAAGAAAACGGTTGAAGAAGATTTTTACACTTCATTTTCTATATACTGCACAAAAACTTTATCGTTAGTATTTAATATTGAAGATTATCCTTACAGTATTGACGGTGATAATGCCGAAGGTGCTTCACAAAGGTTATTTTTTAGGGCGTTCAACGATAGAATTGGCAAATTAAGAAAAATTCGCCGTCATTTTTATCAAACTGAAGCAGGTAATAGCGTAGCAAAAGCCGCTTTTGATAATCTTGCTTTGTCGTTATATTTAATTAGAATTTACGAAAGGGAAACTTTTGTTAGTGACGAAGGCGATTTAGATATTGACGGAATTGATACCGTACAATTAAAAAATTTATTATTAAACGCTTGGAATAAAGTAGTAGTCGCAAGAAACGTATCTAAAGAAAATCAATCTTTATATTACTCTTTAAAATCTTTATCGAACGAAAAAAATAAAACAACCGAAGTTAAAGAAATTTCTTACGAAGACGAAATTAAAAGGGCAAAAGCAAGCATTATTATTAAAGACGATAAGGTTAAAAATTCAATTGACGAACAATATAAACTTGTTAAAACTTTTGGCGAAGACAATACTACTTTCGCTCAAGAAAACAAAGATGAGTTTAATAAGGTTTTATTAGCATATTTAGAAAATAGAGATAAAACTAAAGAAAGCGACGTTGATTATAAATACGATAAATTGCTTCGCTCAGGTGCTATAACGACTACGAATATGTGTCCGTCAAAACAAGAATTTGAACAAGCAATTAACGAAAAACACGACGAAATTTCAGCGTGTTTAGGACAGTCTTTAAAAGACGAGTATTCAGTAGTTAGTTTTGATGAAGAAAAGAAAAAAGCCGACCAAGCGTATAAAGATTATATATTAGCAAAAAACGTTCTTTCAAAGAACTTTACTTTTGATATTATATTTTTAATAGTTACGTTAGTTGCTATGATTGTTCCGTTCATATTAATTAAGGTGTACAGTCATTATAACGTAGCAACGGTAATATCGTTCATTTATAGCGCGTTAGTGTTTGCTGGCATATTTTTAATTTCATCGTTATTGATGCGCTTGCCGTCGATATACAAATTAAACAAAGCAAAAAGGTCTATTGCCGACTGTTATAGAACTTGCTTGGCAAAAAAGAAAATTGCTTTTAACAAATTAAAGAAAAGGTACGACGTTGATTTAGTTAAGGTTGAAGAATATAGGCACGAAATTAGAATTATTACCTTATTACATAACGCCAATATGCAAAAAGAAAGAAACGTTAACAATCATAGAATGGTTTTAGAGATGGTTGAAAATTGTTTAAGTGGTATTTTAAACAATTTAGGAATTTATCCAGCCGTTGACGAATCAATGAATATAGAAGGTGAATTCAACGTTTTAGCACCTATTAATTCAAGCGAAAATAAAATTTATAAAATTTTCTCGTTAGAAGCGATTGAAGATTTAATAATTAAGAAAAACAAGTAGGAGGTAAAATATGGATATTATAAAAGTTTTAATAATATTAGCGATAATAATAATTTTATTATTCCCTATGATGCCTTTTGCAGCAAAGACTAAAAAACTTTCAACTATTCACGCTTTAAAATACACTGAACCGCATAATAAGAAGAATTTTTGGTTCTTTATTTTAGCGGTATTAGAGTGCGTTTTAATTATAGCGTTGGTTGATATAATTTCTAGTCTTGTCGACTTAATTTTATCAATAGAATTTATTAAAAATTTATTAAGCAAAACACCACATGTAGTAACTTATGTAACGTATGTATTTTTTGCAATAATTATAAACGTTTTAGTTTTATACAGTTATTCAATTTTAAAATGTTTATTAAAAAAGTGCTTTTTAGATTTTGTATACGGTTTTGCAGGTAAAAATAAACAAGCCGACCAACAAACTGAAGATACCACAGACGTTGAAGAAGACCAACTTTCTGAAGAAGATAGAAGAGTAGTCGTAAAAGACCAAAACGGTGATAATGGTGAAAGTGAACAAAATGAACTTTCAGGTATTCAAAAGTTAGTAAATAAATTTTGGTCGTTATTCTTTGAAGGTCCAAATCTTGAATATGCTAAAAAATGGGTAGTAAGAGTAGAAAAGGTTTTACAATACTTTATTTATATTACCGAAATAATTTACGCCTTATTCTTTGCTTCGTTATTATATTCAGTATTCTTTACTGCACCAGATTGGTTCTATAACCTTATAACTAACGTGTTACAAATTAAAGAATGGCATCTTTATCCGTTCATTTCGTTAATAATTTTACAAGAAATTTGCAACGTTTTACACGCTAGCGTTAAAAAGGAAAGCGTTGAAGAAGCAAGCCAAACTGAAATTATTGAAAAAGAAAAAATTGAAATTGAAGATAAGGTAAAAGACCTTCATATTGAACTTCAACGTAGGTTTGATGCTGAACATAATCTTAGATATTTTCCAGAAGCAGGTAAAGACGCAGATATTGAATACGTTTGCGATAATAGACCTTACGCTACTTCATTAGATTATATTCAAAAGAAAATGAAGGAAAAGTCGGGTAGAATCGTACAAAGTTATATGGAGTGCTTAAACGCTGCTTACAACAATAAACATGTATATTTTTGCGCTCATTTTTATTCTGAAATCAGTGAATATTTAATTCATTACACTTACACTAGGTTATTAGCCGGTTCTAGAATGATGTTCGTCGTTTCAGAGCGTGACAAAATGCCGTCATTAAGAGCGTTTATTGAAGACTCGTTATCTAAATTGAGTACTGTTACCGATAAATGCCCTTGGCGAGTTTATACTAGTGACGAGCGTTTAGACCAAGCCGATATTTTAATAGCAACGCCTGACGATTTTAAAGACGATAATATCGTTGAACACTATCCAGCCTTTTTTGAAGAAGTTTGCAACGTTGTATTTATTGATGCCGATAGAATAGTAGAATTAGAAAGTTATTTATGTCCGGTTATGGCTATAAGGTTATTAAAAGCCACGTCGGGCAGAGTTCGTTTTATATTCTTATCACAATTCGTTTTACAAGGTTTTGCAACGGCAAGTTTACCTAGATTTTTCTGCGTTGATGAAGTTTTAAGTTTTTCAAGCGCAAAAGAAAGCGACGCAGTTGAATTTACTTTATGGAATAAAGAAAGTAAGCGTAACGTCGTTTATAACAAGCACGGTCAATCGCTTACCGGGTTAGAAACGTTAATTGCTGAGCAAGCAATTTTATACGATATTGACGGGGTAAGAATAATTACGTCTTCTCCATTAGATAGGTCTGATAAAGATATTTTAATGAAGCATAGTATCGAAATCAACCATTTTTACAAACCAAGTGCTAGAATTCACTATATGATTTATTCTGACGATAAGTGCAATTTAGCGGCAGCGTTATATGCTAGCACAAGGTTTAGGGGAAGTAAAAACTCGGTTGTACATATTACCAGACACCCTTACTTATTGAGAGAGTATTTTACCGATAAAATGCTTTCAGAAGAATACGTTAACCGTTCGGCGTTTATTCAACCTAAAGTTACTGAGCATATTGAAAAACATAAATTAAGTTTTTTAAGGGTATTTTGTGAAGCGACTAGCGAAAACGGTATGAGTCTTTTAGAGTTTGAAAAGAAGATGAAAAATATTCTTGGCGAATTAGAAAAGCACGGTAACGTTTTAATGTGTCCTTACTGTACTAACGGAATTAAACTTGGCAATTATCTTGAAGTAAACGTTCAACTTTTAGCAGGTTATTTACTTGCGGCTTTATGCGATAAATACGATACGCCGATTAGCGAAAGTATTGCCAACAACGTAAAAGATTATTACCATATTACTACCGAGTCAACCGACCAAGACAATAATATCGTTAAGGTAAAAGAAAGAAAAATCACTTTCAAACGCGTTAAAGAAATTTTCGACATCGTATTCGAGTGTAACGAAAGGGTTAAACTCAGCATAAACGACGAAATTATCGGTACGCTTGATACCTTCCCATCACGAGTAAACTTAGAATATATGGTTGGTCAAAGTATTTTGTTTAATAATACAGAATACGAAATAGGCCATATTTCAAAAGATAGAAAAACGATATACTTAAGGCATGAAAACGTTACCTTTAAAAACTGTTTAGATACTATATTCTTGCGTAGATATAAAATCTTAAATGAAGAAACTATTGGAGAAGACGGTGTTTTAAATAAAACTCAAGGCTTGATTAAAGAAATAAAAGTAAGTTTAAAAAGGGCTGATTTTTACGGCGAAACTTACGGTTTTTACTCTTTATTATCAAATTGCCAAACGTTAGATTTCGTTAACGGGGCAGTTGGTAGTTTAGGTTTATCTAAAACTGTTGTCAGCGAATTTGCAAGAAACGTTAAAAACGGTAAAATGTTACGAGTTACTTTAAGCACTCGCGTTGACTGTAACGATAATATGAGATTATTGTTAAGCGCGGTATTTAACGAATTTATCCGTACGATTTTCCCTAAAGCATACCGTCAAATTGCAATTTGTCCTATACTTGAAAATCCAATAGAATTTAATAGTGATAACGAGCCAAGCAACTATACCGATAGGGTTAAATCGTTGTATCCGTACGTTATGGACGGTAGTGAAAGCGAAACTAATCCTAAACAAATGCAATTCTTATTTATTAACGATTGCACTGAAGACGTTGGCGTGTTAGACTGGTTCTACGATAGGTTAGGTCACTATATGCACGAGTTTTTAGCCAACGTATATTCGTACTTAAATTGGTTAAAACTTAGACCACAGTTAAAACATTATATATATTTTGGTGCTGATTCGCTTCCTGAGTGTTTCGACTTAGAAAATTGTTGTAAACTTTTAGAAGATTATAACATTATTTTAAACGAGTCGGGCGTGCATGAATACGAAACTGCTGGTGCGATAGTAGACAAGTTAGAACCAAAAACGTGTTCTTTCTGTGGAAAAATACTTGAAAGTGGTAGGTTTGTTAAGTATGAAGACGGTAGGCTCGTTTGCGTAGAGTGTGAAAAAACTAGCATTAGAACTGATGCCGAATTAACTCAAGCAGTTAATACTGCAAAAGCATATTTAGAAGCAACGTATCCTGAAGTAATATTCGGTTCTATCAACGTTAAATTCTTTGATAAACAATTTACCAAAGAAGACTATTTCGTATCGGGTATATATTATAGGCTTGACGTTGATAAACGTACTATTTGCGTGCAAAAAAACGCTCCGTCGTCTAGTATTGAAAGAAGCGTAATTAGGGCAATGATTCAATTATGGCAACGTGATAACGAGTTGTTAGTTGCAAATGCCGACGCTCAAGTTGATTTTGAAGAATTAGCATATCTTAGATATTTAAGGCTTAACGAAAAGGCAGATAAAGTTGAAGCGTCGTTAGATTCGTATATCTTAGACGGCATTAACGAAATTAGAGAATTTATCAACAATCAAACTGGTGAAAACGCAACGAGTTTTGCTTACTTAAGGCATTACGCTGAACAAATGTCGTCAAGTGAGTCGCCATATATTGAAAGTGATGGCATTGAAACTGACGAATTGTACGACCCTAATAAAGTTTCAAGATTTTGGAAGAGATTTTTAAGGGGTGTGTCTGTAACCGAAGGTGAAGATAAGTTGTCTATTGACGAAAGAACTGAAGAAGACGAAGTGGTTGAAGACTTGACTGACGAAGATTCAACTGAAGAAGTCGCTACTAGCGAAGATTTAGATTAATAGGGGGGCGTTATGAAAAAAATTAAAACGATTTATAATGGTAAAGATAACGATTCTTCTACTAAAGAAGCACTTCGTTACGAAATTTTACCAAAAGAGCCAGACGAAGACACTAACCCTAAAATCAAACTTTACAACGAAATGGTAAGGCGTGCAATGCCTTACGATACTGATTGGTTTTCACGCAGTGGTGTAAGTGATGAAGAATTAGAAAAAATATATTTTTACGTCTTATTCGACTATCCTGAAATATTTTGGCTTACCGGTTTTTCATGGAACAGTAATGAAATTCAGTTTAAATATAGGTGTGTTGACGAAAACGACAATATAGATATCAAGCAAATTGAAAGCAAGCGAAAAGAATTAAAAAAGCACGCTAAATTCTTTACAAAAGGTATAACAAAAAAGACAAAACCTTACGATGCGTTAATAACAATTTACCGTAGATTAATTATGACGTTAGACTACGACGGGAAGGGTTTAGCGGCTAACGTTGACCTTGATGAAAGTCAAGACGATAGATTACGTTCTTTATACAGCGCAATAGTAAATCATAAGGTGGTGTGTGCCGGCTACGCTTCGGCAATGCAATACCTACTTCAATCGGTTGGTATAAGTTGTGGTTACGTTAGGAGTAATAAAATTGGTGGTGGCGGTCACGCCTTTAACGCCTTGAAAATAGGTAAATACTGTTATTATCTTGACGCTACTTGGGGTGATAAGTCTAATACAGTAACGGGCAGTTACGGTAAAAACGATATTCGTTACGACTATTGTTGCGTACCGCTTAACGAGTTTTTATTGACTGAAAAATCGCAAGTTGCATACCATACGCCAAACAGTTCTTTATACCCAGATTTAGATGAGTTTACATCAACTAATCACGAGTATTTTAGGTTTAGAAAGGCTTATTTAACCCGTTATAACGAAGAACAAATTGTAAACGTATTCGTTCAAACAGCGTTAAATTATAACGAAAAAGAAATGGGTAATTTTACGGTAGGGTTTAGGTGCTATAACCAAGAACTTACAAGGTATATCGTTAATCAATTACTTATAAAAGGCAATTTTGATAGAATTATGCAAAAGGCAAAAGCCATCGTTAAAAAGAAGAAGTTATCTGCACTAAAATACTTAAATAAACAGTTTATTGGTATTGAAACTTCTAATTCGGCAACTTTTTATGTATGTTTTAAATAAAAAATTGTTTTTAACTAAATCAAAAAAACGGCGAAGTTCGCCGTTTTTTTATAATTTAAATTAATTACGCTTAAATAGTAGTTAGCGTTGAAATATTGTAGTGTTTACGTTTTTTTAACTTTTGTCTTTTCAAATAATAATTTATTTATAATTCACTTAAAGGTTAAATAGACGTAGCCATTTCGCTTGGCTCAAAATTAAGATAACTACCTTCGGTTGGTACGCCGTTTTCACCTTTTTTAACGAGCGTAACTTTATCAATCGTAATAAAGCAAGAACTGTGTGAAGCGCTATAACCAAGAGTCATCCTACTAGAGTAACTTCCGTCAAATAAGTAAGCGCGTAAAGAAGGCTCTTTATTAGAGTTAGGTCTAACCCTAAACACGATACCAACTATTTCACCATCAATTCTTAAAAGTGCTTTTGAATTTTTTAAAGCGTTAATTTCACGGTAAGTATACGAAGAAGAACTTGACGAAGAATCTTCAACTCTTTCGTCGTCGCTATTATCGTACGAGCGTTCTTCACTGTAATCAATTTTTAAAAGATAATTGCTAAGTCGGTTAGCGTGGTTGGTTAACGTTTCGTTATCAATATAGCCAAGGTCATCGTTTAAAACGAGTTTACCGTCTATAAACTGACCGTCTGTAACGTAAATACTCTCAACAAGATCGCCGTTTTCAGTATAAAAGGCTTCATCTCCTATTGAAACGATAGACTTAGGTAAAATAGGCTTTTCTAAGTTAGAACAGCAATAAAACGCTTGTGAGCCTATATATTTTAAACTTTCAGGGAATATAATTTTACTAAAACGCTTATTACTAAAAGCACAGTCGGCAATAAGTACCGTTCCTTCTCTAATTTCAAACGGGTCAAAATCGTTTATTAGACAATTTAAAAGGTAGTTGCCAAGATAAACGCAACCGTCGCCTTCTTCACCGTATTCAGAAAGATATACAGGGCTATCTTCAAAATTGCCAAAACCAATTCTAATTAACGTTGTAGGTAGAGTTACTTTTTCAAATTTATCACAGTTACGGAAGTTCCAATTACCAAGTTTTTGTAAATTTTTTGGGAATACGACTTCTTCAAGATTTTCGCAATAGCAAAAAGCGTCGTTAAGCGTTTTTAACGTGTCGGGCAAAACTACTTTTTTAAGTTTTGATTCGTTTTCAAAAGGTGATTTTCCGTAAAACCCAATTTTCGTAATTGCAACTACGTTCCACGAGTTTGGAATAATAAGTTCTTCAACTTGATTTTTAAATTCGTTTTTAAAACCTAAAAGATTTATACCATCTTCGTAATTT
>JAZOUX010000130.1:0-14813 GCA_045658325.1 Christensenellaceae bacterium | reverse complement strand
GTTATTAGGCTATTCGTATACGGCGAGTAGTACTATTCTACTTATATAACGGGTAGGGTAGTTTGTGTAGTTTTATAACTTGTTGCTCTATTACTTCCTTAAAGGGCGACTACCCGATTATTTTTAATCGAGAACAAAAATAATTAATTTATTAATTAAAGGGGATTTTATGAAAAAAAATAGGTTATTTACTGCTTTAATATCGGCAGTTCTTTCTCTCTCAATGATTTTTCCTCTTACAGCGTGTGAAGATACTGAGTTAAAGGCAAGTGATATTAGTTTCTTTTCAGTATACAATACCTATAAGGTAAAAAGGGACGAAATGCCCGCTGAAAATGAAATTTTAAGCGCCGAACACCTTGAAATTTCAATGGTACAAGGCGAATATGAGATTTTACAACTCATAATGAATTCAAGTAAAGACGTTAACTATTATAACGCAACTATTTCTGACTTAGTAAATACTAAAAACAGTAATATTGTTTACAAGAAAGAAAACGTTACAGTAGCAAAACAAGAATATATGTATATCGGTTCAATTGCTAATACTTGGCCAGATTCTTATTCGGCTGGTTATTATCCAGACGCTTTAATTCCTATGACTGCCGTAATCAACTTTGGCGAGAACCACTTTAAGGCTAACGAAAACCAAGGTCTTACTTTCCAATTCTCAACAAGACCTGAGTTAGTTAACGATATTCCTGTTTTAAAAGACGGTATAACTGAAGAACAAGCAAAAACTATGAGTGACCAAGAGAAGTACATTTACAATCCTGCAGGTACTTACGTTGGTACTATTACGCTTGACTTTAAAACCTTTACTAGGCAAATTCCGGTAACGTTAACTATTAACGACGCTACGGTAAGTGAAACTGTACACACTAAGTCTTCTTGGGGTATGAGAACTTACAAATACAACGCCGAACTTGACTGGACTCAAAATGCTTCAGACATTTGGAACGCAAGTTTAATTAAGTACAGACACAGTAACGGTCGTACTTGGGCTGAACAACAAGGTTCTCTTGCTTCGCGTGAAAATAAGTTTAAAGTTACTAGACCGTTATTAAAACGTGAAAGAATGGGTAACTGGGTTTGGTCGGTAACGAGCGGTAACTTCAATAACAACTTCCCAGAAGACCAAGCATGGCACGATTTATATCCAGATATCAAGACTACTGCTTGTTTCGCAACGAAAGACAGTATGGAACAACTCGATTACTGGGTTTTAGCGTCAATTGAAGATAACTTTAACTATATTGAAAAGATTACTCCACTCGTTACAATTTGTGACGAACCTGCTGCGCACAACAGATTCTTTGAAGTTAAGGCTTCAGCGCTTTCATATTTCAAAATGCTTGACGTATATTCTGGTTACGTTGAAAGCGGTACGGGTGTTGACTTCTACGGCAACAATAGGTCTGAAATTTTTACTAACTACGACGGTACTGCTGAAGAAGCAGAAGCCTTCAAAGCAGAACTCGTTGACTCTATTAGAACGTTGTGTTGGCCAGTAACTCAAAACTATCTTGAATCGTACGCACCTTATATTAAGACTTGGTGTCCTACTACTAAACACTACGCAACTGCTAGTCAAAGGGCTCTATACGCTAACGACTTAGAAAGATGGTGGTATGCTTGGGTACACGACATTGAAGGTAACCTTGTTCCTGAAAGGGCACTTGGTTGGATGCAAGCAGAATACGACGTTATCGGTCAATTAGACTGGTCTGCTGACGCTTTCTATGACAGTAAAAACGGCGGTAAAATGATTGACGATTTCTTCACAACTAACTATTTAAGGTCAAATTACGGTAACGGTGACGGTTACTATTTCTATCCAGCGGGTCAATACGAATTAGACGAACTTATTCCTTCGTTTAGAATGCAAGCAAGGTTAGACGCGTTTGAAGAATACGAACTTTTCTACAACTTAAAACAAATTTACGCACAGATTTCTGAAGAAATTGGTATTGAAATCGACCCTACGGGCGTTATCGCTGGTTTAGGTGCAAACATCTATAACGGTACTACTGCAATTCAAGACTGTAAAAACTTTGAAATGACTAGAAGGGCTTTAATTAACCTTTCAAAATGTACTGAATCAGAAGCAAGATTATGTATCACTGACGTTCAAAATAACGGCTACGGTAAAATGATTTATACAATTTACCTTAAAGCAAACGCTGATAATAGTCCAAGACAATTAAAAAATAATGGTGAAATCGTTCAACCAAAAGGCGCAATGGTAGGTGGCGGTTACTTATACGACGTAGTAATTGATAGAACTTACAGTGCTGACAACGACCTTTTATTAGAATTTGAAGCTGGTGGCGAAACTTTAACTTACTCTCAAGGTGTTGGTGGTAAAGTTACTATCGTTGAAGCTGAACAAATTGGCGCTAACTCGTTTAAAGACGGTACTGCTCCTGTTGAAGCTGATTTAGTTGGTACGGTTGAAAAATTAGAAGCAGAAACTGGTACTAATGATATCGAAATTATTATTTACGGTGAAGAATCTGAAGATGAATCTGTAACAATCTTCGTTGAATCAGCGGCTATGAATAATTTATTCTCTACTAGCGTTGCTGAAATGACGTTCCACTTCTATAATCCAACTAACGACGTAATTAAGATTACTTCAATTGGTCAAGTTAAAGGTCAAACACTTTGGATATCAATGTTCAACGCTACGTTACAACCTGGTTACAACGCTATCGTTGTTAATACAAAGGGTAACGATTGGAATAAGAAACCACTCTTAAAGATGAGATGGACGTTTACGAACAGCGATGATAGCCCAATGTTTACTAACAATACGATTTATCTTAAAGATATTATCGTGTACGAAATTTAATTAAGGGGGGTATTAGTATGAAAAAATTGTTAAAAGTTTTAAGTTTAATACTTTCCGTTGTAATGGCATTTTCTCTTTTCACCGCTTGCGGTGAAAAGGAAGGTGGCGACGAAACTAAGCAAACGGTTTCAAAAATAGTTACTTCATCAAGGGTAGACCTTTATAATTTTGAACAATGGAAGCCAGACTTTGCTTGTATTAAAGGTCAAGACCACTTTGGTGTTGTAAAAAGAAATAAAGATAAAGATTATTGTAAGAGTGGCGATTATTCTTGTAAGATATTGCCAATCGGTGGTCACATCGACCCAGAAGTTCCAGTGCTTTGGTTCCCTGTAATTTCTCAAACGTGGGACTTTAACTACTGTGATTTCTCTTACGTTGACTATGTAAGTATGTGGTTATACAACGATAACGACGTAGAAAAAGACGTTACTATCGGTCTTGTTTCAAAATACTCTGGTTTTGAAAGAATTACTAAATTACAAGGTCAAACATACGGTTTAAAACCACAACAATGGACGTTAATTAAATACGCTATTGACTTTGGCGCAATGTCAGTTGGTTCTGCACTTGACCGTGACGATATGCTTTCAATTCAAGGTATTTATCTTCAATGGGATACAGCAGTTTCTGCATTACCAGAAGAAGCACCTGTATACTTCTTAGACGACATTTCTTTAATCTATAAAGAAACAGTTAATACTTTTGAATCACCACTTAAATTTGACGCTAACTCAGAAATTAAGTATTTCTTAGATTTTGACGAAGCGTACCACGATTCACTTATTTACACTAAAATAGCTACGCCTATCTCTGCTCCATCGCACAAAGTAGTTAAGGGTAAAGACGTTGGTATTCAACCAACAACTGGTAGTAGAATGTTGCAATATAACGTACCGTTAATGAAGGCGAGTGAATACGCAGGAACTTACCACTGGACTTACGTTCCAGAAGCGTTAATGCGTCAAGTTTGGAAGACTTGGATTTACGATAGCGAATTAGCAAACCCTTACATTGTTCCTAGAGATGAATGGAAAAATTGGTACATTTGCTTTGACGTTTATAATGCAAGTCCGTTCACTTATAGTTTAAATTGTATGTTCTTCGCTCAAGGCACTTTATGGGATAGTACATCGGTTGGTTGTACAATGACGGCTGGTCAATGGGTAACTTACAAAACGTCAGTTGACCATATTGCTAGTTTATCAAGCACATGGCGTGTATATCAAGGTAAGCAACCTGCAGAATACTACTTAAATGAAGATAGAGTTACAAACCCTGGTCCTTTAGGTATCACATACAATACGTCTCCAACTAAGACAGTTGACGGTAAGACAGTTGACATGGTTGAAGAAAACTTTACGAGAATGACTTACTATATTGATAGTTTTAGGTTATCGTATTTACCACAATAAGCATAAGGGAGAATTAAAATGAGTAAATTAAGAAAATTATTAATTGTTTTATTATCTTTAATATCAACGTTATGCCTTACACTCGTAGGTTGTGGCGAAGAAAAAATTGAATTCGTTGATTTTGAAAATAAAACGGTTAACTTCGATTTAGGTGAACTTTTCGATGCGAGCGAATATATGGACGTTTACGACGTAAACGGTAACATGTATCTTGCAAACGTTAAAATTACCGACGTTGACGGAGAACCCGTACAACACCTTAAATATCAATTTAAGGTGTTGGACTCTTACTATAAGTTAACTATAACTATCAAAGACGGCGACGCTATTTTAGGCACGCGTGAAATTATAGTTAACGGTGTTGACAATCAACCACCTTATATTACTTTATTAGAAATGCCAAGTTTTGGTGTTTATAATCAAGAAGTATTTATTCCTATTGATTTTAATGATGCTGGTGGTTCGTTCAATAAAAAATTAGTAGTTGAATACTACGAAACTAACAAAATTAACGGCGAATACATTACTACGTTAGACAGTGCAAATCCTATAGTTAAAACAACTAGCGATTTCACTGATAGTGGTGTTGCTTTCGTACCTACAAAACCAGGTAACTACAGACTTACTGTATACGCTTGGGACGAAGGTAAGCCTGAAACTGAAGCAAGGTTAGTTTCTAAAGATTACGTTATTAAAGAAACTGCTGACGCTTGGGGTGAAGTTGAAGGTTTTGATAAACCTACTTCATTAAGTTCTAACTTCTATTATCACTCTACTTCTTTTGAATATAACCCACTTCGTGCATACGGTACACTCGTTTACGTTAAAAACGACGCTGGCGATTATCTTGATGCTGACGGTAATATTCTTTATAAGAGAATTGACGAAAGTGATACTGAAAACAGAATTGCTTTCTACAAAAAAGCAGACGCTCAAGCAACTGATTACGACGTTTTAGCATACTATCAAGATTTAACTAACTATGAATTCTACAATGCTGAAGGTGAAATTGCTAGAACTAAAGAAGGTTGCGTAACTGTTAAAAACGCAGACGGTACTGATTTTAAACACAGTGGTAAAACGGTAGCCGTTGGTCAAGAATGGTATCAAGAATATACCGATAATAATGGCGTAACTAAGTACGGCGTAATTAAAGGTCAAGCATCAACTAACCAATACAGTGATACTTCTACAAGGTTTTTCTTTAAGTCTAACAAAGGCGTAGACTTTATGAGATTATATAACGGAAACAACAATACTGGTTGGGTTGAAAACCCTAGGTTTGACTATATCTCAATTTGGGTATTAATTAAACCAAAGGAAGGCGTTACTACTGACAAAACTCACGTTACAGTATACGCTGATGCAAACGTTAGTACGACTAAAGTTCCTGTTGGTGAATGGTATGAATTTAAAATAAGTAAAGCAGAAGCAAGGGGAGTTGGTTACTATCCATATTACTATTTCTCTACAAGAGAAATGAATATCGGTTCTTATTTCAATTTCAGTTTAACAGATTATTACTTGTTCGATTTCTACTTTGACAATATTTCGTACGCTAAGGGCGCTGATATTAAAGTTAGTGAAGGTCCGTTACTTATGGGTCAAGAATTCTCAATTGACGTTGAAAACTGTGGCGAACTTACTAAAGACGACTTTATATTCTACGTTGGTCAAGCAGACAGTATGTTGTCAACAAAATCTTATAATAACGTATTCAATAAAGACCACGTTAAACTTGACGGATTTACTTATACGCCAGCATTAGAAAGCGGTTTAACTTCTCGTAGATACTTTATTCAAGCAATGCTTTCTGCTGACGGTCTTGCTAAAAACGGTGGTAACCAAGTTATTGCTTCTACTATCGTAACGGTAAGCAACGTTTCAGTTTCGTTAAATGCTCAAGAATTAGGTCAAGAAGTTACTATTACGGCTAGCCTTGACGGTGTTGACGGTGTAAGTTACGCTTACTTCTATAAAGAATCAAGCGCAACTGAATGGACTTCACTTGCTGATAATAAGTTTACTCCTAGCAAGCCAACTTCTTACGACGTAAAAGTTGTTGCTTCAATGGGTGATGTTTCAGTTGAAAAGACAATAACTAAAGACTACACTAAAGAAATTGCGTTAGAAATAATTCCTGCTTATGGCGATAGCAAACTTTTAATTAATAAAGATATAACTATTAATGCTACGTTACCAGGCTCTAACACTATTACTGTTGAAATATTCGATAGTGAAAATAATCCTGTAACTGTTACTAACGGTATTATAAACGTTCCTAATATGGGCGTTTACACGGTTAAAGCAAATACTTTATATAATGGTGTTCCAATTTACGCTGAAATGGATATTAGAGTTTCTGGTCCTGCTCAAGTAACGGCTGAAATGCCTTCTACTGCAATTATCGGCGTAAACGAAAGTCTTGAAATAGTTGCCTTTACTGAAAGTAAATATACGTTAAAGTATTCGGCTAAATTACCTACTGGTACTATTATTGCTCTTAACAGTCACGTATTACCAATTAACTTTGTTGGTCAATATGAAGTTTATGTAACTGCTTACGAAAACGACGTACCAATGGGTGAAGAAATTTTACCGCTTACGGTTAGTGCAATGACATACGCTAATATAGAAGCGACGGGTGTTTATGCAACTTTCGGTTACGCAGGTTCTGAAATTGGTGCATGGCGTGTTACTGAACAAGATAAGGCAACAAATAAGGGCTTAAATACTCCTGATAGTATTGCTCGAGGCACACTTGCTGACGGTACGGTTTGGAACGCTGAATGGCACGAAAGCATTACGGATATTCAAGGCGTAACTAAGTACGGTGTAATTTCTACTAGACCGCAAATTACAAACGCTTCAAGTTCGGTTGCTAACGGTATTTATTTAAGGTCTGACGTTTACAGCACGACTGATGTGTATAAACCGTTCTTCGGCACGCTTCCTTATACTGAAAGCAATGACTTACAAATCAACTCAATCATTTACGACGGATACGATTACTTGTCAGTTCCTATCTACATTGAAAAGGCTGACGCTCAACCTGGTGAAACTCATACGGTACGTCTTATATTCGCTGTAGCATCTTATCAAGTACCTTATAATACTTGGTATGAATTAAAGATTGATAAGTTCCACTTAGCAGGTAATATTTCTTCTCATAGACCTCCGGCATTATTCTCATACCGTTCAGCGGCTGGTACTACTCCATTATTCTATTTATCTGCTCAAACTGATAGCGCAGATAAACTTGCTGCTGATAAAGACTTGAAAGTTTATATTGACGGTATTAGAACGGCTAAGTACGACGACCAAGACTTTACTTCGGCTAAGTTAGTATATACTGACGAAACTGGTACTACTACTGGTGCAGAAGTAGGTAGGACACCTGAAATGGTTGCTACAAGAATTTCTGGTAATAATGCTTATCCAGCAGCACCAATTTATATTAAACCAGAATTTTACGTTGGTACTAAACTTATCCCATTAGAAGATATCAAAGTTGAACTTTCGACTATGTTCCAATTAGATTTTACTTCTAGCATTTTTAAAAATGATAAGATTTTAAAAATTAATTCGTTTAGTTTAAATAAAGGTGCGGTAAGAAACGGTAGCTACGCTATTACGGCAAAACTTTCTTACACTGACCCTGATACAAACGTAGTATATAGAACTTACATTAAATTCTTACCTATGCTTGAGTTAGATATTGCATAATTGGGAAATAAAAACTAAATAAAGTTTTAGCGTTGCGAGTAATCGCAACGCTTTTTTTTGTACTTAAAATTATTGCTTTTTTTAACCTTTTAGTGTACAATATATCTATTGGTGTAATATGAAAAAGTTTTTAAAATTTATTAGTATTTTATTATCGTTAATATTATGTGTTTCAATATTACCAGCGTGTCAAGACGTTGCTCCTACACAAGTCGTTTTATACGATTTTGAGACCTGGAAGCCTGATTTTTCGTGTATAAAGGGCAGTACCCATTTTGGCGTTATAAAACGCAATAACGACGTTGAATATTGTAAAAGTGGCGTTTATTCGGCTAAAATTATGCCCATAGGTGGTCATATTAATAGATATACCGACGCTCCTTATTGTTGGTTTCCAACAAGTTCTGAACCATGGGGATTTAATTATAAAGATTTCACCTTTGTTGAAAAAGTAACTTGCTGGGTTTACAACGACACGAGCGAAGAAAAGGCTGTTACTATGGGTTTAGTTGACGATTACGTTACTTTTGAAAAGACTAATAGGTTACCAGGTAGACATTTTATTTTAAAGCCTAACTCTTGGAACGAACTCGTTTTACCAATAAACTTTAATGCGTGGGCTGCTAATATTGATACTACTATAATATATTCGACTGGCTACGCGCTTACTGATGAAGATATTTCTAAAATTGACGGCGTTTATTTTGATTTTGAACCAAACTACGAGCCTGAACCAGAATTTGCGCCCGTTTATTATTTTGACGATATAACACTTCATTATAAAAAGACGGCTAACACGGCTGAAAAAATTAATTTTTTTGATAAAAACAGTCCAACTAGAACTCTTATAGATTTTGAAAACCCATTATTGCATAACGCTTTTGACGTAAATATTTACAACTATATTAATGAAGCGCTTGCTAGGGTGGTTGACGACAGCGAGTTACCTACTAAGGCTACTACTGGCAAAAATATGTATGAAATTACATATAACGCCTTTAAGTATTCTGAGCAAAATCAATTTGTAAATTGCGACCCTTCGCTTCAATATTGGAGTTACGTTGAACTTAACGAAACGCTTGTGAGAGACTTTTTTAAGACTTACGTTTACGATAGCGAGTTAGAAAATCCTTATATTATTCCTAGGGAAGACTGGGATAAGTGGTATCTTACTTACGACGTTTACAACGCTAACGCCGTTGAATATAACCTTGATTTGCGTTTTTACACTAAGGGCGAGAAAAACGTTTTAATTAAAAAGACGAGTGGTAGCGTACCTAATCAATGGAATACTGTTAGGGTATCTCTTGAAGAAATTGCAAGTGGTAACGACGAAAGGGTTACTAACCCAGGTTTTATTAGGTTATTATGGATTCCAGCCCCAGGTACGGGTGCTAGTGGTAAAGAAGATTTAATTACTGAAAACTTTACCCGTATGAAATATTATTTAGACAGTTTTAGGTTAGAACAAGCACCTAACGCCTAATTGTTTTTAGAAACAGTAAATTAAATAAAACTGTAACGAATTTATTTAATCCACTTTTATCTTTAAATTGTTATTATAATTTAAGCGTTGCTAATTGCAACGCTTTTTTTTGTGTATATTACCCTTAATTATGCTTATACTATCTTGACAAAAAGTTAACTAGCAAGTATAATATAATCGTAGGCAAATTATGAAAAAATTATTAACTTTATTATTAGTTTTAATATTATTAATAGTAGCACCTTTTAGTATTGCTTGTAATGATAATCCAAACAATGTTGAGCCACCTAATTTTGACGGTGGTGGTGACGGTAGTCAAGATGGTGGCAGTGATGAAGGTGGTGGCGACCAAGATGGCGACCAAGATGGCGACCAAGGTGGCAATCAAGGCAGTGGTGGGCAAAAACCACCAATGTCTGGCGAAGGTGAAGAAGTCGATGACGATAAAGGCTCTATTTTAAAATAAAAAGCCGTATTGATAATTCTAGTAAAAGATGATACAATTTAGTTAAATATGATTGGGGTAATTATGAAAAAGGTATTAAAAATATTATTAATTAGCATATTGGTAATAGCAACGGCGTGTATAGTGGCGTGCAAAACTAACGACCCGTACAAGCCACCTAAAAACGAATTTGGCGATGGTAATAACGGTGGTTTCGGTGGTGGCGTTGGCGAAAGTCCAGATAGCGACGGTGGCTCTATTATTAAGTCTTTTATTATAGTAGAATAAAATTAAGCAAGGCGTAAACCTTGCTTTTTTAGAATATAATAATTTATATAATTTAGTTATTTACAAATAAAATAACTTATGCTATACTAATAATATATTAGATATGATTAGGAGAATTATGAAAACGATATTAAAAAAATTAGCAATATTTTTGCTTGTTATTAACTTTGTTGCTTTCCCACTTATTGCTTGTGGGGCAGAGCCTGATAAAGAAATTGAAGGCGTTACTTTTGAAGACACCGTTTTTGGTTGGAACGGCAACGCGCATACGTTAGAAGTTACCGGTGAATTACCTGAAGGCGTTAGTGCTACTTATGAAAACAACGTTCATGACGAATTTGGTACTTACGACGCTACTTGTACGTTATCGGGTAAAGGCTATATAACTAAAACGCTTAACGCTAAAATGACAATCAAATATATTGACGGCGGTTCTTTTAATGAAGACGCTTACACTACAAAAAATAAATTAAGTGATGACACTACTGCTTTAACTGATTGGCAAAAAGCAGGTACTTTTTCAGACGGCAGAACTGAAGTTTTATTAGTAACTCCAGAAGATATTAATAACGACGAAAAGGTAAGGGTAGGTTTAACCGCTGACTTTAATAATGACAAAAGTGTTGTAGACGCTTATTACAAAACTGCTGCTGAATTAAGAAACGAATTTTATATTGAACCCCCTTATGAAGATAATAACGGTTATTTGGTTATGGACAGTAAAGTTCCAAAAAACACAACTCACCAATATATGTACTTATCTTTAATTCCTTCGTGTACTAAGCAAGAGTTCGTTGAAGCCGATTTCTTAGAATTCTATATGTACTTTTGCGTAAAGAGTAATCAAAATAACGACGGTAGCGCTATTAATCTTTATACGTCTGGTTCAAGTCAATTTGCTTGTGATAATAACGCATGGGTAAAAGTTAGAATTTCACTTGATTATTTCTTAGCGCCACGCAGTGATGAAATGTATAATTTCGTTACAAGTTCATCTACTAAGGGTGTAAAGTCAAGAGCAGATTTATACGAGTTTTTATGTGCTGGCTATTCGTTTATGTATTTTAAGGCTACTTTAAAGCACTTAGATGCTGCTGATATGACCTATAAGGTATTTTTTAGCGAGCCTAAACTAAAAGTTGCTACTCCAGACGAAGGTCTTAGTAGGCTTAAAAATAACTTTACTAAATTAAATGAAACGCAAGTTTTACCAGAACTTAATAAAACGGTATTAAAGAACGTATTTCCTAGATATATAAACGGTTTATCTCCTTCGGCTGTAGTTGCTTACGACGGTGTTGAAGTTATTAAAATGGATATTAACAGTTCTACGCTTAATAACATTACTTATATGCAAGTAAACCCAAGTAAATCGTTAAAGCAAGTTGAACAGTACGACGCTTTAGCCGTAACAATGATGATTGAAAGCGAAAACCCATATCCATACGTTGTAAAGGTGGGTGTTCCAACTCAATACAGCACTAGCACTAAGCACTTAGCAAGGTTCAGCGCAAATAAGTGGGTTACGTTTGAAATTCCTATGGAATATTTGAAAGTAATGCTTCCTTATATGGAAAATAACGTAGTTTTCGATTTAGCGGGTACTGGTTACGTTTGGACTAATTCACCGCAAGAATTATTCTATATTACTTACGAATATATTAAAGACGGTCAAGTAAAATTAGCTAAAGACTTATACAGCACCGTTTCAAATTGGAAGCAATATCCAATGACTATTTACTTAAAGAGTTTAAAATTAATAAAAAAACAAGCGTAATGTAAAAAAATGCACTTTATGGTGCATTTTTTTAATTTTGCACTCTTAAAAAGTTGCTATTTTTTTTAATTTGGTATAGAATAGAATATGTGCAACAAAAACTGCCACACAAAAATTAGGGTGTGGTAGTTTTTTTAACTTATTAATAATTACATTTATATATTTAGGAGGAGTTTTTATGGCAAAAAAATATTGCTATCTTTTTACTGAAGGAAATGCAAAAATGCGTGAAATTCTTGGTGGTAAAGGTGCAAACCTTGCTGAAATGACTAATATTGGTTTACCAGTTCCACAAGGTTTTACAATTTCTACTGAGGCGTGTACGCAATATTACGAAGACGGTAAGCAAATCAATTCGTCTATTCAAGCAGAAATTATCGAATACATTGGTAAAATGGAAGAAATTTGCGGTATGAAATTCGGTGATAAAGAAAATCCGCTTTTAGTATCAGTTCGTTCGGGTGCTCGTGCATCAATGCCAGGTATGATGGATACTATTTTAAACCTTGGTTTAAATGAAGAAGTTGTTAATACGTTAGCAGTTAAATCAAACAATCCACGTTGGGCGTGGGACTGTTACCGTCGTTTTATTCAAATGTTCTCAGACGTAGTAATGGAAGTTGGTAAAAAATATTTTGAAAAACTTATCGACGAAATGAAAGAGAGAAAGGGCGTTACTGAAGACGTTCAATTAACTGCTGACGATTTAAAAGAATTAGCACTTTCATTTAAGGCAGAATACAAAAAACAATTAGGTAAAGATTTCCCAGACGAACCAAAAGAACAACTTTTTGAAGCAGTTAAAGCAGTTTTCCGTTCATGGGACAACCCTAGGGCAAACATATACCGTATGGACCACGATATTCCATACAGTTGGGGTACTGCTGTTAACGTTCAAATGATGGCGTTTGGTAATATGGGTGAAACGTCTGGTACGGGCGTTGCATTTACTCGTAACCCAGCAACTGGTGAAAAAGGTCTTATGGGTGAATTCTTAACTAACGCTCAAGGTGAAGACGTTGTTGCCGGTGTTCGTACGCCAATGCCTATTGAACAAATGAAACTCGTATTCCCTGAAGTTTACGAACAATTCTTAAAAGTATGCGATATTTTAGAAAATCACTATCGTGATATGCAAGATATGGAATTTACTATTCAAGATAAAAAGTTGTATATGCTTCAAACTCGTAACGGTAAAAGAACTGCAACTGCCGCAATCAAGATTGCTTGCGATTTAATTGACGAAGGTATGATTACTGAACAAGAAGCGCTTATGCAAATTGACGCTAAGAGTTTAGATATGCTTTTACACCCACAATTTGACGTTAAAGCGTTAAAGACTGCTGATAAGAACAACGTTATCGGTAAGGGTATTGCCGCTTCTCCAGGCGCTGCTGCTGGTAAAATCGTATTTACTGCTGAAGACGCTGTTATTGAAGGCAAAAAAGGCGAAAACGTAATTTTAGTTCGTTTAGAAACTTCACCAGAAGATATCGAAGGTATGAAATATGCTAAAGGTATTTTAACAGTTCGTGGTGGTCAAACTTCACACGCTGCAGTAGTTGCTCGTGGTATGGGTACTTGTTGCGTTTCTGGTTGTGGCGATATTAAAATGCACGAAGAAGAAAAGTGGTTTGAACTTGCTGGTAAAATCTTTAAAGAAGGCGACGAAATTTCTTTAGACGGTTCAACTGGTAATATTTACGACACGTTAATTGCTACCGTTCCAGCAGACCCTAACTCTGGCTACTTTGGTAGAATTATGGATTTAGCAAATAAATATAAAGCGTTAGACGTTAGAACTAACGCCGACACGCCTGACGACGCTAAACAAGCGGCTGCTTTCGGCGCACAAGGTATTGGGCTTTGCCGTACGGAACACATGTTCTTCGACCCAGAAAGAATTGGCATTTTTAGAGAAATGATTTGTTCTGACACGGTAGCAGAAAGAAAGGTTGCTCTTGATAAAATCGAACCATTGCAACAAGCCGACTTTGAAGGATTGTTTGAAGCACTTGGTGGTTACCCAATAACTATTCGTTTCCTTGACCCACCACTTCACGAATTCGTTCCTACTACGGAAGAAGATATTTCAGCGTTGGCAAATGCACAAGGCAAAACGGTTAGCAAAATTAAAGAAATTATCACTTCATTACACGAATTTAACCCAATGATGGGACATAGGGGTTGTCGTTTAACGGTAACTTACCCAGAAATTGCAGTTATGCAAACTAAGGCTATTATCAAAGCCGCAATTGCCGTTATGAAGAGACATCCTGACTGGAACTTAATTCCTGAAATTATGATTCCGTTAACTGGCGAAGTTAAAGAATTTAAGTTCGTTAAAGACATCGTTGTTAAGACGGCTGACGAAGTTATTAAAGCAAGTGGTATCGCTTTAAAATATGAAGTTGGTACTATGATAGAAATTCCAAGGGCTTGTCTTACTGCCGACGATATCGCTAAAGAAGCAGAATTCTTCTGTTTTGGTACTAACGATTTAACTCAAATGACGTTCGGTTTCTCTCGTGACGACGCTGGTAAATTCTTACCGTCTTACTACCAAAACAAGATTTACGAATCTGACCCATTTGCAAGGTTAGACGTAACTGGCGTAGGTAAACTTATGGAAATGGCTGTTGTAGGTGGTAAAAAGGTTCGCCCAGAAATGCACTTAGGTATTTGTGGTGAACACGGTGGTGACCCATCTTCTATCGAATTCTGCCACGCTATCGGCTTATCTTACGTTTCTTGCTCACCATATCGTGTTCCTATTGCTAGATTATCTGCTGCACAAGCCAATATCCGTAATCCTAGGGGCT
>JAZOUX010000129.1:0-18132 GCA_045658325.1 Christensenellaceae bacterium | reverse complement strand
AAAATTTACTATTTTAATTAAAAATTTGTTTTTAAGTGGCCATTCTCCCAAAAGAGTGGCTACTTTTTTTCTCTTGAAATACTCTTGCAAAGTCAAAAATCGGTCAAAAAAATGACAGTTGACAGTAAAGTAAAAAATTTATATAATAAAATAAACTAATAAAAATAAAAGGGGGGCGAAATGGCTTATAACGAACTTATAAAAAATTTTGAAAAAATAAGAGCGTATATGCGAGAATTCTATATTTACGGTTTTAAAAGTCGTGAAGAATATGCTAAAAAAAGCCTTCGCTCGTACGACGACGAAAGGCGTAGAATAGAAAGTTATCTTTTTAATTATATGCGCTTTGAGCGCACTCAAGACGGTAAAAACGTTTTTATATCAATTGATAGTCGTTTATCTAGCCGAAACCCTTTATATAGTGCGTTAAAGTCTAAAAGTTTTACCGACGGCGATATAACTTTGCATTTTATTATTTTTGATATTTTATATGACGAAAGGGTGTTTTTATCGCTAAATAGACTTATGGAGATTATTGATAAAGACTATCTATCGCATTTTAAAACGCCGTTAGTTTTCGATGAGTCTACGCTTAGAAAAAAGTTAAAAGAATATATTGAACTAGGAATTATAGTTAGCCGTAAACAAGGTAAACGTCTAACGTACGGTAGGGCTAAAAATACGTCTATAACCGATTATTTAGACGCTATTGCTTTCTATGCAGAAATTGCGCCTTGTGGCGTTATAGGCTCGTTTATAGGTGATAAAGTGCAAAATACGGGCAATGTGTTTGCTTTTAAACACCATTATATTCAAAGTGCTTTAGATAGCGACGTATTATGCTCGTTATTTTTAGCAATGCAGTCAAAAAGTAGCATTTTGGTAGACAATTTAAACAAAAAACGTACCGAGCCTAAAAAAACAAGGTTAATTCCGTTAAAAATTAGAATTAGCGCGCAAGACGGTAGACAGTATTTAATCGCTTATCAATTAACCGATAAAAGTTTTTCAACGTTTAGGCTTGACTACTTGTCTAACGTTAAAATTGAAGAAGTCGCAGAAGATTTTGACTATTTAAGGGGTATTTATTCTCAAATGGAGTCTAAAATGTGGGGCGTAAACTGTAAAATGAGTTTAAAGGGTAAAGAACATCTTGAACACGTTGAGTTTACCGTAAAAATTGACGATAACGAAGACTATATTGTACGCCGTTTAGAAAGAGAAAAACGAATAGGCAAAGTCGAAAAAATTGATAAAAATAATTACCGTTTTAGTGCCGACGTGTATGAAACAAGTGAATTATTGCCTTGGATTAGAACTTTTATTTGCCGTATTACAAAACTTAATTTTTCAAATCGTACCGTTGAAAATCAGTTAAAGCAAGATATTTTAGATATGTATAAATTGTATGGGTTAAACGGTGGGAAATTATGATATTTAGCGAACTTTATTCAGTGTATTATAACACTGTAGCAAAAATAATAACGGCAATTATTGATGGTAATTTAGACGGTAACGGCATTTATAAAATTATTGAAGAAAACGCCTTTAACGAAAGCGTTTTAAACGTTTTGCCAGCCATTAAAGAAGAAAGGTGGCAAATAATTACAAAGGACTATAAAACACCAATTAAACGTAAACCGATTATGCCTTTAACCTTATTACAAAAACGCTGGTTAAAAGCACTTTTACAAGACGAAAGAATTAAACTTTTCGGCGTTAAAATTGATGGTCTTGACGGCGTTGAGCCGTTGTTTACAAAAGACGATTATGTCGTTTTTGATAAATATTTAGACGGCGATAATTTTTTTGATAGCGAGTATATAGAAAGGTTTAAATTTATATTACACGCTATAAAAAACAAGTTGCCAATAAAAGTTGAAATGGTAAATAGAAATGGTAAAACGGTCTATTTAAATTTCGTACCTAAAAAATTAGAGTATTCGTTAAAAGACGATAAGTTTAGGGTGATTTCGAGTGGGCAATATCTTAAAACGGTAAACTTAGCAAGAATTACTAATTGTAGTTTATTTTCGGGTAAAATAATAGAAAATAAAAGTGAATTTCAAGCAAAATATTCTACCGTAACGTTATTAATTACCGATGAACGTAACGCACTTGAAAGGGCAATGCTTCATTTTGCCCATTTTGAAAAGAAAGCGTATAAAGAGAGTGATAACAAATACAAGTTAGAAATAAAATACGATATTAACGACACGCTCGAAATGGAGATTAGAATATTATCGTTTGGACCACTTGTCGAAGTGATTGCGCCACTTACTTTTAGAAATTTAATAGTTGAAAGGTTAAAAAAACAACAAAGTTGCGAACTTAAATAACAGTTCGCAACTTTTTTTCCGTGCAAAATAAAAAAATGATTGGTAAAATATGGTTGTTAAAGACGCATACAGCAATTTTAGCAAATGACTTTTAATCATTGTGGCTTACTACGCCTTTCGTAGTTTCTGCGTCTTGGTAAAAGACATCTACAGCAAATAATTATTTTACTCATATCATAAAGGATTAATTTGGTGGGGCAGTAAAGCCCCGTAGGGTGTCTTGTTAAAAAAGGCGTTATTATCAAAGTAGTTTGAAATAGCGTCGTAACTGACGGTGAGTTTATGCTTTTTGGAAAAGCAGAATAAAGTGGTAACGCTTATTGTTCAGGTTCGATTCCTGCTCACCGAAAAGGTACGCACAGCAAATAGTAGAATAGATTATCGGATAAATCACGGAACTTTGGTTCTGGTCGCGGGTTCGAGCCCCGCTTCAATTTGTACCTTGTCAAATTTTTTATAAAGGTGAAAATTATGTTAAAATATCTTAAAGAACAAGCAAATAAAACTTATACTGAAAACGGAGCAATAACTAACGAAAGCACGGGTTCAGACTGCCTTGACTTGTTTGCAACGATAGGTGCTATTCGTAGAGAAAGCAATAAAGAAATTGAAAACCGTTTTTTAAAGGCGTATATGGAAGACAAAGATTTAGCAACTAAAATTTTGTTTTATGCCCGTGACGTAAGGGGTGGTCTTGGTGAGCGTAAAGTGTTTAGGGTAATACTTAATTGGCTTGCGTTTAACAAGCCTGACACGGTAATAAAAAACGTTTCGCATATAGCCGAATACGGTAGATTCGACGATTTGCTTTGCCTTCTAGATACTCCTTGCGAAATTGCAGTGTTAACGGTAATAAAAGAACAATTTTTTGCCGACGTGCAAAATATGAATAAAAACAAAGAAATTTCTTTACTTGCAAAATGGCTTCCGTCGATAAACACTTCTAATAAGCAAGTGGTTGTTAAGGGTAAATTAATATCTAAGTATTTAGGTCTTAGCGAAAAAGAGTATAGAAAAACTTTAGCAAGTCTGCGTGCATATTTAAAAATTATTGAAAATAATCTTCGTGTAAAAGACTATACTTTCGTTTACGAGCAACAACCGTCTAAGGCAATGTTTAAGTATAGAAAAGCATTTTTGCGTAACGATAACGAAAGATACACTGATTATATAAGCAAGGTTGAAAAGGGAGAAGCAAAATTAAACGCTTCAACGCTTGCTCCTTACGAATTAGTTGAGCCATATATGTCTAACTACAATATGAAAAAACTTTCAAAAAAGGAAAAAGACGTTTTAAACGCTACTTGGAATTCACTTCCTGATTACGGAACAAGCGAAAATGCTATTGCCGTTATAGATACGTCGGGTTCGATGTATTGTGCGCAAAAGCCTATTCCAGCCGCAGTTGCCCTTTCGCTTGGTTTGTATTTTGCCGAAAGAAATAAAGGGTTTTTCAAAGACTATTTTATTGAGTTTTCTAGTAGACCAAAACTTATTAAAATTAAAGGTGAAAATTTTGCAGATAAACTTAGTTACGTTGCGTCGTTTAGCGAAATTGCTAATACGAACGTTGAAGCAGTATTCGACTTGCTTTTAACTACTGCAGTTAAAAACAGGTTATCACAAAGCGAACTTCCTACTAAATTATATCTTATTTCGGATATGGAATTTGACGCAGTCGTTGACAACGCTGATTTAAGCGTATTTGAAAACGCTAAAAAGAAGTTTGAAGAAAACGGTTATACACTACCTAACGTCGTATTTTGGAACGTTGCTAGCCGTAGAAGACAGCAACCTATTACTAAAGACGATAAAGGCGTAGTTTTAGTTTCTGGATGCACGCCTAAACTATTTTCAATGGTGGCAAATGGCAATATTAATCCGTTAGCCTTTATGTTAGAAGTGGTAAACAGCAAGCGTTACGCTAAAATAAGTGCGTAAAAAGTACAATAAAATTCCGTGCAAACTGCACGGAATTTTTTAGTTTGTTGTTCAAAATTTTAAATAGTTGTTGACAATCAACTTAAAACAGCATATAATAATAGTGCCAATAAGGCTGGAACGTCAACGTAACGTTCCCACCCGCATCAGCCGTAAGGGGGTGCGGTTTTTTTATGCCTTAAAACGCTTTTTATTTTTCAGTTTTTTTACCTAATTTATCAATAAGTTCTACCGTGCCTTTGGTAGCAAAATACGCACCATAAGCAAAAAGTATAGTTAAAATAAATAATGCTATAACGTATATAATATGGCCGAAAATTCCTATTGCGTTCATCATTGCAAGCCTAATATCTTCTACCATTTGAAGATTACACCTGTATAAGTTATGGAAATTAACTTCAAGTGTAAACGATAAAATAGTTGCAAATATAACGTAAATTGCTAAGAATATCGTAGTCGTTTTTAAATCTTGTGAAACGTCGAAACTGTAAAGTTTAAGCGATAGCGTAAGAACGAAATACAAGCAAACTAATAAGTGGAAAATAACTGTATGGAAATTTCCAAAATCTTTGAAGCAATCAACAATATTATGCGCTCCAAAAACAACGTTTGGCATTACTAACATAAATAAGAAAAGTGATGCTAAAATGCTAATTGAAATTGCGTCGGTAATTTTTTTGTATTTGCCCTTGTAAAAAGAGTGAAAAGGCAATAAAAACAAAAATAAACTACAATAGTGGAAAGGTAAAGCGTACAAATTATAACCGTCTGCGTCAATATTGTAGCCTTGCTTCATAAATTCAAGAGCAAGCAATACGAGAGTTATTACTTGTAAAGGAAGATACTTTACTTTTTCACTTTTACTTTTTAATAATTTACGTAAAATTACGCCGAATATTATAAATACGATAAACGACGGAATTATAAGAAAAAAATGTTCTTTGGTCCATAAACCCATAATAAATAACTCCTTTAATTTCTTTAGTTTTTGCTATATATAAACCGAATATAATAGCATTTTGAAAAAATTTTTAACTATTTTTTTATAACTATATATTTAGTAACGCCCGTTGAAGCAAAGTTGATAGATGTTGCGCCTAAGTCTTTTAAAGAGTAGGCTAGTCCATTATTTTCTTCACTACCTAAAATTAAGTCAACGATACTTTTACCAATAGTGTTTGCAAAATTTTCAGCCTTGCCCGTTTTTGCTATAAAGTTAACTAGTTTAAGTAAATTATTAGTTTGTTCTTCGTTTAAATAGTTTAAAGCGTGGTCTAAATATTTAGTCGTATAACCAAATCCGTCGTCAGTTTTAATAACCTTAACGGTTACTGAATAATATACTTGGCTAGGTATAAAAAGTTTTACAAGCGTACTAGGGAAGCCCATTTTAGCATTTTTTATATCACATTTAATAACTGCGTTTAAGTCAACCGAATTAATGGTTACGTTAGATAAGGTTATTTGCCTAATTCGTACGTTGTAATCTTTTAAATTTATTTGTTTTGAATTAACATCAACAATAAAGTCGTTTTTTGAAGCGATTAAAAGGTCGGCTAGCGCACTTATTTGCTTATCTGTTAACGATATATCTGCTTGCATTTGAGTTGAAAGTTGATTGTTAATATAATAATTGCTGTTATTTTGCAAAATTAAACCGTTTAAAGATAAATCGGTTTCTCTTTTAACACTTTCAATATCGCTTTTTGTATAAACGTTATGATAAAGCGATTTTTCGTTAAAAGGTGCGCTTAATTTTGAAACGCTTTCAATAGAATCTAAAACGTCTATTTTAAAACAGTTATGCACATAACTGCAACCAGCAACGAATATAAAAAAACATACCAAAAAAACCGTTAACAGTAAAGATAAAATTTTTAAAATAATCGGTTTTATAGTAGTCATAGTTAATCCTTTAGTTTTCTAATATGTTAATAGTATACACTTTTTTTTATTTTTTTGCAAGTTAATATTTTTTATAAAAATTTAATTTGCAAAAATGGTGCAACCAAAAATAACGTTAGTCAAAAACTAGCAGACTATCAAACTTTTTTTAATTTTCGCTAGGTTTATCGTTAAACAAATATTTTAATGCTTGAGATAAGTACGAAACGGGTATAATTTCAATTTTATCGCTATATTTTTTACAACCGTCGTAGTTGCGCTTAGGTATAATTATCTTTTCAAATCCGTATTTAATACTGTCGGCAACTCGCTTGTCTGCAAACGTCACGCCTCGTACTTCGCCAGATAGTCCTAGTTCGCCAAACGCCGTAATATTTTTGTCTATTGCTATATTTTTTGAAGAACTAGCAAGAGAAAGCGCTACGGCTAAATCTATAGACGGTTCGCTTAATTTAATACCGCTCATAGCGTTTAAGTAAACGTCTTGATTGAAAAACGGAACGTAAGCCTTTCTTTCTAAAATAGCAATAATTAAAACTAGTTTATTATAATCTACGCCTATTGGCATTCTTCTAGGAAGTCCAAATACCGTTTTAGAAAGTAAACTTTGAATTTCAACGGGCATACATCTATTACCACTAACTGACGGCGTTACAATGCTTCCCGGTTGATTTCCCCTAGTTTCGCTAATAAAAATGCCGTTATAGTCGGTTATTCCTTTAATGCCTTTTTCCGTCATTTCAAAAACGCCGACTTCTTGAGCAGAGCCAAACCTATTTTTTACAGCCCTTAAAATTTTATATGTATCACTTGGTTCACCCTCAAAATAAAGTACGGTATCCATAACGTGTTCTAAAACTTTTGGACCTGCAATATTGCCGTCTTTAGTAACGTGGCCGATAATAAATATAGTTTTATTATGGTTTTTAGCAAGGCGCATAAGTCTTGAAGCACACTCTCTAACTTGACCGACTGAACCAGCCGAGCCGGTTAAACTATCAAGATATATTGCTTGAATAGAATCGACAGCGATAAAATCGTAATCGTTTGCTAAAATTTCGATAGATTCAAGTTTACACTCGTTTACAATCATTAAATTATCGCTATTAATATTAAGCCTATCGCACCTTAATTTTACTTGCGATAAACTTTCTTCAGCCGAAACGTATAAAACTTTATTATTTTTAGATAAATGTCCAGAAATTTGAGTTAATATAGTCGATTTGCCAATACCGGGGTCGCCACCTATTAAAACTATTGACGACGGGACTATTCCACCGCCTAAAACGTTGTCGAATTCGGTTATTCCGCTTAAAACACGCTCGTAAGATTTATATTCTATTTCGCTTAATTTCTTAGGAGTTGCTACGCTTATTTTGGTTGTGCCGGTGGGGGTAGATACGACTTCTTCAACGAGCGTGCCGAATTTATTACAAATAGGGCATTTTCCTAGCCATACTGGATTTATACTACCACACTCGCTACAAACGTATTTTGAACTTTCTTTATTTTTCATTTTTATATCCTTTTTATTTGGCAATAACTTTGACAAGCAATGCCTTCTTCTCTACCTACTAAACCTATACCTTCCATAGTCGTACAAGTAATACCTATATCACTAGTAGAAAGACTAGTTTTATCGGCTAAATTTTTAGTAATTAAGTCAATATAAGGTGAAAGTTTAGGCTTTTCAGCCATAATTACAGCCGAAATATTAACAAGTTCGTAACCTTTATCTTTAAGCATTTTTAATACTTCGTCTAATAAAATCATACTAGATATATCTTTATATTTAGCGTCTTTATCACTAAAATGATAGCCTATATCTCTTAACGAAAGGGCTGAAAGTATAGCGTCCATTATAGAGTGAGTTAAACAGTCGGCATCGCTATGACCTAATAAACCTTTGCTATGCTCAATTTCAACTCCACCTAAAATAAGTTTGCGGTTTTCAACTAAAACGTGCATATCGTAGCCCGTGCCAACTTTTGTAATAGGTTGATTAAAATCGCTAGGGTAGGTAAGTTTAACGTTATTTTCGCTACTTATAACGGCTTTGCATTTACCAATATATGCACAGTATACCCCCGCATCGTCGGTAAAAGCGTTTTCGTCTTCGCAAAGAGAGTACGCCTTTTGTAAGTCTTTTACCATAAATCCTTGTGGGGTTTGCGCTAAATAACGGTTTTTACGAGTAGAAACGACTATATTGTTTTTATTATCAGTTTCAATAATCGTGTCGGTAGGGGTAGTGCAAACCACGCCCGAGCCAAAGTTTTTAACACTTTTTATACAGTCGATAATCGTTTTTTGACTAATAAACGGACGTGCCCCGTCGTGTATTAAAACAGCACCTTCTTCAAGAGTAAAAAGAGCGTTTTTAACCGATTCAAATCGAGTTTCTCCCCCTTCTATATATATAATAGGCTTTGAAACGGCAGATAAAATTGCTTGTAATTTTTGCATTTCTCCCTTAGCGTAAACGACTACGATTTGGTCGATTGGCTTAACTTCGCTAAAGGTTTTTACCGTCTTTAAAACAAGTGGTTCACCGTCGATTTTAGAAAATATTTTATTGTCTTTTTGTCCGCTACGGCTACCTTTACCAGCACACGCGATAATAGCCGTTACCTTTAAATTTTTCATAAAAACACCTTAATTTATTATTCTATATAATGATTGAACGTCATCTTTTTTGACAGTTTCTTTTAAAGAAAGTACTTCAAAAATAAGCGAATTAGTAGCAAATTTTATCTCAACTATATCGCCTATTTTTAGGTTGTACGACGGCTTAACGTCTTTGCCGTTGACGGCAACTTTGCTATTTTCACACGCTTCTTTACTAACCGTTCTTCTTTTTAAAATTCTTGCAACTTTAAGAAATTTGTCGATTCTCATAATAAATCCTTTAAAAAAAATTTATAAAAAAACTGTCAAATAGTTGACAAGTTGACGGCTATAATTTATAATAGTAAAATGCTAAAATGTAATAATAGCGTCTTTTTGCACTTTTTTACGAAAAAAAGAGTAGAATTCACTATTTTTTTTGCAAGTATAAATTACATTTATAAGCGTAACTTGTCAAATTTTGTTCTTTCATTGTCGATATTATAACTCAACAACGAAGAATAATCAAGTTGTTTTACAAATTTTTTTAAGGAGTCTATAAAATGCGTAAGTTACAAACAGTAAAATGCGGAAACGTGGAAAGAAAGTCTTTTGCAAGAAGTCAAGAGATACAGCCTATTCCATACCTTGTTGAAGTTCAAAAGGATTCTTACAATGCGTTTATTGAAGAAGGTATAGGTGACGTTTTTGAAGATTTCTCGCCAATAACGGACTTTGCCGACCACTATGAGTTGTATTTTCTTGAACACAATCTTGATGGACAACCAAAGTATACGGTAAAAGAGTGTAGGGATAGGGATGCTACTTATGCCGTACCTTTAGAAGTTAAGGTAAGGCTTAACAATAAGGTTACGGGTGAAATAATAGACCAAAACGTCTTTATGGGCGATATGCCTAAAATGACTGAAAGTGGTTCATTTATTATTAACGGTGCTGAAAGGGTTGTCGTTTCACAACTCGTTCGTTCACCAGGCGTTTACAATGCTTTCGTTCAAGATAAATCAGGTAAAAAACTTTACAACACTACGATTATGCCAAACCGTGGTGCTTGGCTTGACTTTGAACAAGACAGTCAAGGGGTATTAACGGTTAAAGTTGATAGAACTCGTAAAATCACGGCTACGACGCTTTTAAGGGCGTTAGGCTTTGGTAGTAACGCTTCGATTTTTGAAATTTTTGAAAATAATGAAATTATTGCTAATACCGTTAAAAAAGACGAAGATAACGGTATTACTTGCGAACACAAAGGTTTAATCGAACTTTACAAAAGGTTAAGACCGGGCGAAATGCCAACTGAAGACGCAGTTAAACAATACATTAAAAACAACTTCTTTGAACCTAGAAGATACGACTTAGCAAAGGTTGGTAGATATAAATACAATAAAAAACTTTGCTTGGCAAACCGTATCGTAGGTCTTACTTGCGCAGACGATATTATTTCGGTAGACGGTGAAGTTTTAGCGTCTAGTGGCGACGTATTTACTGAAGAACAAGCAAAATTAATTCAAAACAGTGGTATTAACAGCGTTTACGTTACGACTGAAAGTGGCGAAAGGCACAAAATTATTGCTAACAACGTTGCTGACTTTAAGGTTATAAGTGGCGTAAAAGCAAGACCTTTCGGTTTAATTGATACCGTTTACTATCCAAACTTCGTATTCGGTAAACAAATTTACGAACTTTCTAAGACGGTAGCAGTTGAAGATATCGCTGAGCAATACAAAGTACAAATCAACGACTTATATTACGTTGAAGAACTTTCACCAGAAAGGCTTGCTGAAGAAAGACCTGAAGACCAAAAGAATTTTGAAGCAAGAAAAGAAATGAGAAGAAAGTTCGTTGAAGCATGTAAAAAATTCTTTGAAATTATTGAAAGTGGTAATATACCTTCAAAACTTTCGGCTGAAGAGAGAAAGACTATTAGACCACTTATTGATAAACTCAACCAAAAGCATGTAACGGTTGACGACGTGGTTGCTGGTATTTCGTTAAACATTGACTTAACAAAGAATATTGGTACTATCGACGATATCGACCACTTAGGTAACAGAAGGGTTAGAAGTGTTGGTGAACTTTTACAAAACCAATTCCGTATAGGTTTTTCTAGACTTGAAAAGGTTATTAAAGAAAGGATGTCTACGCAAGACCCTAAAGAAATTAATCCAAAAGGATTAATTAACGTTAGGCTTATTAGTTCGGCTATTAAAGAATTCTTTGGTTCGTCACAACTTTCACAATTTATGGACCAAACTAACCCAATAGCAGAACTCACTCATAAGAGAAAACTTTCAGCGTTAGGTCCTGGTGGTCTTAACAGAGAAAGGGCAACTTTCGACGTTCGTGACGTACACTATACTCATTACGGACGTATGTGTCCTATTGAAACGCCAGAAGGTCAAAACATTGGTCTTATTACGTCGCTTTCAACTTTCGCAAAAGTTAACGAATACGGTTTTATCGAATCGGCTTATAGGAAGATTGATAAAGTAAACAAAGTAGTTACTAACGACGTTGAATATCTCACGGCTGACGTTGAAGATAAATATATTATTGCACAAGCAAACGAACCACTTGACGAACAAGGTCACTTCGTAAACGAAAGGGTACTTTCAAGAAGACGTGACGAAATCGTTGAAGTTCCAAAAGACGACGTTGATTATATGGACGTTTCGCCTAAACAACTCGTATCGGTAGCAACGGCGCTTATTCCGTTCCTTGAAAACAGTGATACGAACAGAGCGTTAATGGGTTCAAACATGCAAAGGCAAGCCGTTCCACTTCTCGTTCCTGAAAACGCAATCGTTGGTACGGGTATCGAAGCAAAAATCGCTTACGACTCGGGCGTAATGGTAATTGCTGAAAACGACGGTATCGTTAAAAACGTATCGGGTAGAGAAATTGTAGTTGACGAAAACGGCACGCTTCACACATATACTCTTAAAAAGTTTGAACGTTCTAACCAAAGCACTTGTCTTAATCAGAGACCAATCGTTTCGGTAGGCGACGCAATTAAAAAAGGCGATATATTAGCCGACGGTCCTTCGACTGCAAACGGAGAACTTGCTCTTGGTAGAAACATTTTAATAGGTTATATGACTTGGGAAGGTTATAACTACGAAGACGCTATCTTGCTTTCTGAAAAACTCGTTCAAGACGACGTATTTACTTCAATTCACATTGAAGAACACGAAATTGAAGAAAGGGATACAAAACTTGGTAGTGAAGAAATTACAAGGGATATTCCACACTTAAGCGAAGAAGTTTTAAAAGACCTTGACGAACACGGTATCATTAGAATTGGTGCTGAAGTTACTAGTGGTGACATTTTAGTTGGTAAAGTTTCACCTAAGGGCGAAGTTGAACTTACGCCAGAAGAAAGGCTTTTAAGGGCTATCTTCGGTGATAAAGCAAGGGAAGTTAAAGACACGTCTTTAAAAGTACCTTACGGTGAAGGTGGTATCGTTGTTGACGTTAAAATCTTCTCTCGTGAAAATAAAGACGATTTAGCACCAGGCGTTAATAAAGTAGTAAGAGTTTATATCGCTCAAAAGAGAAAGATTAGCGTTGGTGATAAGATGGCAGGTCGTTACGGTAATAAGGGCGTTATTTCAAGAATACTCCCTGAAAGCGATATGCCGTTTATGGCAGACGGTACTCCACTTCAAATAGTGCTTAACCCATTAGGCGTTCCATCTCGTATGAATATCGGTCAAGTGTTAGAAGTGCATTTAGGTCTTGCTTGTAAACAACTCGGTTGGAAAGTAGTAACACCGGTATTTGAAGGTGCAACCGAAAAAGATATAAGAGAATTACTTTTTGAAAACAATATAGTAAATCCAAACGGCGAAGTTGACGGTAAAATTCAACTTTACGACGGTAGAACGGGTGAACCGTTTGAAAATAGGGTAACGGTAGGTTCAATGTATATGATTAAACTTCACCACCTTGTTGACGATAAAATTCACGCACGTTCAACTGGTCCTTACTCACTCGTTACGCAACAACCACTTGGTGGTAAGGCGCAATTCGGTGGACAAAGGTTTGGTGAAATGGAAGTTTGGGCGCTCGAAGCATACGGCGCTGCACATATTCTTCAAGAAATGCTTACGGTTAAGTCTGACGATATTGTTGGTAGGCTTAAAACTTACGATTCTATCGTAAGTGGTAACGACATAAGCGAACCTGGTATTCCAGAATCGTTCAAAGTTCTTTTCAAAGAACTTCAATCTTGCGCATTAGATATGAGAGTTCTTACTGAAAATAACGAAGAAATTTCGCTTAGAGATATTACGGAAGAAAGTGAAGACGTAGGCATGTTCGACAAGACGGATAAAGACGGTCAAGAAGAAATTGAACTTGATTTCGGTCAAGACGAAGACGTTTTAGGTAGCGACGATATTTTTGACGACGATTTAGACGATTTTGACGACGATAGCGATTTCAGTTCAGGTGAAATGTTTGACGACTACGACGATTTGGACGAAATTGGCGATTTTGACGAAGAATAATTAGTTAAAGAGGTAAATTAAATGTTTGAACTTAATAATTTTGACTCTATACAAATTAGCATTGCTTCACCAGAGAAAATTAGACAATGGTCTCACGGAGAAGTAACTAAGCCGGAAACTATCAATTACAGAACTCAAAAGCCTGAAAGAGACGGTCTTTTCTGTGAAAGGATTTTTGGACCTACGAAAGACTATGAATGTCATTGCGGAAAATATAAAAGAATAAGATACGCTGGTATCGTTTGTGATAAATGTGGCGTTGAAGTAACTAAGGCAAAAGTTAGACGTGAAAGAATGGGTCACATCGAACTAGCCGCTCCTGTTTCTCACATTTGGTATTTTAGGGGCGTTCCTTCAAAAATTGGTCTTATGCTTGATATGAGTCCTAAGCAACTTGAACAAGTAATTTATTTTGCTTGCTTCGTAGTTCTTAACAAAGGTACAGCAGAAGAACTTGAATATAAACAAGTTATTACGGATAAAGAGTATCGTGACTGTATTGAAAAATACGGTGAAGACAGTTTCAAGGTTGGTATGGGTGCTGAAGCAATTAAAGAATTGTTAATGGCAGTAAACCTTGAAGAAGAATCAATCGCCCTTAAGGCTGAAATTGATAACGAAAAAACTTCTTCACAAAGAAAAATTAAAGCAATTAAACGCTTAGAAATCGTTGAAGCGTTTAGATTAAGTGGTTCTCGTCCTGAGTGGATGATTTTAGACGCAATTCCAGTAATTCCGCCTGAACTTCGTCCTATGGTACAACTTGACGGTGGTAGGTTTGCAACTAGCGACCTTAACGACTTGTATAGAAGACTTATTAACAGAAATAATAGGCTTCGTAAACTTATGCAAATCGGCTCGCCTGATATCATTATTAGAAATGAAAAGCGTATGCTTCAAGAAGCAGTTGACGCTTTAATAGACAACGGTAAACACGGTAAATCGGCTACCGGCCCGGGTGGTAGAGAGTTAAAGTCACTTTCTGCTATGTTAAGGGGTAAACAAGGTAGATTCCGTATGAACCTTTTAGGTAAGCGTGTAGACTATTCTGGTCGTTCGGTTATCGTAGTAGGTCCTGAACTTAAAATATATCAATGTGGTTTACCAAAAGAAATGGCTATCGAACTTTTCAAGCCTTTCGTTATGAAAAGACTTGTTGAAGACGGTACTTGCCACAATATTAGAAGTGCAAAACGTACGGTTGAAAGAATGAAGCCTTGCGTTTGGGATATCTTAGAAGAAATTATCAAAGACCACCCAGTGCTTTTAAACAGAGCGCCAACGCTTCATAGACTTTCTATTCAAGCGTTTGAGCCGGTTTTAATTGAAGGTAGGGCAATTAAACTTCACCCACTCGTTTGTGGTGCGTTCAACGCCGACTTCGACGGTGACCAAATGGCAGTTCACGTTCCACTTTCAGTGGAAGCACAAGCAGAAGCAAGGTTCTTAATGCTTTCTTCTAACAATATTTTAAAACTTTCAGACGGTAAACCGGTAATGAGTCCTACTCAAGATATGGTACTTGGTTGCTACTATCTTACGATTGTGCGTAAAGCAGAAGGTTTCTATTATGGTGAAAACGCTCAAATTGAATACACTGAAAAAGACGGTAAATTCTATATCTTAAAAGACGGCGTAATTCAAGAAAACGAAGAGTTTACTGCTAGTGACGTTGAATATTTTGACGACGGCGCAATAAAGAGTTGTACTTTAACAAGTGCAAACGGCGTTGTTGTAAACGGCGTTAAAAAATACGTTTGCCCAGCGTATATTTCTGAAGACGAAGCAATTATGGCTTACCAAACTAAGCAACTTCATCTTCAAGACGAAATTTATTTAAGAAGAACGGTTAAAACGCCAGATGGCGAAACGGTTACGGGAATTATTAAAACTACTTGTGGTAGAATTATTTTCAATGAAAAAATACCACAAGACGTTGGATTTGTTAAGAGAGTAGAAAAAGAAGATTATCTTAAATACGAAATTAACAAACTCGTTAAGAAAGGCGACCTTAAAAAGATTGTTGAAGCGTGCTTCAAAAACAAATCTTCTAAGTGTGCAGCCGACACGTTAGACTATATTAAAGAATTAGGTTATAAGTATTCGACAATAGGTGCGATTACTACGTCAATTTTTGATATGCATGTTCCACAAAAGAAGCAAGAAATATTACAAAACGCTTCTAAACAAGTATTAAAAATTGAAAAGCAATATAATAGGGGCTTTATTACCGATGACGAAAGGTATAGGGCAGTAGTTGACGTATGGACTAACGCAACGGGCGAAGTTACTGAAGAACTTAAAGTAACGCTTGATAAGTTTAACCCAATTTGGATGATGGCTAACTCGGGTGCCCGTGGTTCTATCGACCAAATTAAGCAACTTTCTGGTATGCGTGGTCTTATGACTAACCCTAACGGTAAAACTATTGAAACACCGGTTAAATCTTGTTTCCGTGAAGGTTTAACGGTACTTGAATACTTTACGTCTTCACACGGTGGACGTAAAGGTTTAGCCGATACGGCGTTAAAGACGGCTGACTCTGGTTATTTAACGAGAAGGCTCGTAGACGTAGCGCACTCGGTAATAGTTAGGGAAGAAGACTGTTTTGCTAGTTTAGGTCTTACTCCTAAGGGAACTTGGGTATCTGAAATTAAAGAACCGGGCGAAACAAAACCTATTGAAACGTTAGAAGAAAGATTAGTTGGAAGATATACTATCGGCGACGTAATTAACCCACAAACGGGCGAAGTAATCGTAGCCGACGATACTATGATTTCTGAAGAAAAGGCTAAAGAAATAGTTAAAGCAGGTATTGATAAAGTTCATATTAGAACGGTATTTAGATGTCGTACGAAGATTGGCGTATGTGCTAAATGTTACGGTAAAAATATGTCTAACTTAAATCCTGTTCAAGTTGGTGAAGCAGTTGGTACGATTGCCGCTCAATCAATCGGTGAACCAGGTACGCAACTTACGATGAGAACGTTCCACACGGGTGGTATTGCTTCAACGGGCGATATTACAAGGGGTCTTCCGCGTATCGTTGAATTATTCGACGCAAGAAGTCCAGCCGGTAAAGCAGTTCTTTGTGACACTAACGGTGTAGTAAATATTGACACGAAAGACGGTTTAAGATATGTAGTAGTTACTAACGGTAACGCTCGTAAAGAATATCCTATTCCGTTCAGCGTAGAATTAAAAGTTAAAGACGGTGATATCGTTGAACCAGGCACGATTTTAACGAGTGGTTCAGTATATCCACAAGAAATTCTTGCAACGAAAGGTCAACTTGGCGTTGAAGAATATATTCTTAAAGAAGTACAAAAAGTTTACCGTAGCCAAGAAGTTGAAATTAACGATAAACACGTTGAAATTATCGTTAGACAAATGCTTCGTAAAGTTATTATTCAAAAGAGTGGAACTTCTTCGTTCTTACCTGGCGAATACGTTGACGAATACAGAGTTAACGAAGAAAATAAGAGAATTATCGAAGATGGTGGTATTCCAGCAATGAGCCAAAAGGTACTTTTAGGTATCACGAAGGCTTCTCTTGCTGCTGAAAGTTTCTTATCGGCTGCATCGTTCCAAGAAACGACTAGAGTTCTTACAGACGCTGCTATTAAAGGTAAAATAGACCATTTAGTAGGTCTTAAAGAAAATATTATTATAGGTAAACTTATTCCAGCGGGTACAGGTGCTAAAGAATACAAAAGTTTATTGCCTCAAGTAAACGCTATAAGTAAAATAACGGGCGACGACGGTGAAGATGATGACGTTGTTGACGTAAAAACGGTTGACTAAAATTAAAAAAAATGATAAAATAGTCAAGTATGGTATGCAAAAACGGAATTTTGAGCGAAATTGGCTCAAAATTACGCGTTTTGCTATGTAAAAAGGTTTTCTTTAAACGGGTTTAAATTCGTTTTAGAAATATTTTCCGATATTTTAAAGGAGGTAGAGAGTATGCCAACAATTAACCAATTGATTAAACAAGGCAGAGTGACAGCAAAAGAAAAGAGCAAAAGCCCTATCTTATCGCAATGTCCACAAAGAAGAGGTGTGTGTCTTTCAGTAACTACGACTTCACCTAAAAAGCCTAACTCAGCAGTTAGAAAAATTGCAAGAGTACGTTTAACAAACAAACAAGAAGGTACTGTTTATATTCCAGGTGAAGGTCACAACCTTCAAGAACACAGTTCAGTACTTATTCGTGGTGGAAGGGTAAGAGACCTTCCAGGTGTTCGTTATCATATTATCCGTGGTACTTTAGATACTGCAGGCGTTGCAAAGCGTAAGCAATCTAGAAGTAAATACGGCGCTAAGAGACCTAAGTAATAACAAACACAAAACAAAAACCTACTTGTCGGAAAGTATTTTTAACCCGATTTGTAGGCAGTATGCTACCAAAGGTAGCAGAAGGTTCACAGCGTAATGCTCGTGATAGCTGTACAAGGGTAAAACCCTAAAATTTAAAGGAGGATTTATTATGCCAAGAAGAGGTAACGTTCCTAAAAGAGACGTCCTTCCAGACCCAATTTACGGTAGTAAAGTCGTTACTAAACTCGTAAACCAAATCATGTTGGACGGTAAAAAAGGAATTGCTCAAAGCATTGTATACGATGCTTTTGAAATTATTAAACAAAAAACTGGTCAAGACGCTATGGAAGTGTTTAACCAAGCAATGGCAAACGTTATGCCGTTATTAGAAGTAAAAGCAAGGAGAGTTGGTGGTTCAAACTATCAAGTTCCTATTGAAATTAGACCAGAAAGAAGACATACGCTTGCTATCCGTTGGATTGTTATCAATA
>JAZOUX010000128.1:0-12659 GCA_045658325.1 Christensenellaceae bacterium | reverse complement strand
AGCAGAGGGTCATAGGTTCGAGCCCTATAATTCCCACCAATATGCGGGAGTAGCTCAGTTGGTAGAGCACTGCCTTGCCAAGGCAGTTGTCGCGGGTTCGAGTCCCGTTTCCCGCTCCATTTAAAGACACCGACGTTACGTCGGTGTTTTTTTGTTTTATAAAAACGGAACTCGAACCTACGGTTCGGCCGTTAGCACGGCGCAATCCTTTTGTCCATACGGGAATTTGCGAGTATGTAAACTTAGCGTGGTTTAAACGCTGTTTTTTAATATCAAAAAAAAGTCTTTTTGCTATTGACTTTTTAACGTTGCTTTGCTATATTAGATATGTGTAAAAAATTTTATTTTTTATAAAGGATTTATTTTATGAGTATTACCGAACAAATTAAGCAAGAATTTAACTTAACTACTGAACATACTACAAATATTATAACGCTACTTGACGAAGGTAACACCGTACCGTTTATAGCAAGGTATCGTAAAGAAATGACGGGGCATATTGACGACCAAGTTTTGCGTAATTTACTTGATAGATTAACTTATTTGCGTAATCTTGAAAAAAGGAAAGAAGAAGTTACTAAATCTATAACCGAACAAGGCAAATATACTGACGATATAGCCGTTTCTTTAAATAACGCCACTACTTTAACCGAAGTAGAAGACGTTTATAGACCTTTTAAACAAAAGAAAAAAACTAGGGCAACTGTAGCCGTAGCAAAAGGTTTAAGTCCACTTGCCGATATTATTGAAGCACAAGATAGTAAAGGTGCAAAAATAGAAGATATTAGTAAAAATTTTATAAATGCAGAGTTGGGTGTTTCAACATCAAAAGAAGCAATTACCGGTGCGCTAGATATTATTTGCGAGCGTATAAGCGATAATGCTGAAATACGAAAAAAATTAAGGTATTTTTACTTGAAATTAGGGGTAATTTCAACTACTTTCGCTAAGGGTGTTGACGAAAATGACGAAAAGGCTAGCGTGTACGAAATGTATAAAGATTTTAGCGAGCCTATCACAAAATTAAAAGCGCATAGAGTTCTTGCTTTTGACCGTGGCGAAAAGGAAGGGGTTTTAAAAGTAACTTTACAAATAGATAAAGAAATCGGTGTTAAAACTTGTGCTAATTTCACCTTGAAAGGTGAAAGTCCTTACAAAGAACTTATACTTTTAGCGTGTGAAGACGCTTATGATAGACTTATAAAACCGTCTATTGAAAGGGAAGTTAGGTCCCTTTTAACTGAGTCGGCGCAAGAAAAGGCGATAAAAACGTTTGAAATAAATTTAAAGCCACTTTTAATGCAACCGCCAATAAAAGGTAAAACGGTTTTAGGCTTCGACCCAGGTTATAGAACGGGGTGTAAACTTGCCGTAGTTGATAAAACGGGCAAGGTATTAGATAAAGCCGTAATTTATCCAACTATTCAAAGCGATAAAAAGACGCAAGAAGCCAAAGTTATTATCAAAAAATTAATTGAAAAATATAACGTTGATATAGTTTCTATCGGTAACGGTACAGCGTCAAAAGAGTCTGAAATTTTCGTAAACGAAGTTATTAAAGATTATAAGGGTAAAGTAAGTTATATAGTAGTGAGTGAAGCAGGTGCGTCGGTATATTCTGCAAGTGAATTAGGCGCAAAAGAATTTCCAGATTACGACGTTAGCGAAAGGTCGGCTGTATCTATTGCAAGAAGGCTTCAAGACCCACTTGCCGAACTTATTAAAATAGACCCTAAATCAATTGGCGTAGGTCAATACCAACACGACCTACCTAAGCAACGTTTAGACGACGTTTTAGACGGTGTTTTAGAAGACTGTGTTAATACGGTAGGCGTTGATTTAAACACGGCTTCCGTTTCGCTCTTGTCGCACGTTGCTGGTTTAAACAAAGGGATAGCAAGTAAAATAGTTGCCCACCGTGAAGAAAAGGGTAGTTTCGTAAGTAGAAAGCAACTTTTAAAGGTTAGTGGATTAGGTGAAAAGGCTTATACTCAATGCGCAGGCTTTTTAAGAATAGTTGGGGGTGAAAACATTTTAGATAATACTGCAGTCCATCCAGAGTCTTACGAAGGTGCTGAAAAACTTTTAAAAATGTTCAATTATACCGAAGACGACGTTAAAAATTTAAAACTTTCGGCTATTAAAGACAAAGTAGAGTTAGTAGGTTACGACGAAGTTTGTAAAAAGTGTGGTTTAGGCAAAGATACGGTAATTGATATAGTAACTGAAATTATTAAACCGGGTAGAGACGTTAGGGACAGTTTGCCACAACCTATTTTGAGAAGCGACGTTATGACGCTTGAAGATTTAAAAAGTGGTATGATATTGACGGGAACTGTACGAAACGTAACTGATTTTGGTGTTTTCGTAGATATAGGCGTACATCAAGACGGTTTAGTTCACTTATCACAGATAAGTGATAAGTTTATAAAACACCCAAGCGACGTGTTAACGGTTGGTGAAATAGTTAAAGTAAAAGTAATAGGCGTTGACATTAAAAAGAATAGAATTTCACTCACGATGAAAGGGGTGTAATAAAAATTTAAAAATATTCTTGACAAGTTAGGCTTGTTTTGATAAAATATTTGCATAATGTATTTACCAATTAAGGAGGGGTTATGAGTACGTTTGAAAAAGTAAAAGAATTATTAGTTGAAAAATTAGGTTTAGATGCAGACAAAGTTACGCCTGCAAGTGAAATTATAAAAGACCTTGGTGCAGATTCTCTCGACCTTGTTGAAATGTTATTTTCGTTAGAAGAAGAATTTGGTATTACCGTTCCAGATGACAAGACTGAAACTATCGTTACGGTACAAGATATCGTTGATATTATTGATTCAGCAAAATAAAATCAATTAAAAGTTAATTTGTTTCTTTCAAAAAATTACCTACCGTACTTGTTTTGTCAAGGTCGGTAGGTTATTTTTATATAAAAAAATTCTATTATTTTAATTTTTAAGTACAAGTACTTAATTTTTAAAAGCAAAACTTGTAAAAATTGTCAAAAAGGTTTAAATTTAATAAAAAATTGAAAATATTATTCGTAACTAATTAGAAAAAGCATTGATTATTTATATTATTTATGTTAAAATATATTAAATAGGGGATAATAAAGTAAAGTGAGTAACGGAATTAAACAAAAAGAAGCAGAAAATAAGTTTTTTACCATTGAATTTTTTGGCGTTACGCTTATCGTAACTACGTTTACGTTATTAGTAGCGCTCGTATTTGGTGAAGACGTATTATTTGAATTAGGTAGCGAAATCCAATATTTTTTATTGGGTGTTTTCGGCTATTTTTCTTATCCGTTATTATTAAGCGTAAACGCAACGGGCTTTATGCTACTTTTTGGCAAAAAAATTGAAAATAACGGCTCTAAAATAACAATCAAAAGGTTGGTATTATTTTTAGTTTTAGTTTTATTACTTTTAACGTCAATAACGGGGCTTCAAAATCCTAACGATTACAGCGAATATTTGTCATACGCCTTTAACCAAGGCAGGTTAGGGTTTTCAAACGCCGTTGCAGGTGGTTGGTTATTTTCACTCGTAACGTATCCAATCGTAAAATATTTATCTTACGTCGGTGCAATAATACTTTTATCGGCAAGTTTACTCGTTTATATCGGCGTAATAATTAAAATTAAAGTTAACGAAAGTGCTCGTAAAGAAGAAACTTCTGCTAAGACGACTGAAGCACAACCGACTACCACTCAAACGGTACAACCGCAAGTTATTATCGTTAATCCACAACAAACAAGCCAGTACCAACAAAACGGTTATCAACCACAGCAATATATTAACCAAAACGTACACCCACAACAAAATAACGGTTATTCACCTTACTCGCAAGGTGGTTACGACACTGCCGTTAGGGAACGTAATATGCAAATTCTTTACGGTGATAGAACTTCACCATATACCGACAGTTACGTTGACGGTTATAACCAATCTTTTAGCCGTGATAGGCTTAATTTATCGTTGTCGCAAAATGGTTATAATAATCAAGCGCAAAATCCAAGTGGTTATACTAATAACGGTGGCGTATCAAATCCAATTTATAAGCAACGTGAAGCACCTACTTTTGACCAAGAAGATAGAACTGAAACGTCGCAAATATTTGACGTGCCAACATATTCTTATGAAGAAATTGAAGATGAAAAGACCGATATAGTCGACGAATTTGAAGATGCTGAAAGTTACGTTGATAATAATTATACTCAAGATACTTTTGATGACCAAGACGACGCTGAAGATATAATTCAAGAGACTCAAACTCAGTCGAATCTTAAAAAAGAGCAAGAGCATACCGTAAAAGAAACTGAAAAAGATATAAATACGGGTAATCCGGTTATACAAGAAAGTACGATTAGTGAAAACGACGGTGGAGATAGTGATATTTATGAAAATATTCCAAAAGACTATAAGTATACTCCGCCACCAATTTCTCTTTTAGAAAACGCCGTTATTAGCGACAATAATTATCAAATTGAAGTTTTTAAGGCAGAAGTTAAAAACACTATTTTATCAACCCTTAAAAATTTTGGTATTGAAACGACGGTTGCGCGTATTTTCGTAGGACCAGCCGTTACGCGTTTTGATATAGTCGTTCCCGACAACGTTAGGGTTGAAGATATAACTAAACAGCAAAAGAACCTTAACTTACGAATTGCCGCAACTAGCGATATACGAATGATTGAGCGTGTACCGGGTACGTCGTACGTTGGTATTGAAGTGCCAAACAACGTAGTTGAAACGGTAAAAATTAAAGATTTAGTCGTTTCAGACGATTTTTGTAACGCTTCACAAAACACGTTAACTTTTGCTCTTGGTAAAGATATTATAGGTAAACCTATATCTTTAGATATAGCCGAAATGCCACACGTTTTAATAGCAGGTACTACGGGTAGTGGTAAAAGCGTATGCTTAAACACTATGATTATAAGTTTACTTTATAAATACAGTCCACTTGACCTTAGGTTTATAATAGTAGACCCTAAATTCGTTGATTTCGAGCCTTTCCATAGAATTCCCCATATGTTATTCAATACTATTATTGAAGACGTGAAAACTACTAGCGCAATGCTGACTTGGGCAGTTGAAGAAATGGATAGGCGTTATAGAGTTTTATCAACGGCAAGGGCTAAAAACTTAAAGCAATACAATATTCAAGCAAGGCAAAAGGGTGAAAAACCAATTCCAAGGTTAGTTATTATAATCGACGAATTTGCCGATATAATGAAGCGTGATAAAAAGGGCGTAGGCGATAAAGTATGTCTTTTAGCGCAAAAGGCAAGGGCTGCTGGAATTCACTTAATATTAGCAGCGCAAAGACCGTCTGCCGACATTGTAGAAGGTCCTATTAAATCTAACTTACCATCAAGAATAGTATTTCGTGCTGCGTCAAGCGTTGACTCTAGGGTTAGTTTAGGCGATATGGGTGCTGAAAAACTTTTAGGTAAAGGCGACTGTTTATATAAGACAAACACTATGGCAACTTACGATAGGGTTATGGGTGCTTTCGTTAGCGATGAAGAAATGTATTCGGTAATCGACTATGTAACCGACCATAACAAAGCGTATTTTGATAAAAACAGTTGGTCAAAAATTATGGCTACTTGTACTACTCCTGAAGATACGCAACAAGCCTATACTCAACAAGCAGTCGAAAGTAGCGACAAGATAGACGATATCAATATTAAAGCCTTAAAATTAGGTATTGAATACGGTGGGTTGTTATCAATATCTTTCTTGCAACGTAAACTTGCAGTAGGTTTTCCAAGAGCAGGCAAAATAATCGACTGGCTTACTGAAAAGGGTTATATTTCAGTTGATTCAGTTAATAATAAGAGAAAAGTCCTTATAACGAAGGAAGAATTTGAAGAAAAATTTGGTTCACAAAATGATGAAACTTAAAGATAAAAAAGTTGGCGTAATATCGCTAGGGTGCGACAAAAATAGGGTTGATACTGAAAAAATGCTAGCCGTTATAAACGAGCATTTTACAATAACTAACGATATATCAAACGCTAACGTAATCGTAATAAATACTTGCGCCTTTTTAGAAACGGCAAGGGCTGAAGCAATTCAAACTATATTTGAAGTAAACGAATACCGTAGTAATGGTTGTTTAGAAAAAATTATAGTTACGGGGTGTTTACCACAAAAATTCATAAACGATATTTATGACGATTTATTTGAAGTAGACGGCTTTTTAGGGATAAACGATTACGACCTTTTACCAACAGCGATAAATAGCGTTTATTTAGGTAGTAGGGTAAATTTAGTTAACAAAAATAAAAATTTTTATAAAAAAGAAAGAGTTTTGACAACCGTATGTCATTATTCTTATCTTAAAATAGCAGACGGATGCAATAATAAGTGTACATATTGTTTAATTCCTAAAATTCGTGGTGCGTTTAATTCAACTAAAATGGAACTTTTAATTGAAGAAGCAAAACTTTTAGGTGATTTAGACGAGTTAATTTTAGTTGCGCAAGACGTTACACGGTACGGCGTTGATTTGTATGGCAAACCAAAGTTAGTTGAGTTGATTAAAAAGTTGAGTTTACTTGAAAATATCGGTAGTATAAGGCTTTTATACTGCTATCCAGATATGATAACCGACGAATTAATTGAAGAATTAAAAACTAACGACAAGGTTGTAAAATATATAGATATTCCACTTCAACACGCAGACGACAAAATTTTAAAATTAATGAATAGAAAGGGCAGTGGCAGAGAATATCTTGCATTAATTAACAAGTTAAAAACTGCAGTTCCTAATATTGCTATCCGTTCAACCTTTATAACGGGCTTCCCGGGGGAAGACGAAAATGCGTTTAATAATTTAGTTGAGTTTATTAAAAAAGCAAAACTAACTAACTGTGGCTTCTTCGCATATTCTAGGGAATACGGTACGCCCGCTTATAAATTACCTAATCAAGTTGACGAAGCAGTTAAAGAGATTAGGGTTAAAAAATTGTATTCCGTTCAAAAAAGAATTTCTAAAAACTATTTAAAAACGTTTATAGGTAAACACTTAGAAGTTATTTGTGACGGAATTGATTACGATAAACAGTGTTTCGTTGGTCGTGCGTATTTTAACGCACCCGATATAGACGGTAAGGTTTATTTTACTAGTGACGAAATTGTTAATCAAGGTGAACGGTATGTAATTTTAATCGAAAATTGCGACAGTTACGATTTGTATGGGGGAGTAAAACAATGAATTTGCCAAACAAACTTTCAATAATAAGAATTTTATTAATTCCGTTAATGATAGCAGTATTTTTTATACAAGCAATACCTTTTAGGTTTTTAATGGTAGCCGTTATATTTACCGTGTCTTCAATAACTGATTTTTTAGACGGATACATAGCAAGAAAGTATAATTTAGTTACCGACTTAGGTAAATTTTTAGACCCTATTGCTGACAAAATTTTAGTATTAACGTCGTTAATATTAATTTTAGCCGACCCAACAATATTAAGTGGTGGATTTGCTTCACTAGGTCTTCTATCAAAGGAAACTGCCTATACTTTATATCAATTATTAGGGGTAATAGGCGTTTCGTTAATCGTAGCAAGGGAATTTATAGTAACGGTATTAAGGATGATAGCGTCGTCAAAAGGCGTAGTTTTAGCGGCAGAAAAGGCTGGGAAAGTAAAAACTTTCGTTACCGACGTAGCCATTTGCGTGCTTTTTGTCGCAAGGGAATTTATAGCAACTCAATTTGGCGTAGTCATATACTTTATAGGACTTGCTCTTTATGTAATTTCAGTTATATTAACGGCTTATTCGGGCATTGGTTATCTTGTAAAAAACAAGGGTATGTTTAAACAATGATATACGTTTACAAACTTTTTGATACCAAAAAAAGCGTAATTGAAACTTTTTTTAAAAAGTATAAGGTACAATATAAAATTCAAGAGAATTTAGGTGACTTTAAAGTAGAAATAAATAAAGGCGATTTTACAAGCAGTGATTTCGACCTTTTAAATAAAGACTTTTTAACTACCTTTTACAAAAATATATACGCAGAAGAAGATATTACGCTTGAAAACCAGTTAGTAAAAATTTTAACGGTACAAAATAAAACCATCTCGGTTGCCGAGTCGTTTACGGGTGGATTAGTAGCAAGTAAAATAACGTCGGTAAGTGGGGCTAGTAAAGTTTTTTACGAAGGAATCGTAGCCTATTCAGTTGAAGCCAAAATAAGTCGTTTAAAGGTAAAAAGAATAACGCTTGATGCTTGTCAACCAGTAAGTGCTCAAGTAGCGTACGAAATGGCTTATGGTTTAATGCAAGAAAATGAAGTTGATTTTGTTATTTCAACTACGGGCATAGCAGGTCCAAACAGTGACGATTCTAATTTTCCAGTCGGCTTGTGCTATATAGCAGTCGGTGGTGAAAAGCGTATAAAGGCGTACAAATTTAATTTTAAAGGCGATAGAAGTCAAATTGTATTGCAAGGGGTAAATTACGCACTTTTTTTAGCAATAAAAGAGTTAAGGAATCCCCATTTTAACGTGGTTTAACAGGTTTAACCTTATAAATAATAACGATAAAGGAAGATAAATAAAATGGAAGAAAAACAAAAAGCATTAGAGCAAGTATTAGCACAAATTGAAAAGCAATACGGTAAAGGTTCAATTATGAAACTTGGCGAAAATTCGGCAAGCGTTGATATTGAAGTTATACCAACGGGCTGTTTGGCTCTTGACAATGCGCTTGGTGTTGGGGGTGTTCCTAGGGGAAGAATAGTTGAAATATACGGGCCAGAATCTTCTGGTAAAACGACGGTAGCCCTTCATATTATCAGCGAAACGCAAAAGAAAGGTGGTATTGCCGCGTTTATTGATGCTGAACACGCTTTAGACCCGTCATACGCAGCAAAACTTGGCGTAAATCTTGACGATTTATATGTATCTCAACCAGATACGGGCGAACAAGCGCTTGATATTACTGAAAGTTTAGTTAGAAGTGGTGCAGTTGATATAATCGTAATAGACTCGGTTGCAGCGTTAACTCCAAGGGCTGAAATCGAAGGTGAAATGGGCGACCAACACGTTGGTTTACAAGCCAGACTTATGTCACAAGCATTAAGAAAGTTAACGGGTATTACTAACAAAAGTAAAACTTGCGTAATTTTTATTAACCAATTAAGAGAAAAGGTTGGCGTTATGTTTGGCAATCCAGAAACTACACCAGGTGGTAAAGCGTTAAAATTCTATGCAAGCGTAAGAATTGACGTTAGAAAGGCTGACGCTTTAAAGGGTGCCGACGGTTTAATTGGTAATAGAACTAAGGCTAAGATCGTTAAAAACAAAGTTGCTCCACCGTTCAAGTCGGCTGAATTTGATATTATTTACGGTGAAGGCATTTCTCAAGTAGGTTGTATTATAGATATGGCAGTTGAATACGGCATAGTTGATAAATCGGGTGCTTGGTTTAGTTATAACGGTGAAAAGTTTGCTCAAGGTAGAGAAAAGGCTAAAGATTATTTAAAAGACAACGTTGACTTTAAAAACGAACTTGAAGAAAAAATTAGGCAAGCAATGGCTAGCAAACCTTCAAAGACTGAAAATGACTAAAATTAAAGGCGTTAAGAGTGTATCTTAACGCTTTTTTTAATTAATATAATATTTATTTATAACTATATATTGACAATTTTATAATTTTGATATACAATATATTCATATTAGACTACTATTTCAATTATTTTGATATAATATTTTAATAAATTATTTACAGGGGGTCGTTATAATGACTAGTTTTACAACCATCCTGTTACTTAATCCATTTTTAGACGTAATAATTCCTATTGGCGTAGGCGTTATTTGTTTGATACTTGGTCTACTCGTAGACTACGTTGTCTTAAAAAAGGCAAGGGAAAAAAAGATAGGCTCAACTGAAAAGGTTGTAGCAGAAATGCTTTCTAAGGCAGAAGAAGAATGCCGAGTTTTAAAAAAGGAAGCAATAGTAGAAATTAAGGAACAGGAATTAAAATTAAGGAGAGATTTTGAAAACGAATCTCGTGAAAAAAGGGCAGAATTTCAACGTATAGAACAACGTCTTAATCAAAAAGACGAAATTCTTAACAAGAAAGACGCTAACTTATTAAAAAAGGCTGAAGATCTTTTACAAGAAGAAAAGGAACTTGAAAAAAAGAATATCGAAGTTGAAGAACTTTTAGCAAAATTACAGTCGCAACACGAATTATTCGTTCAAGAACTTGAAAAGGTATCTCAAATGACTCTTGAAGAAGCAAAACAAATGCTTATTGAAGAGATTAAAGAAGAAGCAAGGCGTGACGTTGCAGGCTATGTAAGGAACGCTGAACAACAAGCAAAAGACGAAGCAGATAAGAAGGCTAAAGAAATTATCAGTTTAGCAATTCAACGCTGTGCAGTAGACCAAAGTAACGAATTAACGGTAACGTCAATAGCAATTCCTAACGACGATATGAAGGCTCGTTTAATCGGTAGGGAAGGTAGAAATATTACTGCCCTTGAAAATGCTACGGGTATTAGATTAATAATCGACGATACGCCAGAAATCGTAGTTGCCTCAGGCTTTGACCCGGTTAGGCGTGAAGTTGCCCGTTTAGCGCTTGAAAAACTTATTCAAGACGGTAGAATTCACCCGACAAGAATTGAAGAAACGGTTGATAAAGTTAAAAAAGATTTAGACAATATTATTAAAGAAGCAGGTGAAAACGCCGTATTTGAAATGAACTTATTCGGTGTTCACCCAGAACTTATTAAACTTTTAGGTAGGCTTAAATATAGAACGAGTTACGGTCAAAACGTATTACAACACTCGTTAGAAGTAGCGCATATTGCAGGTTTACTTGCGCAAGAACTCGGCGTTGACGTTAATCTTGCTAAGCGTGGTGGTCTTTTACACGATATTGGTAAAGCCGTTGACTTTGAAAACGAAGGTACGCACATTAACTTAGGCGTTGAATTAGCCAAAAAGTATAAAGAAAATAAGGCTGTTATCAACTGTATTGAATCTCACCACGGCGACGTTGAGCCTAAATACATTGAAGCCGTATTAGTTCAAGCAGCCGACGCTATTTCGGGCGTTAGACCAGGCGCAAGGCGTGAAATTGAGTCAAGTTACGTTAAACGACTTGAACAACTTGAAGATATTGCAAACTCGTTTAAAGGTGTTGAAAAGTCGTACGCTATCCAAGCGGGTAGAGAAATAAGGGTTATCGTAAAACCAGAACAAGTTGACGATAGTCAAGCAATGTTCTTAGCAAAAGATATTGCTAAAAAGATTGAAAGTTCACTTGAATATCCAGGTCAAATTAAGGTTAACGTAATTAGGGAATCTCGCAGTATTGAATACGCAAAATAATTATAAAAAAACGGTTGGTTAATACAACCGTTTTTAAATTTTAAAGCAGATTTTACTTATATTAAATATGTTTAAAATAAAAACAAATCGTTTTTGTAACGATAAACACTTAATTTAATTAAGTAATAAAAATAAAATAGTTAATTATATAAAAACTTTTGAAAAATTTTAATCTAAATATTTTATAATATTTGACAACGCAAAAAATATATGTTAAAATACTTTTATTAAATATTTACCTATAAGGTAAAGGAGAATTTTATGGAAAATAAACTTACTAAAAAATATGGCTTAATTACGGCTATATGTATGGTTGTAGGTATCGTTGTTGGCTCGGGTATTTTCTTTAAAGCACAAAATATCTTAGTTGCAACGAAAGGTAACGTAGCGTTAAGTATTCTTGCTTGGGCTATCGGTGGTCTCGTAATGGTAATTTGTGCTTCACAATTTGCAGTTATGGCTACTAAATATTCTAAAGTTAACGGTGTAGTTGACTACGCTGAAGAAACTTGTGGTAAAAGATACGCATATTACGTTGGTTGGTTCGTAACTACTATTTACTATCCGGCAATGACGTCAGTTTTAGCGTGGGTATCTGCAAGATATTTCGGTGTATTATTCGGTTGGTCGCTCGTATCGGCTGAAGTTATGATTTTAGCAGGATTTTTCCTTATAATGTCGTATGTGGTAAACGCACTTTCACCAAAAATCGCTGGTTATTTCCAAGTATCTACTACTGTAATTAAACTTATTCCGTTAATATTAATGGGTATCGTTGGCGTTATTGCTGGTTTAATTACAGCACCAGGCGCAAACGTTGGTTTGTTAATTCAAAACTTTATCGGTAACGAATTATCTCAATCTTCTGGCGCACCAGAATTATTTGCAGCAGTTTGTGCTACGGCATTTGCTTACGAAGGTTGGATTATAGCAACGTCAATTAACAGTGAAATTAAAGACGCTAAAAGGAACTTACCACTTGCTTTATTATTAGGTGCGTTAATCGTAGTAGTTATTTACATTGTATACAATATAGCAGTATGTGGTGGTGCTCCAATGACTGATTTAATGGATTCTGGTAAAGGTGCTCCACAAGCTTTCCAAAACATTTTCGGCACGGTAGGCGGTACTATCTTAAACGTATGTATCGTTATTTCTTGTTTAGGTACGTTAAACGGTTTAATGTTAGGCTCAACTCGTGGTTTATATTCGATTTCAGTTCGTAACGAAGGTCCAGCACCTAAATTATTCTCACAAGTTGACGAAGCAACTAATATGCCAACTAACTCG
>JAZOUX010000127.1:0-3948 GCA_045658325.1 Christensenellaceae bacterium | reverse complement strand
CAGAACTAACATAGGTGTTGTATATTTATAATTAAAAGTTGCTGTTATAGAAGATAAACAAGATGTATCAACGTTGCCTATATATTTAGGTAATGAAAAATAGCAACTGCTTATTTGGTCTTCAAAACCACAACCTTTAGCATTAGGAATAGAACCATCTTTGCTTGAAGACATACTGGTTCTATAGAAAGTATGATATAAGTCAACTTTAGTCGTATCTAATGCTTGTCTACCAATGTAATTGTTGCTATCATCACCTGTATAACAATCATAAATATTCCCAACTAAAAATTCAGTTGCTGTGGAATTACGTTCTTCGTGTAATTCTACGCCAGAAACGCAATAATACCTGTGTTTGCAATTAGATAATATAAAATCATTATTATTTAAATCAACTTTCCTCTTTACAAAAACACCGGTTTTAGATTTGTTTTCTAAGGACCACGTTTTATTGTCAGTATTTTCATTAATACCTTTAGTTGATATTTTAAGTTTGTGATAATCTACACGTAAAACGTCTTCTTCGGTATCAGTAAAACCAAAAGTGATAGTGTTTTTTGGGCTATCATAAATTATGTTAGATATAGAAGTATTGTTTAAAGGTATGTACGTATATATATAAATTGAATATAGCCCGTCATAACCATAGCCATATTCTAAAAAATATAACGTTTTTACCGTATCGTAACTTGCGTCAGTACTTATATTTAATTCATTTAAATCGTCAGCAACGCTAGACGTTTCATAATGGTGCTGTAAAGTTTCACTAGCAAATACCGGTTTGACCGGTAAAAATATAAAATACGCAAAAAGAAAGTAGCACGCTACTAATAACGCTACTAATCTATTGCGTATTACGTTGTCATTTCTTTTGCCTTCTAACATAATTTTTTCCTTTTTGTCAAAATTTGCTTGACTATAATGCCATATTTATATATAATGTTTGCATAAGACAGTGGCCTGCCGTTAAAACGGATGTGTGCAGAGTGCATTATTGCAGACTGTCTTTATTTTTTATGCTTTTTTATAAGTTCTTTATCATAATCAGTCCGTAAACTATAATCTTTTGGTGGTTTATCAAACTGGTCGACAGTAGCATACAACGGAATAGTTCTTAAATAACAAGGGTCTTTACTACCGTCAATATTTGCTTTTAATTTTTCGTTTTGTACACCATTAGTTGTGGGTGAATGCGTAAATGCTAAATACTTACGTTGTCTACCAGACTTACCGTAAATATACGCTGGATGACCACTTGTTGACTTTGTCGGTTTTCTTTTAGAAAACTCGTGCGCTCGATTCCACTTTCTTCCTTTAACATTTTTCTTTCCCATAATCTTAGCTCCATATTTTTTAAAAAACGCTACACGCTTAAATTTTTAAACGGGTAGCGTTCTTTTCTTTATAACCTTACTTTTGCATATACGCCTATATTTAACTTATTGCCATACATATCTACAAAAAGTTTATTTGCTATAGTTAAATCAAGCGAAGGTCCTGTACTTGCAACTTGTATACCTTTATTAGCCGTATACGTCAATATTACACTGTTATCAGTAAATTTAACGTAGTAATAGTCCCAAGGTAAACTCATATTTTCAACTAACGAAACTTTACGATTAAATACTATTTCGTAAGACTCTACATATAAATCAGCATTTTTTACTTTAACTTGATAAAAGTTATGGCCATCTTCTATACATTCAACGCCATATTCCATAGTCGAACTAATACCATTTTTGTAATGTATTATAACTTTATCTACAAATAAACCTATTTTTTCTTCTTTGGTTTCTATAACTTGATTTTTGTTTACGCTAATATCTAATTGTGAAACGTAATGATTTTTATTCCAAAAACTTGCTTTTTTACCAAATAAGAAAATTTGTATTCTACAAAACTTTATATTGTCGCTAACAACTGGACTATATGCGCCACGGTGTTCTTCCGAAACAAGTTTTAAATTCATTAAAGCATCGTAATAATAAACTTTATACGTTACTTCCGAATTAAAGTCTGGTACGATAGACAAACCTTGAACGCCTATCTTATCCGTAACAAACGTTGTTTCGCTGTCTATGGTTTGTCCTTCCGAATCTATGCCACCAACGTAAAAATCACTTGCCGTAATTACTTTACGGTCCTTGTTTTTACTAAGCCCTATTATCAAACTAGTACTACCAAACGCTATTAAAACAACTAATAACGGTATTAACAAAAACTTAAATTTTTCCATAACACACCACCTTTATCAAGATTGCGCTGTTTTGGTAGTATAGTTATACAAATATACTTGTGGTTGTTCTTGCGTTCTTACAAAGTTAAATATTGCAAAAACATCACAACCTTGACCTATGCCGCCAGTACCTACATTTTTAAAATCTTCAGCAGGGTTAATAGTTATTTCATAACAATAATAACCGTCATATATTGTCTTTTTGCCATTATCTGGACTTAAATCTTTTTTATCAACAACAAAAGCCCCCGTATTAGCAGTGGTTTCTACATTATTATTTACGAAATAAATAGTATCAATTTTACCTACGTTTAAATCGTAATTAGTTAAAATAACAATACGATTATAATAATTGCCTTGAGAATCACATATTAGTATAGGCGAGCAAGCAATTTCGTCTTTTTGTGGCTTTTCATATTTGCCATCATTAAACCTATAACCATATGCATTTACGCTTTGTAATTTATTGTGTTTAGTGTAATCTTGGTCTTTATCTACTGTTATAGTAAGTTGTTTTGCAATATTATATCTTTCAAAAAAACTTATATCTTTACCACCTTGTGGCTTAATTTCTAAACGACAATATCTTGCATTTTCATATTGTGTTGGTAATTCGTAATATTCACCAGTAACGTTTTCTTCACCTAAATGCACACCTGCAACGTCATAATAATGAACGTCGTACGTTACAGTACTTTCAAAATCTCTTTGAATTTTTAAGCCTTGGCACTCAAACATATTTTCGTTATATAACGACTTTTTGCTTGCGACGTATTCGCCGTTAACATTAAGACTACCAGTTGAAAAGATAGACGGCGATATTGTTTTTGTTTTTACCGAAACTATTGCGTGTATACCAAAACCAGCGCCTATCGTTAACAAAGCAACAAGTATTATTGATATAATATTACGCGTCTTTTTCTTCATTTTCGCCATATCTACCACCTACTTTTACTTATTAACTGTAATACTTAATTGTCCTACATAACCGTTAATTTCAAAAAAACTAACTTCAGCGTCGTTAGTAGGCGTTACTTCCACTTTTACATATTTAGCATTAGCAAATTCAGAATCAGTTGGTAATGCCGAAAATTCTAAATCTTCAGTTAATACATCACTTGAACCAATATATTCTTGGTCTTCGTTATAGAAGTGTACGCTGTACGTTATCGTTGCATCGTCTTTAATAGCAATTTTAAGTCCGTCAGTTGTAATAAAGTCTTTCATTACGGTAGAAGACGTGTCTCTTAAATAATCACCGTTAGAGTCAATTGCACCGATTTCATACGTCCAAGCGCTTGAATCAATCGTCTTTGTTTTTTCGTTGTTAGATACTTTTACGCCAACAGCGATTAAACCTACTGATAAAATTGCGATTAAACCGGTAGTGATAATCCACTTGATTTTATCAGTTTTTGCATGTTTTTTTAATTCCATAATTTTTCCTCGCGTTTAAAGTCAGCACGACTATTATTTTTTATTTTATTATTTGTATTTTAATCAGGTTCAAATCTTCCGTCGACATAAGAACCTTTAATTCTTCCAGTGTCCGTATAATCAAAATCGTCGGTTATACGAGAAACTTTTTTTGGTCTTTCAAAACCAGTAATTTTCTTATTATAAAATTCTAAAAAACCACTAACAGCGCCTTTATAAAAGTCTAATTGTGATTTTGTTAAATTTTTACCTTTTCTAAGTCGGAGGCCAAGCGG
>JAZOUX010000126.1:0-8656 GCA_045658325.1 Christensenellaceae bacterium | reverse complement strand
ATATTCGTTTTGAATAACGTAAACGGAATAATTGCTCGGCGAAAAATTTTCAAGTTGCTCCCGGTATTCATATAACGGCTTTAAAATAGGAATTTGACGTTCCGTTTGCCGTGTTCTACTTTTAACCTTTCCGTTAAGCACGGTTGCAACACCGTACACCATAAAACAATTAAAGGCTATCGAAAATACCGAAAGCCTTGAAGATATAAAAGAAAACTCGCTTGAACCTAAAAAGTTCAAACGAGTTACTAATGGCGCGCCGTAAGAGATTCGAACTCCTGACCTTCGGTTCCGTAGACCGACGCTCTATCCAGCTGAGCTAACGGCGCAAAGTGTATTTTAATTTTTTTAAGCCTTGTTATTATACAATACTACTTTTAGTTTGTCAAATAATTATGTTAGTTTATTCAAAATTTTTAGCATTAAAAAAGTCTAACCATAACGATTAGACTTTTTAGTTTAAATTAAAAGTATAAGCCATAAGCCGAAAAGCGATGCTAGCAAGGTTGGTATTGCCACTACTACGCCGTACTTTAAAAAGTCAACGAAAGTAAATTTAACGCCGTGACTGTTCATAATTGAACTAAACATTATACCTGCAAGCGCGCCTATTGGCGATAAAAACGCACCGATATTAGAGCCGATTACCGAAGCAAATATTCCACCCGTTAAACTTGCCCCACTTAAATATGGAACTATTGACGAGTAAAGCACACTCATAGGAATATTATTAATAACATTGGCTACGAAGAAAGAACTTATACCGTATGTCCAAACAGCGTCGCCACCATTTAAAAAGTCGGCTACAAGTTTAGTAAAGCCACAGTTTTTAAGCGATAAAACTATTACGAACATTGATAAAACGAAAGGAATAAGTTCCCAAGGCGCTTGCTTAAAACAAGCCGTAACTTTATTAACCTTTTCTTTTTTAATCAATTTGTAAACGAATACGCTTATATATAATGAAAGGCAAAAACCTAAACAAATATACCACATTTCAAGCCCGATATAAGACGATATAACAAGTAAAATTATGCACGCTATTAAATGGGCAAGACCGATAATCATACTAACCTTTTCGGTTATAACAACGTCTTCAACTATTCTATCTTCAGGCATTTTTTGTTTTAAACTTTTGTTGAATATTAAGTATAAAACTATGAACGAAGCAAGCCCCGAGAATATTGTAGGTAAAAACATTACCTTTGTATATTCTAAAAATCCTATATTTAACGAAGTCGCTAAGTAAATGTTAGTAGGGTTACCAATTATTAAAAACATACTCCATGTATTAGCGGCAACGAATTCAGTTATTAAATACGGTATTGGGTTAATTTTTGCGTGCTTTGAAAAGTAACAAATAAATGGGGTAAACGTTAAAACTATAATATCGTTTGACGTAAAGACCGTTAAAACAGACACTATAATATAAAGCCAAATAAAAAGTTTAAATTGACTATTGCCGGCTTTTTTTAAGGCAAGGTTTGCAAAATATTTGAAAAACCCTACCGAGTCGAGAAATACCGACATTAACGTCATAGTAATGAAAATTACTAAAATTTTTAACGGATTTACTGCTTTATCTGAAATTAATTCAGCACCAAATTCGCCTAAAGACGCACTACCAAATATAAAAAGCAATATTGCGCCTATTAAAGCAATAACCCAATAGGTACTAATTTTTATCTTTTTAAAAGTAATATTAGGGAAAAACAATATTGATAAAATTATAGACAAACAAGTAATTCCACAAATACTTAATGTTAAAGCCATTTTATCACCTTATTATTTGTCTTGAGGGATACGCATTTCCCTAATGCCTAAAAGACGGCAATATTTTTGCGCTTCACTACCTTCGTTACAGTATACGACTACTTTATCTTCACAACCATCGAACACACCCCAACCAATTTCAACTACCGAGTCAGGAATAGTTATTCTTTCTAAGTTAGAACAGCCCCTAAACGCGCAGTCGTCAATCTTAGTAACTGAATCAGGAATATCAATTTCGTCAAGTAACGCACAGTTTGAGAAAGCACCTTCTCTTACTTCGTATACGCTATCTGGAATTGTAATTCTATTAAGTTTTTTACTTTCGCTAAACGCCCACTCGCTAATAATAGTAACTGAATCTGGAATATCGTATTGAACTTCACGGCTAGCCGACGGATAAGCGATAATCGTAGACTTGTTTTTATTAAATAATACTAAGTCGCTACCGTCTTTTTTATTAGGTTCACTCTTAAAGTATCTATTTTTAGCGTCTACTTTAATGCTCTTTAAATTTTCACAACCCCTAAACGGCGCTTCGCTAATGCAAGAAACTGAAACGGGTATAGTAACATTGGTTAAAGCCTTACAGTTTTTGAAAGCACTTTTACCAATCTTTTTAACGTTAGTACCAAGGTCGATACTCTTTAAACTTAAACAACCGTTAAAGGCTAAGTCGTCAATTTTAGTTAAAGTAGAAGGTAAAACGATTTTTTCAAGACCGATACAGTCAGAGAAAGCGTTTTCACCAATAACGATAAGTTGTGAAGGTAAATCAATGCTCTTTAAGGCTTTACAACTGTTAAATACACCACCGTAAATTTCCATCATACCGTCTGGCAATTTAATACTTTCAAGTGAAGCACAGTTTTCAAACGCCCTTTCGTTAATTTTAATTCTTGGATTATGTAACGTTAACGCTTTAACGTTAACGCAATCCCTAAACGCGCTTTCGCCAATTTTCGTAGTGCGTTCAGGTATTTCAATACTTTCTAAGTTAGAACAACCCCTAAAACTTTCGGCTTCGATAATTTCAAGTGATTCAGGTAAATCAATCGTGTGAAGCGCCTTTCTTTCTTTGAAAGCGTTTTGGCAAATAACCCTAATACCTTCTTGAACGGTGATTGATTCGCCGTTATCTTCACATCTTTTAAGATATCCGTTTTCTATCGTTAATCTATCCATAGTTTCTGCTGGTAAATCCCTTATTAATGATTTTATAAGTTTATCAACGTCTTGTACAGTGCCGTGATGAGTGTTAGCAAGCAATAATTCAAACGCTGCAGGAACTGCCGTGTCGTCTAAATATATTGGATATAACTTTTTACCGTTTTCACGCGCAACGATTATTTCCATACCACAGAAAGGCGATGCCATTGAACTTTTTGAAACGAATAATAACACTGCCGACGAATTTTCTATTCTTCTTCTTAATTCGTCTCTAAAATCGTTACCCGTTTCGCAAGAGTCGTCGTACCATAATCTGTACTTGTGGTCGTATAAAATATCTAAAATGTGATATACCGTCGTGCAATCTCTATGCGAATAACTTACGAATAAATAAGGTTCTTCACCCGTATAGGCTTCAAATTTTGTATGTACGTTATCAAATTCTTCAGTACCTGCTTCTTTATCGTAAATTATTAAGTTAGGCTTTGCAATGTCTTTCATTATTTTTGCCGTACATTGCTTTGAATCACGCCTTGAAAAATAAAAGACGTTATCGTTTGCCATATTTTTAATTTCGTCAATATAATTTAAAAGTTCAATTTTTCTTGCAGTTGCTAACGAAAATGCGTCTGCAATTAATTTTTGATAATCTTTTGAACCGATATTAATAGCATAATATCTAAAAATTGAAAAATCATTATGTCTATCAATAATCATTTTTCTTTCTTTATGCGCGTCTTCGTCAACGAACGCTTCAGCACTGTTAAAGATTATTGCGCCCTTACAATTAACGTTAGTTATTGCTTTTGAAAATCTAATTTCCCAATTTTCTTCCCTATTTTCTGGGTCGATGTACCATAAATGAACGTTGTTTTGTGCTAAGAAATCAAGGTCTTCTTTTACAATTTTATAGTCTTCTTTGCAAAAACTAACAACCATAAATTTGCCTACGTTTTCTAAATTGTCTACCATAAAACTCTCCTTTATCTAAAAGTTAAATACAACTATATATTTTACTTTATATTTTTTAATTTGTCAATATTTTGTTTTTAAGCAATTTTTTATTTAACCACTCTTTTTTAATTTTCGTAACACTTCTTCAAAATAACTAGGAAGCGGAGCGTGAAAAACTACCACTTCTTTCGTCGTTGGGTGCGTAAAAGATAATTCGGTAGCGTGAAGTAACTGCCCTTTTAAATTAAACTTATTACTTTTATAGCCGTACACTAAATCACCTACGATTGGATGATTTATGTGTTTAGAATGCACCCTTATTTGATGCGTTCTACCCGTTTCTAAAACGAACTCCATTAAAGTATTACTTTCAAACCTTTCAAGCACTTTAAAATGGGTAACTGCTCGCCTACCACTAGACGTAACTGCCATCATAGTACGGTTTTTAGTTGAACGACCTATAAACGTTTCAATAACGCCCGTATCTTGTTTTACTACCCCTTCAACTAAGGCTAAGTATCTTCTTTTACAAGTTTTTTCAGCAATTTGTTTTTGAAGTTCAACGTGACTAAAATCGTTTTTAGCAACTACTAATAAACCAGACGTATCTTTATCTATTCTATGCACAATACCAGGTCGCAAAACACCGTTTATACCACTTAAACTGTCTAAATGATATAAAAGTGCGTTTACTAACGTACTACCTTTAATCCCATTACCAGCGTGTACCGTTAATCCTTGTGGTTTATTTATAACGGCTAAATCTTTATCTTGATAAACTATATCAATTTCAATATTAGTAGGCGTTAACCCCGTGTCTTTAAGTTCGCCTTCGTCAAGAGTTATAATAACGCCGTCTTTTAAAACGTCTCGTGGTTTTAACGGCTTGCCGTTAATCGTAGCCTTTTCATCGTCTAATAATTTTTTAACTTTTGAACGGGTATAACTTAATTTTTCAGCCAAATATACGTCTGCCCTAGCCCCGTTTGCATTTTCAACGGTAATTATCTTTTCCATATTACTCATCTTTTTCGGTACTTTGTTTTTTAATTGCTTTAAAAATCGCTTCTTTATCTAAAAACAGCAAGTAAAAGCATATCATAATTACGCCAACTACTAAGGCTATATCTGCAACGTTAAATATGGCTGTAAAAATTTTCGTGTTATAAAATACGAAAATAAAATCTCTAACGTAGCCTAAAATTATTCTATCAACTAAATTACCTATCGCGCCGGCAACTATTAAAGATATTGCTACAAGTAGCCATTTAGACAACTGCCTTTTTTTAATAATTGAAAAAGCAACGTAGCCTAAAATAACGGCTAAAACTATAAAAGTTAAAGTAATAAACATAGGCATTGCCCACTCTTTATCACCTAAAAAACTAAAAGCCGAACCCGTGTTAGTCGTGTAATGAAATTTTAATAAATGCGGAATAACTACGCTATCAGTTTTATTAAGGGCAATAAAATATTTTGAAACTAAATCAAGGGTAAGCACGCCCCCTACTATTGCTAAACATATTAAATAAAACATTATTCGGTTACCCCAAGTTCACTAAGTAAGTCTTTAAGCGAAAGTTCTTCTTTAGGGTTAAGCACGTCGTCCAACCTAAAGCCGTTAACCCCTTCGCCGTATAACGATTGTCTTTCTTTTTCAGTAGAACCGTCGCTAATAATTTTATAAATTTCTTTGATTTTATCAATACTTGTAAAAGTTTTACTTTCTTTTTCGTTTAAAATATCGCTAATTATTCTAACGGTAGCGTCGGTTTTTCTCGTTTTATCGTTAGGGTTATTTTTAACTATTTCGTTAACGTATTTTGAAAATTTATCAATAAAAGTTTTTAAAAGAGCAACTTCAGTATTATATTTGTTTTCAATTTGATATTCAGTTGTAGATTTATCTTTAACTAAATTCTCTTTGTTATACATTAAGATTTTCCTTTTCTTATTTCTTCAAGCATACCGTTTTTAAGCGATAATAATGCGTCTGACAAGTCAACTTTATAAATGTGCGGTTTATCAATTCGTAAATACTCGTCCCAAAAACTTTCCATTTCTTGTTTAGCGTGTAACGCTATATCTTTAAGCGACGGAATTTCAACGCATAAAACACCCCTTTCAACTACCTTAAAGGTAAGTTCTTTTATACTGTAATCGGTAAACGTAATTTTCTTCCACGTCTCGATAGGGTGCGTAATAGTTAAAGGTTTAGTCGTATCAATAACTTCGCCTTGTAGCATTATAAGGTCGGCTTCAGCCTTTTTAGTTTGATTATCGTAAATTCTAACTATTTTCTTAAAGCCTGGGTTTGTAATTTTAGCACTAGTTTCACTAACTTTAATTTTAGGAATTATAGTACCGTCTTCTTTAACAACGCCCGCCATTTTATATACTCCACCAAGGGCTGGCATATCTGCGCTGGTAATAAGTTTAGTTCCTATACCCCAAGAATTAATGCACGCCCCTTGTAATTTTAAAGACTGAATTAACTTTTCGTCTAAATCGCCACTTGCACAAATAATAGCGTCGGGATAACCTGCATCGTCAAGCATTTTACGAGCCTTTTTAGTAAGGTAGGCTAAGTCGCCACTGTCTATTCTTATACCTAAAGGTTTTTTGCCTTGACTTTTTAAATAATCAAAAACTTTTATAGCGTTAGGAATACCACTTTTTAAAGTATCGTAAGTATCAACCAATAAAAGCGTCGCGTTAGGATATGTGTTAGCGTAAGCCATAAACGCTTCAAGTTCCGTATCAAAACTCATTACCCAACTGTGAGCGTGAGTACCTGCAACCGGTATTTTAAACGTTTTACCTGCTAAAACGTTACTCGTTGAATTACAACCCCCTATAATCGAAGCCCTTGAGCCGTAAATACCAGCGTCTGGACCTTGCGCCCTACGAAGACCAAATTCCATAACGTTATCGCCCTTAGCAACGTAACAAATTTTTGCGGCTTTTGAAGCGATAAGAGTTTGGTGGTTAATAATATTTAAAAGTGCCGTTTCAATTAACTGTGCTTGAAATATAGGTGCTTTAACCGTTAAAATAGGCTCGCCTGGGAATACCATAGTACCTTCTTTAACCGAATAAATATCGCCCGTAAAACGAAGTGAAGCAAGTTCTTGCAAAAATGCTTCGCTAAATAAGTTAAGCCCCCTTAAATAATCAATATCTTCTTTAGTAAATTTTAAATTTAAAACGTAGTCGATTGCTTGTTCTAAACCAGCCGACAACGAATAAGTTATAAGTTCGTTTTGACGAAAAAATACGTCGAAAATTACTTCTTGATTTTGCATACCTTCTTTAAGATAGCCGTTCATCATAGTAAGTTGGTAAAGGTCTGTCAATAAAGTTAAATTTCTTTTGTCCATTTTAGCACCTATTATTAATCTTTAAACGATTTGATTTGTGGAACGGGATTATCGTCATCATCCTTTTTTTCACGTTCTTTTTGTTCTTTAAGCGTTTGCATATAAGGTTTATAGTCTTGCTTTTCGTCAGCCCTTTCAACGTGTAATAATTTCACTTTTAAAAGTAAAAGAGCAAGTATGCTTAATAATACCATTGCCACGGCAACGATAATTACTATTGCTACGTCAACTTTAAGCGCGCAAAGTAAATAAACTACGCCAAGAGTTGATAAAATCGAGCCTACTGCCGTTTCGTAACCGCCTTTAGTCGCTACGCCTAAACCTAAAACGTATACGCCTGCACCTATACTTAAAATGACGTATATAATACCAAACGTAGAAATACCAAAAGAAAAAACGCCTAACGTTTTTAAAATTCCTACTACTGACGCTACGACTACTAAAAGAGCAAAAACTATTATAGAAGCCACCACTAACGATTTATTATATCTACTTTTCATAAATACCCCTTAATAACGTAATATATTTTAATATATTAACATTTTTATAATATCATTAAAGCGTAAAATCTTGCGAGCAAGTTTATACTTTTTTATCATTATAACACTAAGTAATTCATTTAACAAGTTTTTTATTATAAAAATAAAAAAAAGGCGACGTGAAATAAAATATCTACTATAAATTTGTTTCAAATTACAAAAATATAGCACGCTATACTCCACTAAAAGTGAAAGGTAGCGTGCTTTTAACTGCAAAATTTTTAAGTTGTCTTTTTATCCCAAGGCTAAATGTGATATTAAATAAATCGTCAATACCCTAAAAAGCAATATTACTATGAAAAATATCACAATCAATAGGGATTTGTATCGTTGTCGAAATTCCTGTTAAGGAATTCAACTAGGCTATTCAACTTGTTTAATAAAGCCTAAACTGATTAAAAGAGCGTCGTCAACGCGTAACATCATTGACGCTGGCAGTTCGCCTATCTTTTCTTTAAGACGCATTTTGTCAAGCGTTCTTATTTGTTCAAGCAATATTACCGAATCTTTTTGTAGTCCAAACATATCGGCGCTTAACTCAATATGAGTTGGTAGTTTCGCCTTGTTTATTTTACTTGTAACGGCGGCAGCGATTACGGTTGGACTGTATTTATTACCTATATCGTTTTGTACTACCAAAACAGGTCTTATGCCCCCTTGTTCACTACCTAATACGGGGCGCAAGTCTGCATAGTATAATTCTCCTCGTTTAATCATAATCTCCTTTAAAATGCCCCATAATAGTATATGTATTTTTTATTTTGATTGGCATCTACTTTAATAATTGACTTTTTAAAAAAATTTTATTCGTTTAATTTAGATATTCATAATTTTGTTAAAAAA
>JAZOUX010000125.1:0-27203 GCA_045658325.1 Christensenellaceae bacterium | reverse complement strand
CCGCTTGGCCTCCGACTTGAAAAATCAAATGGAATTATTAAAAATATGAATTTACAACAATTATTATCCCCTTTTAGAAAGGCGATTGAAGATTTTAATATGATAAACGACGGTGATAAAATTGCCGTAGGGCTATCTGGTGGTAAAGACAGTATTGCACTATTATCGGCTTTTGCTGGACTTAAACGCTTTTACCCTAAAAATTTTGAAATAGTTGCCGTTACCATCGACACGGGCGTTGGTTACGATAAAATTGAATTTGACGCTTTAAAAGAATACGTTAATAGCCTTAACGTTGATTATCACGTTGAAAAGACTGAAATTTACGATATAGTTTTTAACGAAAGAAAGGAAAGCAACCCTTGTTCGCTTTGCGCCAATATGCGCCGTGGGGCGTTAAATCAAGCAAGCGCTAAATTAGGTTGTAACAAGGTTGCGCTTGGCCACCACGCTGACGATTTAGTTGAAACTTTTTATCTTTCAATGCTATACGAAGGTAGGCTTTCAACTTTTAGCCCTATAACCCATCTTGAAAGGGCTAACCTTGACGTAATACGCCCTATGATATACGTTAGGGAGCGTGACATTATTTCTTTTACAAGCGATAAACCTATTTTGCACAACCCTTGCCCAGCCGACAAGCACACGCGTAGAGAATATATTAAAAACCTATTAAAAGAAATTAGAAAAGAAATTCCTTTTTCAACCGATAACGTTTTAAACGCTTTAATTCACCCAGAAAGGACTAATCTTTTTACAAAACCAACCGACAAAAAGTAATTTTTGCTTTTTTTAATACTTAACTCTTTTTTGTTTTTTCGTTCTAGCCATAATGCCAAAGCGAGCAAAAAAGAGTTTTTAATATAACTTTTAGCCACTCCAATAAAATATAACTTCTATCGCAGTTGGCGTTCGCTTTGCTCGGCTAAACCCTTAAAACTTAATCTTTTGTGAATAAAAAAGCGCACTACGTTTCACTTTTAGTGAAATATAGTGCGCTACACTTTTATTTTTAACTAAAATTCCTTTTTAGGAATTCCTTAAAGCAAGGTCTTTCGTTATTTTATCTTATTTAAAATCAAAGGCATCAATATCTACGGATAATTTATCATAGTTTGCAATAGCGTCTTTAGTAAGTTTAGTGCAACCTATAAATGCGCCCGTTCTAACCGTAACGCCGTCTTTAATTGAAAGCCTTTCAATTGAAGAGCAGTTTTCAAATACGCTCATATCAATTTCTTTAATGGCAGTTAAAGATAAGTCAAGCCCCCTAATTGAAGAACAGTTCATAAACGCCTTTTCGCCGATAAATTGTAAAGTTTGTGGGAACGTTTCAACCTTAACGATAGCCGATACCGAGTTTGCACCGATACTTGAACAACCTGAAAAGGCTTCCCTACCGATTAATTCAATTTGACTATTTTGGTCAAAAGGAAGAGTTTTTAAAGCAGTACAACTTGAGAAAGCGTATTGATAAATATTTTTAACGCTTGTAGGGAGCGTTACTTTTTTAAGTGCGCTACAATTATAAAATGCGTGACTACCAATATAATCAACGTTGCTTGAAACAACAATTTCTTCTACCTTAGTAAAACCGTAGAAAGCACTAGCCTTAATTTCACCACCTAAAACCGTTACTTTTTTAAGTGCGGTTGGAACGAAGTATTTTAAATCTTCGTCACTGTTTAAATCGTTTCCACCGTAGTCTTTTTGGCTGTAAAGTTTAACTGCTACTTCGCTATTTAAACCAGAACCGTCGTCAGTAGTCGTAAATAAGTGAGCAAAAACTCTTTCTTTATTTACTGCATCAACGCTTTTGCCTACGAAAGGAACAGTAATTTCTTCTAAGTTATGACAGTTAGCAAACGCACCAAGACCAATCGTTTCAATATTAGTGCCGATAGTAACTTTTTTTAAAATAGTTTTACTTGCAAATGCAGCAGCACCAATTTCTTTAACCTTTAAAGTTGCTTTATCACCCGTTACGCCTAAACCTTCGGCAGTTTCTGGAATTTCTAATTCCCTATACTTTTTATCAACGTTTTTAAAATTGTTTTCAACGTCTTTACTGTTTACGTTGTAGCCGGTTATTTTGTAATAACCACCGTCAGCATCGTCTTCGTCTTCAACGTATTGATATTCAAACGTGCCCGTTACAACGTTATCATCGTTATTTTGTTCATCACAAGCAACGAGTGAAAACGTTAAAGCAACGCTTAAAATTATCGTCATAAATTTTAATAAAAATTTGTTCATTTATTTTAGTACCTGCCTTAAATATGTAAATATAGATAGTATTCCTATTATAATTTCCGTATTATTTTAACATTTTACAAAATTATTGTCAATACTTACAACTAACTTATACGAACAAATTGCTTATTTTTGCAAATTTTAATAAAAATTTTTGCTTTTATTCTCCATAAACGTTTTTACTAAAAATACCGTGTGCGTCTTTTGATAGTTTTTTAATCTCTTTATCTAACGTTTTGGTATTTATATTTTTGTAAGCGTACTTGCTTATAATCCCCTTTAAAAACTTGTTGAATTTTTTAGCACCGACCTTTTCTTCAATTTCAAAAAAGGTAAGCGCGCTTTTATAATACGCCGTTGCAACGTACTCGGCATCGCAAGAAAAATCTTTTAAAGGATAGCGCAAACCGTGGCGCGCATTTACGCCCATTTCAATTAAACTTGATAAAATTACGTCGTACGCCTTTTTGGTATTATTAATAAAAAGGTCTTTTTTTATGCCGTAGCCGTCGTATTTATTAAAAAAGTTTACCGTTGAAAACTCAGTTAAACCTTCGTCGATATACGCGTCGATTAACTCGTTTACACCAACTAACCCGTACCACCATTGATGAGCCGTTTCGTGTACTACCGTATAAAAAAGGTCGTTGCTTTTAAGTTTTTCGTCAACGTAAACAAGACAAGGATATTCCATACCACCGTAAATAAAATCGCTTTGGCATACCGTATAGTTTTGATACGGATAAGTTGTATATTCGTTACCAAAAAAAGTTAAACTTTCTTTAATTACGTTAAGCGTTTTTTCGGGCGACTGGTCGTTAAAATAATAGTAATATACTGCCGTATTGCCAACTTTATCTTTTAAGATTTCAAACTCGGTTGACAATATAAAAGCAATATCTTTAACGGAATTTTGTTCGTATTTATATGTGGTTAAATTATCTACAATTTCAACCCCTTCGCATTTAAGCGACGACGCAACGCTGTACGTTGACGGCAACGACAACTCTACCTTATAATTAGCGTTTTCGCTATAAAACGGGTCGCCGAAAGGCTCGTAAACACACTCGACGTATTCACCGTTTTCAACCACGCAAATTATAGGGTAAAAATTACATAAATTTACCGTGTTTTTGCCGTAGCCCAACCTATGTAAAACGTTGGCTAGCGTTACTTTAAACTCAATTTCAACTATAACTTCTTTAAATTTTTCTACCGATTTATCTACTTGCAAAATATTTTCATTTTCGCCCGTTATTTTATAAAACAAGTCTTTGTTTTGACTTTTAACGCTTAAAATTTCAATATCGCCGTAACTTTTGCCGTTTGGGTACGCCGTTTTAGAATTGTCGTAACTAATAGGCTCGACTTTGGTATCTTTTCTATAAGCGTTTGGGTACAAGCAAAATTTTAAATTTTCCATTGAAGAATTAAAATTTATATAACTAACGCTCATACTTCCGTCAACCGTCATATCTTCGTTTAGCGTTAAAAAAAGGTTGTAATTTATATCGCAAGCACGCTCACTTACGTTACTGCAACCGACAAAACTAAAACTTAATATTAAAACCAAAAAAAACGTTATAAATTTTTTCATAAAAAAATTCCTTAATATATACTATACAAGGAATTTTATAATTATTACTTTTCTTCGGCTACAAGATATTTGTTAGGGTCTACTTTTTCATTATTTTCAAACACTTCAAAATGAAGGTGTGGGCCGTCTAAATATTCTTTTTTATTGTTTTCAGCAATATATCCTATAACTTCGCCCTTTTCAACTACTGAGCCAACTTCAACGTTTTCGGCTACGTCTACGCTATTATAAGCACTTTTTAAACCGTTTAAGTGGTCAATTACGATAGTAGTGCCGTCAAGTTTAGTGGTCGTAATACTTTCTACCACTCCATTGTAACAAGCAAAAACGTTTGAACCGACTTCACCACTAAAATCTATTGCCTTATGACCTTGATAAACGCCTAACGTTTGGTTGTAAATAACCCCAGCGCCAACGTACTCTTTAATAACGCTACCACTTGTTGGCATATCAAATACGATTACCGAAACGACAGGCTCTTGTGGTGTTTGTTCGCCTTCGTTATTTTGATTATCGTCTTCGTTTGGCGTTTCAATAACGCTATTATCTCCGTTCACTTGGGTAAACTTGTTGTTTAACGCTATTACCACACCTACTACCACTACCGTAATTAAAGTAAGTGTAATTATAAAGGTAAAATAATAGGCGTTTTTCTTGATAAAATTAATAACTTTATTTTCTTTAATTGACATAATAACCTCCGTCTTATATATGTATTTTTGCCCACGTTTTTGCTTTTTAAACTAGTAACCGTAATAAATTAAAGGAATACCTATTATGACCCCGTCTCCAGTCTTTGCAATATGCACGTTTACCCTTTTTCCGTTTATAATTTGATATTTTTTTATTTTATCAGTATAAAAATAAGCGTTTTCAACGTTTTCTATTTGGCTTGAATAAACTTGCTTGGCGTTTAGGTCTTTTAAAAAATCTAAATTTTCGCCGTCTAGTTTAAACGAAAATCCCTTACTTGAATATCTACCGTAAAAGTCGTTTATATTAGATATAAAAAAATCGCCTTGCGAATAGTTTTTGCTAAAAGTAACTTGTCTATCGCCAAATATATTAAACTGAGAAAACGATGCCACTATAATTATCAAAATAAAGGCAATTACTATAACCATCTTTTTAAGCATAAAAAAATTCCTATCTCTCGATAAGAATTATTAACTGGTTTTTAATGTTTTATACAATTAGTTTAATAAACCTAAGTCGCGCATTACTACTAGCGTGTTTTGACCGTCTATTAAATAAGTTGAAAACCTAAGCGTGTTTTTAATATCGTTAGCGTTTAAGTGTGTTGGCTTTTCTTCTTTGTAAAGTTGAGTGTAAAACGCCCTTTCGATATTAGGAAAAATTTTCATTAACGAAGCCGTTTCGTTTAAAAATCCGTCGCCTACCGTTTTTAAAAGTTTACTTATAAGTTCAAGCCTTTTTGACGACGGAACTTTTAGTTTGGCGTAAAGTTCGTCTTGCTTTATTGAAAGTATTAACGAAACCTTTTCTAAATCGTTAACGTAGTCTGGAAACAATAAAAGGCTTGAAAAGTCGTTTGAAAAGTAAAAATGATAAAGTTTTATTAATTTTTCAAAACCCGTAAAATATATTTTTGGCAACGAATAACCGTTTTGAGTTAAAAGAGTTACGTTTATATAATTGTTTGCAGTAGAATTTTTAATAATTTGAGTTTTAGCATCAACAACGTTTACGATAAGCGAAGCCACCGTTAAAACCTTTGATGCGTTTTCGTATGAAGAAAAGTTTAGCGTTAAATTAAATGATTGCTTTAAAAGTTTATAATACTTTTCGTCGGCAATTTTCCCTTCCAACATTGAACTAAATTTATAATCAATTAAAGTAATTGCCGTAAGCAAGTTTAACGAATAACTTTTTAAAACTTCGTAAACGCCACATTTTTTAATAACGTCTTCACAAATAAAAAGACCGTTTAAAAAGTTAACGTTTTTAGTCTTTAATTTGCCCCTTTCAATATAAGTATATTCGTTTTTAAGTAACCCGCTAAAATGTGGGGTAGTTAAAAAAGCGTAACACTTAACGCCCTTTAACGAACATACGACGTTAGTTGCTTTAATAAACTCGTCGTCACCAACGACTATGCACACCTTTTCACTAATTGAAAAAAGTGTTTTTGAAGCATAAAAATTTTTGCAAATTTTATCAACTATAAGCGTTTTATAGTTTGCCTTTAAGTTTTTTAAACTCGCAATAAATTCGCCACCGTATTTTTTATAGTCTAACTCTTTAAAAACTATTTCGATATTGCTTTTTGGGTTGGAACTCGTAATTTTTATAATAGCATCGTTAACGGCGCAGGCTTCTACGTTAAAATCTAAATTAGTTGAGTTTTTAATTTGTTCAATTTGTTCTTTTAATAAAATGGCTTTTTTTGACAAAGCGTTACCTACCTTTCCTACCAACGTTTTTAAAAAGTTCAATTCTCGTTTTTAAGTCGGGACATTTTTGAAGGGTTGTTTCACCGAACATTGCGTCGCTAATAGAGTACGCCGAAGATACGCTATTTCCTATAACGGCAAGCGCCGTATCAAATAACGTTTTGTGAATTTCGCCCACTCTACCCGTTTGCCTAGGCATACCTAACCTATATAAAGATATAGGCATTAAACCTTTCGATATAAAAAACTCAATTAACGAGTTTAAGTTGTCTTTAGGGATTTTTCTATCGTCAAAAGTTACACCGTTAAAGCCCTTTTCTATTAAAACTTCACACACCTTTTCAAGTTCGGGTTGGGTAAAGTTCATAGGTTTAATTTTGTAAGACGATATTATACCGTACTTGCCGTTTAAAGCAACTATTTCATCTACCGACGCTAATTCTTCTTTAACGCCGAAAACTTCTCTGTTATTAAATAAAATTTTAGTTAAATCGTCTATAAAAAACTTGTTTTGACTAGATAATAAAAATGCTAGGTCTTTATCGTTGCCGTCTATTTTTAATAACTTAACGATAAAATCAACCATTTCTTGCTCTTTATCGAATTTTTTTATAATTTTTTCAGCAAAGCAGTTGAAAACGTGCTTTTCGCTTAAAGCACCACCCTTTTTATATAAAGACTGTTTAATAACTTCATTTTTAGTTACTTGAATTTTGTATTTTGATAGGCGTGAGTTTACCTTTTGTAAATATTTAAAAGCAATATTTTTTTGCCTTTCTCTATATATAGATAAATCGTTATTTAAATTTTTAGAAACTTCGTAGCATACGCCGTAGCCGTAAACTATTGCCCTATCTTCGTCAAACAACGGTTTACACGCTAAATGAAAGCCGTAAGTATAAGGAATTTTTAAAATTCTTGAAGCAGTCCTAAATTCTTTAAACCCACCAACGCTGGCATAGTCGTTAATACCAACACCGTAAAAACCAGCCCTATATCCAGCGTACGCACAAAAACTAGGCGAACAAGAAGAATAGTAATATTTGCTAGCGTAGTGTAAACAAATATCACTCGTTTCGTTAGGAATAAGTGAAGCGTCGCTTTTTTGCCTTTTTACAAGTGCCTTAAGAGCGCTTGCCTTTAAAAAAGAATTATTGGCGTTTATAATTTCAATTAATTTTTCGTTTTGAATCATAATTATCCTTATATGCGTACGAAATTTATTCTACAATATATTTAATAATAATATTTTTTGCCGTTTTTGTCAATATATAAAAAAGTAGCGCTGAACACAAATTTTTAAAAACCCCTTGAAAAGTATAAAACTTGTGCTATAATGATAATATAAACGTCAAAAAAGCCTATTTTTTTGACAATATTTCAATGTAGCCGTCTTAGACGGAGGAGGTTTTTTATGAATAAAAGCGAATTTACTAGGGCTTACGCTGAAAGACTTGGGGGCACTATTAAAGAAGCAGAGGTTGCTTTATCAAAGTTAATTGATACGTTAACTGAATGTATGTTAAACGGTGAATACGTTCACATTTCTGGTTTTGCTACGTTTAGCATTAAAGACAAAAACGAAAGGGAAGGCGTTAATCCATTAAACGGTGAAAAAGTTATAATCCCTGCTTGCAAAGCACCTACTGCAAAGTTTAGCAAATCTTATAAAGAAATCTTTAATAAATAGGTGGCAAAATATGGTACTTATTATCATTGGTGTAGTTTTAATTATCGGTGGACTTATTCTCGGTAAAATTTTAAACGGTTAAACGTATTTGAAACTTAATATTAAAACGGCTAACTTTCGTTAGCCGTTTTTTTATTTGTTTTCAGTTATAATTGCTTTTATTCTTCTTACGCCACTACTGCTTGCTTCTTCTTTTTAAATAATTCTATTAGCAGTAAAATAATTGCATATGCTACTGCGTACATAGGTGCCATAACCCACGCCGTAAGAGGCGTTCCCGGTAAAAGTGGCTCTGCAATATGGAAGGCATCACTTAAATTAAAGGTTTGCATTAAAAATGCGCCAAGCGTTAAATAACAAGTAAAGCCAAATAAAGTGCAGTACCATTTTTTGTATGTAATATCTATTTGCTTAAACATTAATAGAGCAACCACCAACGTTGCAGAAAAACTATGATGCAATAATCCCGTTATTGTTGGAATATAGAAAAACGAAGTATCTTGTGAAACAAAAGTAGGATATATTACAGTAGAAATCCCTCCAAACAAACCTAACAGCCATAAAAAATGATATGCGCCGTTATTCCTTTTTCCAAAAAGTACGGTTAACGATAAAACTAAACTTGTCATAGCGCAAAAACTATCAGGTATTATACAATACCACCTAACCGTGCTATATCTAAAAACTTGTGATATTCTGTTAGTCATAACAGACAAAAATAAAAGTACGGCTATAATTTTTAAAATTATCGTCTTTGATTTTTTTGTTTTTGCGTATATGCGAGCGAGTAATAATCCTATGCCTGACACTAACGCCGTTATTATAAAATATAATACATGTTCAATTCCAAAAACTTTAGGAACCATATTAACCCCTACACTTAAATAAAACTTTTATCTAAGTTGCTTTATAAATTTTAAGTATTTATTTGTTTTCAGTTATAATTGCTTTTATTCTTCTTACGCCACTGCTACTTGCTTCTTCTTTTTTAATAATAAATTTACCAAGTTCGCCGGTAGTTTTAGCGTGTGGTCCACCACAAATTTCTTTGCTGTAACCTTCTATTGTGTAAACTTTAACAACGTCGCCGTACTTGTTGTCGAATACGCCGACTGCTCCTTGTTCTTTCGCTTGGTCAAGCGTCATTTCTTCCATAACTACGGGTAAATTTTTTTGTATTGCTTCGTTTACCCTATCTTCAACTGCTTTAATTTCTTCTTGCGTTAACTTTCTTGGGAAACTAAAGTCAAAACGCAATCTTTCAACGGTAATGTTTGAACCCCTTTGATTAATCGTGTCGTCGTTAAACACATATTTTAACGCGCCGTTTAAAAGGTGTGTTGCCGTATGCAGTCTTGCAGTCGTTTCATTATTTTCTGCTAAACCACCTTTGAATTTTTGTTCGCTGTTTGCGTGCGATTTTTCTTGGTGTTTTTTATACGCTTCGTTATATCCGTCGATATCTACTTCAAAACCCCTTTCTTTTGCAAGTTCGGTAGTCATTTCAATAGGAAAACCAAAGGTATCAAAAAGCCTAAACGCCGTTTTACCTGGGAATATATTACCTTGAATATAGGTTATTACCTTATTAAATTCTTTTAATCCGTCGGTAAGTGCTTTTGAAAACTTTTCTTCTTCTTTATTAAGTTCGTTAATGATTTTGTCTTTATTTTCTAAAAGTTCTGGGTATGCGTTTTTATATTTTTCAATAAAGCAAACCGAAATTTTTGCTAAATCGCCTTGGTTTAAGCCAAGCATTTTGCCATATCTAACTGCACGTCTTATAAGTCTACGAAGAACGTATCCTTGGTCAACGTTAGACGGGGTTACACCCTTAATGTCTCCAAGCATAAAAGTAGCCGTTCTAGTATGGTCTAAAACAATTCTAAACGCCTTGGTTTGTTCTTCGTTTTCACCGTATTTTACGTTAGTTAATTGTTCAATGCAACGCTTAGCATCTTCAAAAACGTCAGTATCGTACACCGTTTTTACACCATTTAAAATTGAAAGGGTTCTTTCAAGCCCCATACCCGTATCAACGTTGCGTTGTGAAAGTTGTACATAAGTGCCGTCAGCCTTTTTTTCGTACGACATAAATACGTCGTTCCAAATTTCTAAATATTTACCACAATCACACGCTGGCGAACAATTTTCACAACACTTAGGCGTACCCCTATCAATAAACATTTCCGTATCAGGACCACAAGGGCCTACGTTACCCGCTATCCACCAGTTGTGTTTTTTAGGTAAATAGAAAATTCGGTCTTTTGGAATACCGGCATTTTGCCAAAGCATAGCAGATTCTTCATCTCTTGGAGCGTCTTCGTCTCCAGCAAAAACAGTAACGGCTAAACTTTCAATAGGAATACCTAAATATTTTTCGCTCGTTAAAAATTCAAAACTAAAACCAATCATTTCTTTTTTGAAATAATCGCCAAGCGACCAGTTGCCAAGCATTTCAAAAAAAGTACAGTGTGAAGCGTCGCCAACTTCATCAATGTCACCCGTTCTAACGCATTTTTGAACGTCGGTCAATCTTTTGCCTTGTGGGTGTTTTTCACCTAATAAATAAGGAACTAACGGGTGCATACCAGCCGTAGTAAATAATACCGACGGGTCGTTTTCAGGAATTAAACTTGCCGACGGAATTATAACGTGCCCCTTTTCTTTAAAGAAAGATAAATATTTTTCTCTTAATTGTTCAGAAGTAATTTTTTTCATTATTTTCTCCTACGCTTATTTCTTTTCTATTTCGTAGCCGTCTTTAGTGTTTTTTACGATATAACCTTGCGCTAAAAGTTCAGCCCTAATAGCGTCAGCCGTTTGATAATCTTTAACTTTTCTTGCTTGTTGCATTTGGTCGGCTTTTTCAATGATTTCACTAGGAATTTCACTGTTTTTATCTTCAACTGCAACCTTTTCTTCGGCTTTATCTAAACTTAAACCGAATACCCTATCAAAATCAATAACTAAATTGTATACGTCGATAGAAGCACTTTCTTTAAGTAAAGTCCATAAAACGCCTAATGCTGACGGAATATTTAAGTCGTCAGTTACACACTCAATAAATTGCTTTTTATATTTTTGTAAAACTTCTTCACTTGTTTTTGCGCTTGAGTTTTTGTGTTTTAAAAGAGTTTGACATAACCTTTCGTATGATGTTTTTGCCCCGTCCATCGTTTCAAAAGTAAAATTCAACTTCTTTCTATAATGAGCGTTTAAGCAAAAATATCTAAATACCATTGGGTCGTAGCCCTTTTCAATAAGTTGGTCTATCGTATAAGTATTGCCTAGCGATTTACTCATTTTACCGCCGTCTACAAGCATAAAGTCACCGTGTATCCAAAAGTTTGCTGGTTGTACACCGGTTAAACCTTTACTTTGCGCAATTTCGTTTTCGTGGTGTATAGGAATATGGTCTACGCCACCCGTATGAATATCAAAAACGTCACCTAAATATTGCCTACTCATTGCCGAGCATTCAATATGCCAACCAGGGTAACCTTGACCCCAAGGACTTGGCCACTGCATAATATGTTCTTTTGGTGCTTTTTTCCAAATAGCGAAGTCGTAAGGATTGCGCTTGCCGTTGTTTACTTCAATTCTTGCGCCAGCCTTTAAGTCGTTAATAGTGTTGCCAGATAACATACCGTAATCACTAAACTTAGAAATATCATAATAAATACCGTCGTCAGTTTCGTAGCCGTATCCCTTTTCACATAAACCTACAACATAGTCTATCATTTGTGGAATATGGTCGGTTGCTTTACATATAATTTCCGGCTTGTCGATATTTAAACGAGCAAAATCCTTCATAAATACGCCCGTATAGTATTCGGCAATTTCATAAGGGTCTTTTTGTTGCTCCCTAGCCGTTTTTGCCATTTTATCTTCACCGTCGTCGCCGTCGGATAATAAATGACCAACGTCAGTAATATTCATAACACCTTTAATTGCGTAGCCTTCGTATTTTAAAACTCTCCTTAAAAGGTCCATAAAAACGTAAGTGCGCAAATTTCCAATATGCGCGTAGTTGTATACCGTTGGACCACAAGAATACATCCTTACCGTATTTGAGCCGTCAACCGTTTTAAATTCTTGCTTTTGCCTTGTCAAAGTGTTGTATAATTTCATTTTTTAATCTCCTTTTCAAGTTCGTCAATTCTTTTTAAAAGTTTAGTTATAAGTTCTCTGTTTTGCTTAATTTCTTCAGCAACCGGGTCTTGCATATCTTGACGCAAATCGTGCACGTCTTGAATTTTTTTGCCGTTTTGTTTTACTATTTTGCCTGGAATACCAACTACCGTCGAATTTGCTGGAACGTCATTTAACACTACGCTTGAAGCACCGATTTTACAATTTTCGTTAATAGTTATACCACCTAAAACTTTTGCGCCGGCACAAATAACGCAGTTCTTTTTAATAGTAGGGTGTCTTTTTGCGCCCTTATCTTTACCCGAACCACCAAGCGTTACGCCTTGGTAAATAACTACGCCCGTTTCAACTACTGCCGTTTCACCAATAACTACGCCAGAGCCGTGGTCAATAAATACGCCTGGAGCAATAGTTGCCGCTGGGTGAATTTCAATACCCGTTCTTTTTTTAGCGTTTTGACTTATAATACGGGCAAGTAATTTCATACCGTGCCTATAAAAAAAGTTTGCTCGTCTATACGCCCTTAAGGCTTTTATTCCAGAATAAGTTAAATATACTTCTAATCTACTTCTTGCCGCGGGGTCGTTTTGCATTGCCGCGTCAATATCAAGTTTTAATTTTTTAAACATTTTTATACCTTCATTTTTTAATAAAAAAAACGACCTTGTATATAAAGACGCTAAACAATAGCGTGGTTCCACTTTACTTTAAACACAAAGGTCTCTCGTAGCGATGATAACGGTTTCATACCGAAGACAGTTAATCTCCCTTAACTTTTAAACGCACTTCAGTTTAATAAGTTGTGACTTTGCACCACTCAGCCACTCTCTAAAAACTTATAAAACTTACTCTTTTTAAAAATGGTTTTATTTAATAATATATGCTACATAATAACACATTTGTTAATAAAACGCAAATAAATTACGGCATTTTCTTTAATAAGGTTTTGCTTAAACACTTGCAAAAATTCAGTTTTAGGTATATACTTAACTAAAAAGCAATTAGGAGTTGTTATGTTAGACATTAAACTTATTATTGAAAATCCTGCTTACGTTCAAAACGCCCTTAAAAAGAAGGGTTATGACGTTGACTTTACCGACGTTATCGCAAAAGATACTGAAAGAAGAAAACTTTTATACGAAATTGAGCAATTAAAGGCTAAGCGTAATAAAGTTTCTAGTGAAATTCCACGTCTTAAAAAAGAAGGCAAACCCGTTGAACCAATCTTCCAAGAAATGAGAGAAATTGGTGAACAAATTACGGCTGGCGATGCTAAAATTAACTCTTTATCTGAATCAATTTTTGAGTTCGTTGCTTGCTTACCTAACCTTCCAGACGACGATTTGCTCTCTGGTGAAAAAGAAAACAACAAAGTTGTAAAAGTAAACGGCGAAGTTCCTTCTTTTGATTTTAAAATTAAAAATCACGTTGACCTTTGTACTAACCTTGGCATTATTGATTACGAAAGGGGCGTTAAACTTTCGGGTAACGGCTTTTGGGCTTACCGTGGTGACGGTGCAAGGCTTGAATGGGCTTTATTAAACTTTTTTATTGAAGAACATTTAAAAGATGGTTATGAATTTATTCTTCCACCACACCAACTTTCTTATAACTGTGGTTTTGGTGCTGGTCAATTCCCTAAATTCCAAGACGAAGTTTATTGGCTTGACGTTGACGAAGATAAAAAGAAAAACCGCTTTATGTTACCAACGGCTGAAACGGCTCTCGTAAATTTATACGCTAATGAAATTATTGATGAAAGCAAACTTCCTTTCAAGTTTTTTGCTTACACGCCTTGTTACCGTAAAGAAGCGGGCTCGGCAAGGGCTGAAGAAAGGGGTATGATTAGGGGGCACCAATTTAACAAAGTTGAAATGGTACAATATACTACTAGCGAAGGTTCTGATAAAGCGTTTGAAGAACTCGTTACAAAAGCGTGCAGTTTAATGGAAAAGTTAGGGCTTCATTTTAGACTTTCTAAACTTGCTGCTGGCGACTGCTCTGCTTCAATGGCAAGAACTTACGATATCGAAGTATGGATACCGTCAATGGGTATTTATAAAGAAGTATCTTCAGTATCGAACGCTAGAGATTATCAAGCAAGAAGAAACAACACTAGATACCGTGACAGCAAAACGGGTAAAACTGTTTTTGCACATACGCTTAACGGTTCGGGGTTAGCAACTTCAAGGGTATTCCCTGCAATTATCGAACAATATCAAAATGCTGACGGCTCAATTACAATCCCTGAAGTTTTAAGAAAGTTTATGGGTGGTCAAGAAGTTATTAAACTTTAAAAAACACAACTATAAGTCGATTTTTAATGCTTTATAAAAAATAAAATCTTCTGCTTTTTGCAGAAGATTTTTTTGTTAGTTTAGTTTATTTTTTAATAATTTTAGTCGGCGTTACAATATAATCAAGCGGTACGTCGTAAGCGTTTGGCGTTATATTTTCAATAACTTGAAAATCATAACATATTCCAACTTTTACGCAGTCGTTTTTACTTAAAAACTTGTCGTAATAGCCTTTACCATAACCTATTCTGTTTAGGTTTTTATCGCAAGCAAGTAAAGGTATAACGGCAACGTCTATATCGTCTATAACCGTGTATTCCTTGGGAATTTTTACGTTAAAGCCACCAATTAACCACTCGTCAACGGTAGGCTTGCCTGCAACCATTTCGTTACCAACGGTGATAGGATACGCTATTGTTTTACCAGCGTCTTTAAGCGTGCTAATTATATATAAAGTGTCAACTTCGTTTTTTATTGAATTGTATATAAAAAAGGTCGTTTTTTCTTTTATAAAATCAAGCGTAAAAAAGTTGGCTGTTATTTGTTTGCTAAGCAACTCAACTTCTTTATCACTTAACGTGAAACGCTTTTCCTTTATCGCCTTTCGTAAATATATCAAATCCATAATTAATCGTCTATCTTTTTGCTTTTGTATAAAAGACGCATTAAACTTTCACTCATATTAATATTTTCGCAAACGACTTCGTCACCAAAATATAAATCAATAGGGGCAAAATTCCATATAGCCCTAACGCCTGCGCTAATCGCTTTTTTGGCAACGCCTTCGGCTTGCTCTTTTTGAACTGAAATAATTGCTACGTCTATGTGGTTGCTTTTAACGTACTCTTCAATTTTATCAAGATGTAAAACTTCAATGCCGGCAATTTTTTCAACGTGGGTAAGTTCAATATCAAAAATAGCCTTAACTATTACCGACTCTTTTTTAAAGCCCGTGTAATTTGCTAACGCTTGTCCTATTCTACCACCACCTACTATTATTGCAGTGTGTGTTTTTGTAAGACCTAAAATTTCTTTCATTTTGTCTTTCAAATACTCAACGTCGTAACCAAAACCTTGCCTACCAAAACCACCAAACTGATTTAGGTCTTGCCTTACTTGTGAAGCGGTAATGTGTAATGATTTTGATATCTCGTTAGAAGATACAGTTTTAATTCCCCTTAAACAAAGTTCTTGCAAATACCTATAATATTTAGGTAAACGCTCAACAACTCTGTCTGAAATTTTTTTATATGTCATATTGCCCCTTAAAATTATTGAAAATTTTTTGTTTTTATATTAAAATATATATATGATTAAGATAAGCGCAAAACTAATAACCAACCAAAAAGTTAAAAAAAGTATTGACTTTATAAGCGTTGACGATTACGAAAGCGATAAATTTTATTACTACGTTAGCGAAATTTGTAGGCAATTAGATTTATCTACGCCCGTAATTATCAATTATCATAGAGAGTGCTATGAAAAATTCAATTCGTTAAAATTTTCTAAAGACGATTTTGTCGACGATTTTCATTACGACTGCCTTTATTTAGAAAATCACGAAGAATAAAGTATATTTTTAATAAAACCGCCTAAACTGTATGTAGTGGAGGTTTTATGAAGATAATTAATATTATTGCTTACGCGTTAACTATTATAGGCGCATTAAACTGGCTACTCGTTGGAATTTTTAATTTCAATCTTGTGTCTGCTATTTTTGGTACGGCAACTTTCTTTTCAAGTTTAATTTATATTCTTGTGGGAATTGCAGGTTTATGGCTAATCTTTTTTGCGTTTATGTATAGACCGTTTGAAAGAGTTAGAAATTAAATAACCAATTAAAAATTAGGTCGAAAGACCTATTTTTTAATTTTGCGATTTTTTATAGCCAAATAGATGGTAACCCCTACGCCGTAAACAGATAACAACTGACCTATAAAAATAGTTAAAAAATTAATTAAGTAAACTTGTTCGGTATTACCCGTTAGTATAAAAATAAACGGAATTATTATGGCGTTTAGTATTATTGGAAAAAATCCGCCAACTACAAATTTTAACGTTTCGTTTTTTATTTTTTTACCAGCGTAATAAGTGAGAACTGCACTTAAAAACGTGGCTATAGTGCCAAAAACTATATCAAAAACACCGTAGCCAAACATGTTTGAAACCAAACATCCTACCGTTAAACCCAATATTGCTTCTGGAAAAAACAATGGTAAAACAGTCAACGCTTCTGCCACTCTAACTTGAACACTACCAAATGAAATTGGCATTAATATTAGCGTCAACGCTACATAAATTGCTGAAATAATTCCAGTCACCGCCAACTTTTTTGCGGTAAAATTTTTTAACATTTTTGCACCTCGGTTTTTATAAAGTGTTTGCCGAAAACCTTTATTATTCTTTTTTAACTTGTTTATAATAAATCAAAAGACAGTTTGCGATTCTTCGTAAACTGCCCTTTGAAAAAAATATATGATAAGGGGAAAATGATAAGCGTTTTTAACGAGTATTATAATACTCTTTTATTTTGCTTTTGTAAAGCGTTTTTAACCCTTTTTTTAAAATATTTTTAAATTTTCTTTTTTATAAAATAAAAATATTTTTTATCTTCACTTGTTTTTTCAAAACAGTTCTTTTTTAATACTTTTTGCGACGCAATATTTATCTTAAACGTCTTAGCAATTACCGTCTTTTTTAATACCGTTTCAATATATTTGCACGCTAAACTTACTGCTTCACCAGCATATCCTTTGCCTTGCGCGTTTGTAAAAAGCCTAAAACCTATTTCAACGTTATTTTCGTAATCAAAGTTATATAAAACTACTTCACCTACCATTTTTTTAGTTGATTTTTCAACTATTTTTAAGCATAGGTTAACTTTTTTAGCAAAATCGCTTTTTTGTACCTTATAAAAAGTGTCAACGTCTACGGTAGTAAAATATTTTTTATAATCGTAACCCCAATACTTGTTTATAGACTTTTTTACGTTTAAATCGTAATAAGTTTTGGTGTCTTTTTTAGTAATAGGTCGTAAATCTACCTTTTCACCCCTTATAATCGGCTTTTTTTCAACGTTAAACGGGCTTTTTATAGTAACAAAATTTTTATCGACGAGTTTTATAGGCTTGTATTGAGTTTTTGAAGTCCTTAAACCTTCGTCACCAGCATCGTCTTGCCTATTTACATAAATTATGCCGTCTTTTTTATTGTGTTTAACGAACTCGTTAAACATCGTTGGGTATAAACCACTATATCCTAAAAGTGCTTTTTCAGTATGAATAACTAGCATTTTACCAACGTACTCGCCAATAGAAACGGCTACTAACTTTTTGCCAACGAATATCATACCGCCAACAAACCTTTTAGTATTAAAGTTGTCCAATAAATTAAAAGTATTAAGATATTCAGCCTTTTCAATACGCTTCATATCTTTATGAAATTTAGCGTACTCAACCAAAAAAGTTTTAATTTTTTCAACGTCACTAACTTTCATTACTTTATATTTATAGTTAGGATACGTCTTTTTAAACTTATTTATATGGTTTCTTTGCCCACCAAATTTACGCCCTGCAAAATTTTCCATTTCGGTAATGTCGTATAAGTAGTCTGACCACTTTCGACTATTGTAGGCTTCAACCGTGTGTTTGTTTGACAAAAATTCTAAAAAACTTTCGTCGCAACAACTAAAGCAAAGAGACAACTCGTTTTTAACCGCATACCTTTCAATTTCTTTTACAGCACCGTTTACGTCTTTACCAATAGGCGGAAAAAAACACGTCTTTTCGCCACCATAGGTCGCTTTTATAATTAGAGTGTCGTTAAAAACACATATTTCTTGATTAAAATGTTTTTTCCACATTAGCATTACCCCGCACGATAAATCACATACGAGATAAGGACTTAATACGGTATATTTTTTTAATAAATTTAAGTCTTTTTCAGTAAATTTTTTAAACTTTAGCATATAAAAACAACTAATTTAGTTTTACTTTTTTTCTTGTTCTTCAAGCATTACGACAATATCGTTAAGCCTATCTAAATCGTCAGTCGTATAGTAGTCGATATAAATTCTACCCTTTACGTCGTTACCGATAGCCGAAACTTTCGTTTTAAAAGTTTGTTGCATACGGTAAATTAAGTCTTTAAGTTCAACGCTCATATTTGCGCGCGCCTTCTTTTTAGACTTTTTATCTGGATTAAGAATATCTTTAACTGCTTTTTCAGTATCTCTTACCGATAAACCTTCTTTAACTATTTTTTGCGCTAATTCTATTTGCTCGTCTTTTGCAAGCGAAACGATTGACTTAGCGTGACCTGAAGAAACTTTACCCTCAGCAACTAAAATTTTAACTTCGTCACTTAACGAAAGAAGCCTTAACGTGTTAGCAACTGCTGAACGGCTTTTGCCAATTCTTTCGCTTAACTGCTCTTGCGTTAAACCGTAATCTTCCATAAGTTGCTTCATAGCGTTACCCGCTTCAATAGGGTTTAAGTCTTCCCTTTGCAAGTTTTCGATTAACGAAATTTCTTTTATTCTTCTTTCGTCGTATTCTTTAATAATTGCGGGTATAGTTGCGTTTCCTGCTATTTTAGAAGCCCTAAAACGCCTTTCGCCCGCTATAATCATATACTTACCGCCTTCGCATTTTTGTAATACGATAGGCATAATAACGCCGTTAATTTTAATTGAATTTGCCAACTCTTCAAGAGCCTTTTCGTTAAAAACTTTTCTTGGTTGGTCTGGATTTGGAAAGATGTCTTTAAGGCTAACTTCTAACACGCCGTTTTGAATATCTTCTTCAGTAACTCCTAGATTTTTTGAATAATCTTCTTCAGTTGATTGAAATAATACCGACAACCCTTTATTTAAACCTTTCTTAACAGCCATTTACTTGTCCCCCTTTTCTAAAAACTCGTTAGTTAAATTATAGTATGCTTTCGCCCCGGCACATTTTGGGTCGTGAAGCATAACGGGCACGCCGTGGCTTGGCGCTTCCGAAACTCTAATATTTCTTGGAATAACCGTTTTAAAAACCTTCTCTCCAAAAAAGCCTCTAATTTCTTCTGCAATTTGCCTTGATATTAAAGCCCTACCGTCGTACATTGTTAAACATACGCCCAAAATTTCAAGACGAGAGTTTAAATGTTTTTTAACAAGTTTTATTGAGTTAATTAATTGCGATAAACCTTCTAACGCAAAATACTCACATTGAATAGGTATAATAAGTCCGTCGCCAGCCGTTAAGGCGTTAATGGTTAACAGAGCGAGTGACGGCGGACAGTCAATCGTTATATAATCGTATTCTTTTTTAATACTTTTGAGAGCGTCAAACAAACGCTTTTCTCTATTTTTTATATAAACTAATTCTACTTCAGCACCGGCAAGTTCAATGCTTGACGGCAAAATTGATAAATTTTCAAAATCCGTTTCAATAACGGCTTCTTTAATCGGCATATCGTCAACTATTACGTTGTATACCGAGTTTTTCATTGCGCCTTTATTAAACCCAAGTCCCGTAGTTGCGTTGCCTTGTGGGTCCATATCTATCATAATGACTTTTTTGCCTTGCTGTGCTATACAGTACGACATATTTACACAAGTCGACGTTTTACCTACGCCACCTTTTTGATTAGAAAAAACTATAACCTTTCCCATAAAAACCCCTACTTTTAATACTTTAATACAACTTTGTTGTATTAACCTTTAAACCGTTTCAACGATTTTTATAAAAATTCTTCTTTAGTAAATTATTCGTCTTGACCAGATTCGCCGTCAGTTTTTTCTTCTACGCTTTTTGTAGTAACTTCACCTTGACTTTCACCGTTATCTGTCGAAGAATCTGTGCTTGCTTTAAGACCTTTTTCAGCCCTAGCAAACGGATTTTCTCTAGTTGCGTTATCTTTTTCTTCCATTACTTTCATAATTTCTTCAAGGCTCTTGCCTTCCATAAGCACATCAACTTCGTCTTGGTAAATAGTTTCTCTTTCAACTAATAATCTTGCCATATTATCAAGTTCTTTTCTATGCGCCTTTAAAAGTTCCGTTGCTTTTTTGTGCGCATCTTTAATAATGGCTTCAACTTCCATATCAATAATTTTAGCAAGTTCTTCAGAATAAGTAGCCCTTGTTTGCATATCTTTACCTATAAATACTTGGTCGCCACCACTGTAATTTACCGGACCAATTACGTCAGACATACCCCACTCGGTAACCATCTTTCTTGCTCTACTCGTAACCACGCTAATATCGTTAGAAGCACCCGCCGAAATGTCTTTTATAACAAGTTCTTCAGCAACCCTACCACCAAGAGTCATAACAATATCGTCAAGCAACTTGCTTTTTTCAATATGGTTATTGTCGTTATCTGGTCTTGTCATGGTGTAGCCGGCAGCCATACCCCTAGGAATAATCGAAACTTCTTGAACAGGGTCGCAACCAGGCAATAACCTTGCTAAAATAGCGTGGCCCGATTCATGATAAGCAGTAATACGTTTATCTGTTTCAGTAACCACTCTACTACGTTTTTGTGGACCAATTATAACTTTATTAATGGCTTCGTATAAATCAACGTTAGTAATTAAACTTCTATCTTCTCTTGCTGCCAAAATAGCCGCTTCGTTTAAAAGGTTTGCTAAGTCTGCACCACTAAAACCGGCTGTCATTCTTGCAACAACTTTAAAATTAACGTCTCTTGCAAGCGGTTTATTACGCGCGTGTACTTTTAATATTGCTTCCCTACCCCTTACGTCAGGCATATTAACGTAAACTTGCCTATCAAACCTACCAGGTCTTAAAAGGGCTGGGTCTAAAATATCGGCACGGTTAGTTGCAGCGATTATAATAATACCGTCGTTAGCATCAAAACCGTCCATTTGAACGAGTAATTGGTTTAACGTTTGCTCTCTTTCATCGTTACCACCACCTAAACCAGCACCACGGTGCCTACCAACAGCGTCGATTTCGTCAATAAATACGATACAAGGCATACTTTTTTTAGCCATAGCGAACAAATCTCTAACACGACTTGCGCCCACGCCTACGAACATTTCAACGAAGTCCGAACCCGATATAGAAAAGAACGGAACGTTTGCTTCGCCGGCAACGGCTTTTGCAAATAAAGTTTTACCTGTTCCCGGAGGGCCTACAAGCAATACTCCTTTAGGGATTTTTGCGCCCAAACTTGCAAACTTTTTTGGATTCTTTAAAAACTCAACAATTTCTTGTAATTCTTGTTTTTCTTCTTCAGCGCCTGCTACGTCAGAGAAGCGCACTTTAACATTTTGATTAACCCTTGCTTTAGTTTTGCCAAAATCCATAGCCGATTTATTAGTGCCGTTTACTTGCCTAAACATAATCGACATAAGTAAAATACCAACACCAACTATTACGAGTGGGAATATTAAAGACGAGAAAAACGAACCTTCGTTAGGGTCTAAATAATCTACAACGATACCGTGTTTAGCAAAAATATCTACCATACCGTCGCCAAAAAACTCGCTACCACTGCTTCTAGCGTAACTAGTCTTATATCTTTCAACAAATTCGCCCCTACTGTTTTTAACGTAACCTGTCATATTGTACGAATCAATTACAACTTTAACGATTTTACCGTTGTAATCGCCTTCCTTAAACCAATATTCACCTTCGTTTACATATCCACTACCTGGGTCTTCGTCAGTAATTTTAAAACCTGCCATTTCAATAAATTCCGTTGTGGTTACGTCAACAACCGTGAGCGAGTTAATAAAAAACGTTGCCGCTATACCAAGCACAACCACGCCAATTAACAAAATAATCCACAACTTAGAGTTTTGTTTTTTCATTTAAATTTATAGCCTCCTTATAATACCGTAACTCTATTAAATAAACATAAATTAACTTTTACATCACAAAATCAATTTATAATTAACCTAATATTATATATATTATATATTACCATATAAATTATTAAAATACAATGTTTTTTAAATATTATTTGCACTTTTAATATGAAATTTTTACCTTATATGACTTTTTGTGTAAAAATTAATAACGCACGACAAAACGCTAGTAACACAAACGCTTGCACGTTATAAAAAATAAGTTTGCCATTAAATCTTGACGTTACTCACCTAAAAGAACAAACAACCCAAAACAATGTAAAATATAAAAAATAACGTAACGAAGTTTTGTCCGTTAAGTTTTTACAACGTTTTAAACAACTATTAAACAAAACACAAAAACAACAAATTAAACGATAAAATTTCTCGTATTAGTTTTAAACTATAATCAAAAAACCCCTTTTTTACTTAAACAAGATATTTTTACGGCTTTTATAAGGCAAATTATGTTAAAATTTTTACTAAAGTCCAAAATCGTAGATTTTATCGCAAATTTTGAAGATTTTAAAAAAATGAAAATTTATTTTTTAGTTTTTTTGCTTGTTTCACGTGAAACACCCCAATTTGTTTTTTGACCAAATTGTTTCACGGAAAATAAAGTTTAATTTTGGGTTTTATTTGGTTTTTTGCGTTACTTTGAACTGTTTTTTAAAGTGTAAAAACGCATTTAGCGTATTCAAATCAGTGTTGGCGTTGGTGTTTTTTGCATGTCTGCGCTATTGTGGTCGTTTATTAGTCTTTGTATAATGTGTTTTTTAGTTTTCATTAATATTGCTCCGTGAAACATTTTAAATAAAACCTTTTTTCTTTTAACCTTTGCTTGGTTGTGATTTGTGGTCGTTTTTAAAAAAGGCACAAAAAAGGTGTTGTTTTCACAACACCTAAAACGTTTTAATATGTTTTTAAATTAACCAAATAAACCTTGAATAAAAGGCAAGTTCATAATAAACGTTAAGCCTTTGTTTGTAAGACTGTCAAGCACTGTGCCGTCTTCAAGCATAGGCGTTAATAGCGCAGTAATAAATTCAGAAGCAACACCAGCAAGTAATATTAACACTACTACTAATACAACAACGCATACGGCAACGCTAAAAATCATACCTAAGATTTTATCAAGTGGTTTAATAAATTTTAAATTTGCAATCCAAGTAAACAATTTTTTGATTATTGCAAATAAAATTAGTAAAATTATAACTAATATAACGAACACTATTGCCATCATTACCCAGTCGGCAAGTAACGGCGTTATATCTAACCCCCCGTTCGCCTCAACGGCACTAATAATTAAGCCGTGTAAAAATACGGGGATTGTGCTATGGTTTAAAATTTCTTGCGCGTTTTCTGGAGTTAAATGACCAATGTCGCCTAGACCAGGAATTCCAAGAATCCAACCGTGCACCATTTCAGTAACTTGTGGGAAGGTTGTTTTTAAAAAGTCAATAACGAGTGAGCATAAAAAATAAGCACCGACTAACGCGGCTATAAAGCCGAGTAAACCCAAAACTTGTTTAGCAAACCCTTTTACTAGACCTATGATAATTGCTATTATCAAAATAACCGCAACGACTATATCAATAATTGCAACGTTTATCCCCCCTAACGAAAAGAATAAAGGTAAACTCATTTGTTTTCTCCTAAAAATATTTTGATATATAATAATTATACCACTCTAGTTTTTGCTTGTCAAATCAAAAACGAAAATATTGACGATTTCGCAAAAACACAATAACAATAACGTTACTTAAATTGTTGCAATGTTTAAATTTTTTTATTCATTTCAGTATTAAAAAACTTTTTAAAGATAATAATTTAGGTATGAATAGTTATTGCTTTAATATAAATAGTTCTTGCTTTGAAGACTCTTTTGCAAAAAGTTTAAAGTCGTTAATCGGTGGCGAAGATTTTATCGTCGTGTGTATAGGTACGGACCTAGCGATAGGCGATAGTTTAGGACCGTATATCGGCACGCTTCTTGTAAACGATGCAAACAACAAAATAGTGGTTTACGGTACGCTTGATTATCCAATTACGGCAAAAGAAATAGGGGCGCTAACTAAAACTATTAAAAAAATTCACCCAAACAGCAAAATTTTAGCAGTAGACGCGGCAGTTGGCAACGATGAAGATATAGGTAATATTAAAATAGTAAACGCCCCTATAAAACCGGGTCTTGGTGTTAATAAAAATTTGGGCGAAGTTGGCGACGTATCCATAATAGGAATAGTGTCTGATAAAAAGCAGTCGCTTGATAAAATTATAAATAATACAAGGCTAAATTTAGTGGTAAAAATGGCAAACGTAATTAAAAACGGAATAACAAAATGTACCTTATTATAATTTTAAACCAGCCACTTTAAACTATCAATATATTATGACAGTTTTTTAAAAAATATTTATAAAAATATTTGTTAATATAATAAATTTGTGCTATAATTACCAAAAAGGAGTATTATCATGAAATATAATAGAATTTTAACAATCCAAGACATTTCTTGCGTTGGTCAATGCTCGCTTACGGTAGCGCTTCCAATAATTTCGGCTTGTGGAATTGAAACGGCAATATTACCGTCGGCAGTATTATCAACTCACACTGCTGGTTTTAGTGGTTTTACTTTTAGAGATTTAGCACAAGATATGCCGTCAATTAACAACCACTGGGTTAAAGAAAATATTAAGTTTAACGCAGTTTACACGGGTTACCTTGGTTCAAAAGAACAAGTTGATTACGTTTTAAACATTTGTAACTCAACCCTTATCGAAAACGGCGCGTTTATCGTAGACCCCGCAATGGCTGACAACGGTATGTTATATCCAATATTTGATATGGACTACGTTAAAGCAATGGTAAAACTTTGCGTAAAAGCAAACTATATTATTCCTAATATTACCGAAGCCTGCTTTTTAACCGGTGTAGAGTATAAAGAAGTGTACGACAAAGCGTATATTGACACTTTGTTGATTAAATTAAAAGAATTAGGCTGTAAAAACGTGGTTTTAACCGGTGTTTCTTACGAAACGGGTAAAACGGGCGTGGTTGTTTTTGAAAACGGCGTTTATTCGTATTACGAACACGAAAAACTTCCTAACAGTTGTCACGGAACGGGCGATATTTACGCTTCGGTATTCGTAGGCTCTTTCGTAAACGGTAAATCGGCTTTTGATTCTGCTAAAATCGCCGCCGACTTTACGGTAAACTGTATTAAAGAGACTGCTAAAGTTGAAAATCACTGGTACGGCGCAGTTTTCGAGCCGTTATTACATACGTTAAACGATATGATAAAATAAAAAAACCTTTCGTGGTTTAAGTTTTGCCGTGTTCTCGTTATTAAATTCACCTTTTTTAATGCTTATTAATGTTAAACGGTAATTAAAGTAAATCTATTAAAAAACTAAAAAGTAATATATTAGATTCAAGGCGTTCTTATTGGTTTAATTAATTTATAGTAATACGTTTTTTATATAACGAAAAAGACTAACTTTAAAGTTAGTCTTTTTAAATACTATTAATCGTCGTTTTTTAAACTGTTGCCTAAATAAGTTCCAAAGCCAGAAGTCTTTTTTGTCGTTTTTATAACGTCGCTTTTTCCTTTTAAGCCTTTTTTATCTTTAAAACCCTTTTCTTTTTTATCGTCGTAGGTTTTTAAATTATTAGGAATAATAACAATGTGCCTTGTTGGCTCAACCCCTATTGATTCAGTTTTTACGTCACTACTTTCGGCTAAGGCAGAGTGAATAATTCTTCTTTCATAAGGGTTCATTGGCTCTAAATTAACCTTTCTACCCGTTTTAACTGCCTTTTCAGCAAGTTTATTAGCAAGTGCCGTTAAAGTTGTTTGCCTTTTTTCCCTATAATTTTCACAGTCTACAACAACCCTTTTATATTCGTCTTGTTTTGAGTTGCAAAGGGCTGTTGTTAAAGTTTGTAACGAATCTAAAACTTCGCCCCTATAACCTATAATTTTTGAAGAAGATACCGAAGTTATATTAATAATAATTCTATCTTCTTTTTCTATTGCTTCGCAAGTTGCAGCAACTTTTAAAATATCAAAAATGCCTTCTAAAAATTTAATTGCTTTTTTGTAATTTGCTTCCTTTACGGTAATACCAACTTTTGCCTTTTTAGAGCCTAAACCTAAAAATCCACCTTGCGTGCCTTCGTTTATAATTTCAATATCAACGTCGTTTCTATCAACGTTTAAAGTTGACAAACCTTCTTCAATGGCTTGTTCAACTGTCTTACCATAAAAATATTCCATTTTATTATCCTTTTTACTTTTTGTTTTTGTTTAAATGCGAATACCTTTTATTAAACTTATCTTGTTCTTCTTTTTCCATTTTCTTTTTAAAATTATTTTCAACAATTTTATTTATAATAAAAGTAGACGCTGTACTAAATAAAGTGCTTACTATTAAATATAACGAGAAAGATGCCGTGTAAACAAATGCGAAAATACCGAACATAATAGGCATCATCCAAGTCATCATTTTAGTCGTTTGCGCCGCTTGTCCGTTTCCACCGTCAACTGATTGTAATTCCATTTGTGTTTTTTGGTCTTTGCTTATTAAAAGTTGTGATAAAAGCATCGAACCAATAGATAATACTACTAAAATTAAAAATCCGTTTGGTTTTGATTTGTATTCGTCTAATAAAGTTGAACCTGTTAATAATTTATAAGTTGTAGCCGTATTTAACGGGTGTTCAAGCGTAGCAGAAGAACAACCTTGTGAATAAGTAAATAAACTATTAGTATAAGTTGATTCGTCAATAAAAGCCTTTTTCCAAGGTAAATCTTCTATCCAAATGTTTTGTACCCATAAAAAACTATATTGTTTTTCAATTTCAATATATTTTTTTGCAGCGTCGTCTTGTGCTTTTACAATAATTTTATTATAAAAATCACTATTAACTTCTT
>JAZOUX010000124.1:0-2810 GCA_045658325.1 Christensenellaceae bacterium | reverse complement strand
CTAGCGTTATTTATAATACTTATAAACAAAACTTTACAAAAACGCAACAAGTTAATAAATTTTTGTTTTTGTATTGCAAAAATTAATTTAATTTGGTATACTATATACAATTTTTTCAATATTTAATTAAACGTAAAGGAGATTGTTATGGAAAATGCAAAAAAGAAAAACGGCTTTGCTAGTGGAATAGGCTTTATACTTGCAGCGGCAGGCTCGGCAGTTGGTCTTGGTAACCTTTGGGGATTCCCTTTTAAAACAAGCGCAAACGGTGGTGCGGCTTTCGTATTCGTTTATATTGCGTGCGTTATATTTATCGGCGCAATCACGATGATAGCCGAAATTTACATTGGTAAAAGGGCGCAAGCAAATACGGTTGCTTCATTTAAAAAGGTTAACAAAAATTATGGTTGGATTGGTTTAATTGTAATGGTTATACCCTTCCTTATTACTTGTTACTACTCAGTTTTAGGCGGTTATACCCTTAAATACGCTATGAACTCTTTCCAAGGTAACGCAGATATTTTAAACACTTTCTCAGTAAACGTAGGCGAGGTTATTTTATACACTACTTTATTCGTAACCTTAGCACTCGTTATAGTTATGGCTGGTATTAAAGACGGTATTGAAGGCGCGTCAAAAGTATTAATGCCGGTACTTTTCGTAATATTAGTGTTTATAGTTATATTCTGCTTATGCTTAGGCGACGGCGTTGATAAAGGTTTAAATAAATACTTAAACCCTGACTTTTACGCTTTCTTCCACGATGCTGACGGCAAGTTAAGTTTTAACGGCTTACTTGCAGCAATGGGTCAAGCCTTCTTCTCACTTTCACTTGGTATGGGCGCAATAGTTTGTTACGGTTCATACACGGGTAAAGAAATTAAAGTTGGTAAATCGGTTGCAATGATTTGTGTTTTCGACACGCTAGTTGCTCTTTTAGCGGGATTAGCAATGTTCCCAGCAATTGGTGCGCTTCTCCCTGAACAATTAAACAGTAACGGTGGCGTTGGTTTAATGTTTGCCGTATTACCACTCGTATTTGATAAAATGGGCGTTATTGGTCAATTAATATCTTTCTTATTCTTTATAATGGTTTTTATTGCTGCTATTACGTCGGTTATTTCACTTATCGAAGTTGTTACGCAATTTATCGTTCAAAAAACTAAACTCACTAGAAAAAAGTCTGCTTTAATTATATCGGCTCTTGCTCTTGCAATTTCAATTCCTATCGGTATTTCACTTGGTAGAGTTGCTATTTTAGGAGATACGTCTGGAATTAATTTGTTCGGCTTTGACCTTTTCACTTTCTTAGACGAAACTACTAACGCTGTATTAATGCCTCTTTGCGCCTTTAGTGCGTGCTTCGGTATTGGCTGGTTATTTGGCAAAAAGAACTCGATTAATGATTGGTTCTCGCCAAAATCTCTTTTAGATAATTTAAAAACAGACGGTTTAGACCTTGGTAAATTCGGTATGGTATTTGCTATAATGGTTAAATACGTTACGCCATTATTAATACTTTTCCTTGAAATCGCCGGTATTGTTACTAACGTTAGTAATAACCCTAACTATTGGTTTGTAGTTGCTTTTGCTTTTATAATTATATGTGTTTGTATCGCTATTTACTTTGCTTTCTTCAAAAACAAATATCTTGGCGACAACGCTTTAGAACTTGAAAAAGAAAACGCTTTAAAATAAAAAACAGTACAATGAAAAACACACTACCCGAAGTAGTGTGTTTTCTTTTTAATTTAATTCTTCTAAATCTTTAATGCTTTTTAAAATTTTGTTACGCATATCAATGTATTTATCAAGTTTTTCTCTTTCACTATCAACAAGTGATTTAGGTGCTTTTGCTAAGAAGCCGTTGTTTGCTAATTTACCGTGCGCCCTTGCAATTTCACTTTCAACTTTATCTAATTCGCCGTTTAAACGTTTTAACTCTTTGTCTTTATCAACGAGTTCACCAAGCGGAATAAATATTTCACATTTATCTAAAACGGCTGAAATACATTTATCATTAATTTCTTCTTTGCTTGCAACGAAAGTTACGTTACCAACGTTAGCAAGTTTTTGAATATAAATTAATGAATTAGATATAACTTTTTTATCTTCAGCAATAACAAATAAGTCTACCTTTTTAGACGGAGCAGAACCCGTATCCACCCTAATTTCTCTAATTTTAGTAATAATTTGCATTATACCTTCAAGTGAAGTAGCGTCTTTTTTATAATTCAATTTTGAATTATATCTTGGGAACTCGCTTACCATAATGCTTCCTTTTACGTTAGGAATTTTAGTGTAAATTTCTTCAGTGATAAACGGAATAAACGGATGTAAAAGTTTTAAAGTGTTTTGTAAAACGTAACATAATACGCTTAAACAATTATCTTTCTTTTCATCACAAGTGCCGTATAAATAAGGTTTACAAAGTTCAATATACCAATCGCAAAAATCGTTCCATACGAAATTTTGAAGTTCAAAGCAAGCAAGACCTATTTCGTATTTTTCCATATTAACGGTAACTTTTCTAATAGTTTGATTAAGTTTTGAAATTATCCATTTATCGCTAATCGTAAGTTTGCAGTCGCTAATATCTTTAATATTTCTACCTTCGCAGTTCATTAAAACAAACCTTGAAGCGTTCCAAATTTTATTGATGTAATTTCTGCAACCTTCTAACTTTTCTTTACTAAAACGAGTGTCGCTACCTGGAGAAATACCATTAAGTAAAGCGTATCTAAGCGTATCAGCGCCGTATTCGTCGATAACTTCAAGTGGGTCAATACCGTTGCCGAGAGATTTACTCA
>JAZOUX010000123.1:0-27804 GCA_045658325.1 Christensenellaceae bacterium | reverse complement strand
CCAAATAGCGTAACAAGTATAGGTAATTCTGCATTCGCTAATTGCAGTAAATTAACAAGTATAGAAATACCAAACAGCGTAACCAGTATAGGTAATTATGCGATCAGTGATTGTAGTAGTTTAACAAGCGTAACAATAGGTAACGGTGTAACAAGTATAGGTAATGGAGCGTTCTATAATTGTAGTAGTTTAACAAGTATAGAAATACCAAATAGTGTAACAAGTATAGGTGATTCTGCGTTCTATAATTGTAGTAGTTTAACAAGCATAACAATACCAAATAGTGTAATAAGTATAGGTTATTCTGCGTTCCGTTATTGTAGTAGTTTAACAAGTATAACCTTTAACGATACTTCAACGTGGTATAGAACGACAAGTTTTAGAGACTGGAATAATAAAACAGGTGGCACTAAAACTGACGTGACAAATCCGTCAACAAACGCAGGCTACTTTAAGTCAACTTACTATGATTATTACTGGTATAAAAAATAAAATAGTAAACCCCCACGGCTCGCCGTGGGGGTGTTGTTTTATTTATTCTATTCTAATTCGTTCCAAAAGAGTTTTTTAGCCCAGTCGTAAACGTCGTGTTCTTTCCAAGTGTTAAAGGTTTTATCAAACGTTGCACGTTTAAATTGTTTTGAAAAACTAATTTCGTACTTGCATTTAGGACAGCGACATATAAAATCTACCATAGAATAAGCCACCGTTCCATTTTGAGTTAAAGAGTGTTCTTTCCAACAAACGTCGTAGTTTTCGTAACTATATAAAGTTTCGCACTTTGGGCAGAAAGACCGATTTATTCTAACTATTCCGTTAAATAAGCCGTAAAAAGCCATACCAAAAGCAACGGCGCTTAAAAAAAATAATGCGTATTTCCAGTCGCTTTGAATAAAAAAGCCTATTACTAAAAATATTGCAGATACAAATAAATAAAGAATAAAATTCCTAACGTTTTGCTTGTATGCTTGTTTTTTCGTTTGTTTTTCCATAATGCACCTAAATTACGGCAATCCGTACTAATATTATTTAAAAACCCTACTATTGTAGGGTTGTTTTTATAAAATCGAGTTGGCCTATAAGCCGGGTTCTGTCATTTAATACAGTCATCTATCTAGAATTATAGTTACCTATAATCTCAAGCGAATAAAACAGACAAGCACCTGTAGCGTGGTGTTCTCTTGCCCCTATCTTGCTTTGGGTGGGGTTTACATTGCCCCGCGTGTCACCACACGGGCGGTGAGCTCTTACCTCGCCTTTTCACCCTTACGTTAAAATTAACGCGGTATTTTCTGTTGCACTTTCCTTAAAGTCGCCTTCACTGGCCGTTAACCAGCACCCTGCTACACAAAGCCCGGACTTTCCTCGTGAATAAAATTCCCGCGACTGTACAACCAACTCTTAATTATTATAGCACTATAAAATATAATTGTAAAGTTATTTAGTCAGCCTAAAACTCTTTACCTTTTACCTTTTGCACCTTTTACGTTTAAAACTCCCGACAAATATACCTTTTTAAGCGACTTTTTTTGATTAAAAGAGTGAATTGTGCTTTCTATTAACGAAGTTAATAAATAACTAAACTCTTTTATGTTTTGACAGTGTAAATAGTAGGCAAGCGAGCCTGGAACGGTGTTAATTTCGTTTAAGTATACTACGTCGTTTTCAATTAAATAGTCAATTCGTATAATGCCGTTAAAACAACATTTCCTATAAACTTTTTCGGTAATTTTGTAAATTTCATTTTTAAGTTTATCTTTAATTTTTGCTGGAAATTCTTTTTTAGGCAACTTATTATTAGGTAAATATTTATCTTTAAATGAGAGTATATCTTTTTCCATAAAAGGTTTTTCTAGGGGAGATAAATGAATTTCTTCGCCTATTTTGTAAACCGACTGATTAATTTCAGTAAAGTTTTTAAGAGCCCTTTCAACTATAACTTTATCGTCGTAACTAAAAGCGGTAATTAGTGCTTGTTCAAGTTCGACTTTGTCTTTTGCTACGCTAATTCCTATACTGCTACCTAAATGCGACGGTTTTACTATTACGGGGTAAGTAAATTTACTCTCAATCATTTTAATTGCTAAATCTTTTTTAGTAAAAAAGCAATCTTTCATAATCCGTAAGTAGGGCAAGCAATTTACGTTTAAACCCTTTAAAACTATTTTAGTTACGTCTTTGTCTATTGAAAAGGAACTTGTAAAAGTATCTGGCGAAGCAAGTGGAATTTCACTTAAAGCCATAATCCCACACAAACTGCCGTCTTCACCGTTTACGCCGTGCATACAGTTTATAGCGCAGTCTATTTTAAACAGTTTTTTAAGTCTGCCTTTATTTATGCTATATAAACTGTTATCGCCCAAAACTAACGTAACTTTATTTAGTTTTTTGTAATCTTTATTTTTATACCACTCTAAGTCGTTTAAAATAGGCGAGTAGTACCACTCGCCATCACTCGTAACGTAAACGGGTATTTTATTATATAAATTACCGTCAATTGAATTAGTAGTTAAAACTCCCGTTATTACTGAAATATCGTGCTCGCACGATTTGCCACCAAAAACTATTAAAATATTCTTCAAAAAAACACCTCCACAAAGCCGTGTTACCGTTTGCATTGCAAACGATATCACTTTTAGCAACAAGGCTAAAAAATAACTGCATACGCAGTTGGCGTTCACTACGCTCGTCTAAACTTTAATTTAGATTAAAAATTGATAGTATGAACTCCAAAAATTTTTGCTTTGGTGTTTTAAATATTTATTCTGTGTAAACGTCTGGCAAGTCGTTTTCAAATAAAACGGCATCGCCTTCTTTTAGATTTTCCATTAAGAACTTTTTACTTTCTTCAAGGCTTTCTATCATTATTATATTATTTTTATCAAAACCTTGTGATAAAAGTCCTTCACGAATTTTTAAAGTGCCACCCCTTCTTATTAAAAGCACTTTATCACATACTTTACTAAGCAGTACGCCAAAATTATAGTTAGCGTCGTGTTCAAAAATGCCAAGTTCTATCATACCTGGTGTTACTACATACTTTTTACCTTTTGCTATACTAAGAAGATATATTGCCTTTTTTACGCCTTCTGGGTTACTGTTGTAACTGTCGTCAATAATATACGCGCCAACGTCGTTTTTAATAATTTCAAGCCTATGTTTTACACTTTCAATTTTATTTACGCCAACGGCAATTTCTACGAGCGTTAACCCTAATTTGATAGCAACTGCACTTGCTAAACAAATATTAGTTACGGCACTTTCGCCAACTAACGTAGTGGTTATTTTAACTTGTTCGCCATTATAGTTTAAAGTAAAGGTAGTGCCTTCAAAAGTATACGATATATCGGTAGCGTACACGCTAGCGTTTTTATCATTAATACCTGCTAAAACTTTATCAAAATGGCAGTCGTTATACATTTCAGTAGAGTATTGGTTATCGTTTGAAAAGACAGCAAAACCACCTTTCATATTTTCAATTAATTCGTACTTAGTTTTTTTAATATTATTTACGGTTAAAAATGTTTCTAAGTGTTGCGACGTAACGCCTGTAATAACGGCAATATCTGGATTAATTAACGTAGTTAACTGTTTAATATCACCAACGTGTCTTGCGCCTAACTCACTAATAAAAATATCGTAATTATCGTTTAAGCGTTTTACCGTTTTAGCAATTCCTAGCGGAGTATTGTACGAAAGGGGAGTTTTTAAAACGTTATATTTTTCACTTAAAATAACCGTTAAAATTTCTTTAACCGACGTTTTAGCAAAACTACCCGTTATAGCAATTTTTTTACCTTTAAAATTATCAATCGTCTTTTTAGCAATTTTAAGATAGTGTTTATTTACTAACTTTTCAAACGGATTATTTATTAAGTACGCTATAAGTAAAACGTAAGGTACTAGCATAGGAAGTAAGCATAAAATTGCATATCTAAACACTGGGAATAACTCGTTTTGTAGTAAAAGTGTAACTAAATTTGCTAAATAACTAAAGGCTATATTTAAAATAAGCGATAAAATTGAAAACGTAATCATTAACCTAATCATACGCTTAGTTTTCACAAGGGGAATTTTATTAGGTCTTTTACTTTCGCCAATTAAATAAATAATTACAAAAAACAAATACCAAACAAATCCAAAAAAAGCAACGTAAGGTGCGTTTAAAAATGAAAACGCCATATTAGTTAATAAAAAGCCTAACACCGATAAAATGCTTAGCATAGAAAGTCTTTTTATTTTAACGTTGTCTTTAGTAAAAATCCATTTAAAATAATCAGCGCCCCTATATCCACATTGTTGTATTGCTTGAAAAAATCTGTATGAAATAATTAACGTTAAAACCGTATTTAAAATGCCAACTATCGTAAAGTTTAATATAACGTTTAACGAAATTAGGTCGCTATACGAAGTGATATTAGTAAAAAACATTTAATTATTCTCCTTTAAAAAATCTTGCGTTATTTTATTAAACTCGCCGTGCTGTTCAATAAAACAAAAATGACTGCCGTTTAATAAAACTAGTTTACTGTCTTTTATGCCTTTATTTAATTTTTTAGCCATATAAACGGGAGTTTCAGTATCTTTTTTGCCGTAAACTAACAGCGTTTTATTAGTAATTGTAGGTAAGTATACGTCTAAATGCTCGTTCACAATTTTTATAAAACTTAGTTTTTGTACTTGGCTTAAAGATTTGTATTCTTTTGAGCCATAATTAGAAAAATCTTTGTTTTTATAAATCTTTTTTAATATTTTATATAGGTAAACTTTAAAATAATACTTTATTGAGCGTTTAGGTTTAATGCCTGCGCCACCGGTTATGATTATTTTATCAATTCTACTGTCGGTATTTGCTAGTTTTATAGCAATTCTTGCGCCAAAAGAGTGGGCAATAACGTGGTATTTTTGTATTTTTAATTGGCTAAGTAACTTTAAAACGTCTTTACAGTAATCGTCAAGCGAGTAGGGTGAAGATAGTGGTAAATTTTCACCAAAACCAGTGAGGTCTGGCGCAATGACTCTATAATTTTTACTAAAAAAATCTAATTGATATCTAAAACTTTCTTTACAAGAAAGATAGCCGTGTAAAAATAAAATAACTTCGCCACTGCCTTTATCTTCGGTAACCAAATTTGCTATAAGTTTTTTTATAAAGTTACCCCCACAAAAGTTAAAGCAGTTTGGTCATAATTAAAGCGTCTTCACCGTTAGCGTAATAGTTTTTGCGACAGCCTACGCAAGTAAATCCGTGCTTTTCGTAAAAACTTTGCGCCCTTTCGTTAGAACGCCTAACTTCTAAAAACATTTTTGCAATATTTAACTCTTTTAAATGAGAAATAGCGCTAAATATAAGTTTAGAAGCCACACCTTGCCTACGGTAATCTTCTTTTACGGCAATAAGTTCTAATTCGCACTCGTCTACACACCAAACGGTTGCTATAAAACCGATAATTTTATCATTTTCAACTGCTACGAAGCCAATAAAATTATCTTGCGTAAAAGTATCTGCAATCGTTTGATACGACCAAAAATTATCAAAACACTCGCTTTCTAAAAGCGATATTTCTTTATTATCTTGATAAATCCAACGGCGTATTTCCATTAAACACCTTCTTCGGCTTGGCTTTTTTTAACGTATAAAGGAATTAAAACTTCCCTATCGAAAGTAGCCGTTTCTAATTTAGAAAGACACGCATTTATCAAGCCTTGACTAACGCTAACAATTTGAGCGTTAAAACCTTCAATTTTTTCACTTGAAACGACGTTATAAGTTTGAGATAACTCTTTTAATTCGCTTTCATTAATAAAACGTGGCTCGCCAACTTTAATACAATCAATATAAGTTTGGGCGTAAAAATTACCGTGCTTAGCATCTATAACGCAAACTGCTTTACCTTTTGTATTGTATGCAAGTGTATCAAAAGAAGTTATAGGTAACGCTTTTTTCTTTAGCGAATAACAAAAAGCCTTGCAAGTAGATACGCCAATTCTAATTCCCGTAAACGAGCCAGGGCCTAAACAAGCGCAAAAAACGTCTATATCGTTAAGCGAAAGGTTAGCGTTATTTAAAATTTTTTCAATTTCGGGAAGTAGGGTTATAGAGTGTTGTAATTTAGTGTCTTCAATAAAAGAAGAAACAACCTTATTTCCATCGTAAAGCGCAACCGTTAAATGTTTTGCGCTAGTATCAATTGCTAACCATTTCATAAAGTGATTTTCCTTGTAGTTTCGTTAATTTTTTCAATTTTTACAACTTTGCAGTCGTCGGGTAAAACTGATTTTATATTTTGCGACCACTCTATAACGCAAATACCGTCAAGATAAAAATAATCTGTTAAACCTAACGCTTCAGCGTCTTCACCGTTATTTAAACGATAACAGTCGTAGTGGTATAATACGCCGTCGTAATCGTTCATATAAGCGTAAGTAGGGCTAGTAATTTGACAAGTTATACCTAAGCCTTTTGCTAAGCCTTGAGTAAATAACGTTTTACCAGCACCCATTTCGCCGTCAAGTAAAACAACGTCACCTTTTTTAAGAGTTTTAGCGTAATCGTTTGCTATTTTTAAAGTTTGTTTTAAAGAAGTAGATATATATTCCATAAATAAAGTTTACTCGGTAAAAAAGCCGAGAATATTTTTTAATCTTTTATAAAGTAAAAGCGTAATTGCGCTGTTTAAAATGCTCTTTAAGGTATTGAATATTATTATTAAATACCAAAACTGGTTAAACATATTACCAGCGTTTTCTTTAAAATATAACGGATACATAATAAATCTATTACACAATAATGCTACGCCGATAGTTAAAAGACTTGATATAATAAGCGTTACAATAACGTTTAAAAGTCCTTTTTTATACTTGTAAACTATAACGGGTATTATTACGAAAGTATTTGCAAGCAAAAAGTTGGCAAGTTGTCCTATTCCAAACGAAGAAGACGCTATGCAACCTAAAAGCGAAACTACAATAACTATAATTTCAGCGAAAATAGGGCCTAACATATACCCGCCAAGAAGCATTAAACAAAACGAAAAGTCAAGTTTTAAGCCTATGTGAGCAAATACAGGAATTTCTAAAAGAGAAACAACATAACTTGATGCACAAAAAATAGCGCATAAACAAAGTTTTTTAGCAGTAAATAAATTAGCGTTTTTCATACTTTAAACAAAAAAGCGGGGATTACCCCCGAAACGAAAAAACCAAGTTTTTCTTTTACCGTCCGGACTATACCGTCGGTTACGGAATTGCACCGTATCGGCACGCTATAAAGATTTAGCGTGTTAGCAGACTATACTGCCGGTGGAGAATTGCACTCCGCCTCAAAGATAAATAAATTATATGCCTTTTTTATTTTTAAGTCAACTATTTAAAAATAAATAGAATTCAGCCATTTTACGACTTAGTTATTTTTTTATAAGCAAGTGGAGAAGTATTAAAATGTTTTTTAAAAATATTGCAAAAATATGAAGTTGAGTTAAAACCACACTCGAAGGCAATTTCACTTACGTCTAAATCGGTAGTAGTTAAAAGTTTTAAAGCGTGTTTTAATTTAATTTGCGTTAAATACGATATAAACGAAACACCAAGTAATTTTTTAAAAGTCCTACAAAGGTAGAATTTTGAAATATAAAACTTGTCGGCAACGTCTTCAATTCCGTTAATTTCGTTAAAGTGGTTTTTAACGTAATCAATTATATTGTTAACGTGCGTTGATGGAAGCGAAGACGAAGATATTGCCGTTGGCGAACCTATTAAAATAGTTAATAATTCGTCAATGTATGGGTAAAGTTTGTCAAAATCTTTGTTTTCGTAATAGGTAAAAAAGTTGTTAAAAAGGTCGCCTAACTTTTCTTGCACGTCGCTTTCTGGTTCAATATGGTTACGGGTAAATGCAGTTAAAAGTTTATCAACTGCAAACGGCGTAAAGTATTTTAATAAATATTCTTTTGTAAATGAAATTAAAATTCTTTCACCACCTTTACCACCCGTTTTGTGTAATTGACCACGGTTAATTAAAGCAAACTGCCCCGTTTTAACGGTAAAAAAATTAGATTCAACAAAATAATCTCTTTCACCGCTTACCATATAATAAAGTTCGTAACAGTCGTGACTGTGCATTGACGGCATTTTAAAATGCTTTGAAGTTCTTTCAATTAAAACGTCGCAATCGTTATCAACCGTTGTAAAAATAATGTGATTTTTCATAATTTACCTACGTCAATATTTTACAATATTTTATTTAAAAGGGCAAGTATTATGCGTAATTTTAGAAAAATTTGTTTATTTAAAAATAAAAAACAATAAAAAATTTACATTTAAGGTCAATATTTTTAAAAAAAATGATAAATACAGCAATATTTTGATAGATAATTTTAATTTTTAGTATTATAATAGAATTATCTTATTGAAATGGCAATAAGTAAATAACTTAAAGATTTTTGGAGGCAAAAATGATAAAAATTGCACAATTTGGTGAAGGTGGCTTTTTAAGAACTTTCGTAGATTACTATTTTGATAATCTTAATAAAGAAGGTAAAGAATATAGCGTTTCAATTATTAAACCTATTCCTTTCGGCACTTTAGAAAGGTTCCACGAACAAGACAATAAGTATAACGTAATTTTGCGTGGTATGGAAGATGGTAAAGAAGTTGAAACGGTTTATAAAGTAACGTGCGTTGATAAAGTTATCGACCCGTTCAATGATATTGACGAATATTACAAACTCGCTTGCGAAAAAGATTTAAAAATCGTAGTATCAAACACTACTGAAGCAGGTATTTGCTTCCACGATACCGACGTTTACGACGATTTTGAAGGCATTACATACCCAGCAAAACTTACTAAATTCTTATATGCAAGATATAAGGCAGGTTTAGACGGATTATATATGATGCCGGTAGAACTTATCGACAATAACGCAACTGAACTTGAAAAATGCGTAAAAGGTTACATTAAACTTTGGGCTTTAGAAGAAGATTTTGCTAAATGGGTTGAAGAAAAATGTTACTTCTCTAACACTCTCGTTGACAGAATCGTTTCTGGTTACCCAAGAGATAAAGAAACGCAAGAAAGACTTACGAAACTTATCGGTTATACTGATAACCTTATGTCTATTGGTGAACCATTTGGTCTTTGGGCAGTTGAAAAGAAAGGTGATATTGAAAAATACATCGTTGCAGGTAGCCACGGTATAGACGTTGTTGTTACTGAAGATATTAAGTATTATAAAAAGAGAAAGGTTAGGGTACTTAACGGTAGCCACACAAATATCGTTCCGGTTGGTTTATGGCTTGGTGCTGAAACAGTTTACGATTGTATGAAAGACGATAGGTTATTAAACTTCTTAGAAGATACTTTAAAATATGAAATTAATCCTTTCGTATCTAACGATATTCAAGCAACAACTATTTTTGCAAACTCTATTAAAGAAAGATTTATGAATCCGTTCTTAAATCACCAACTTACAAGCATTTCGCTTAACAGTATTTCTAAGTGGCGTGCAAGAGATTTACCAAGTTTTACTGATTACTACAATGCAAACGGTAAAATTCCAGCAAACCTTACGATTGGTTTTAGTTACTTAATGGCTATTTACTCGTTAGCCAAGAAAGGTGAAGACGGTAAATATTACGTTGAACTTCCTACAAGAAAAGTTCAAATTATTGACGATGAACCATATCTTGCATATTTTGATAAAGGTGGTTGCCCTATCGAATTTATGAAAGACGTTGACGTTTGGGGTGAAGACTTAACTTTATATAAAGATTTTGCTTCTACTGTTGAAAACAACTTAAAACTTATTAAAGCAGGTAAAAACCTTATCTAATAATAATTAAAATTAAATGCACTCGAATTGTTATTTCGGGTGCATATTTTTTTTGTAAATACTTATATTAAGTTGACAAATTTATGTAATAAAGTTATAATAATTTGCAACAAGGTTGCGTTTTAAAAAGGTTATGAAAAAGATTATTTGTTTTATTTTAACTATTATATTTTCGCTTTTTATATTTGGGTGCAGTAAAAGTGAAGATAACAAATTAAATATAGTTGCCGTATCGTTTGCTGATTACGAGTTTTCAAAAGTGTTATGTGAAAATTTAGATTATATTAACGTGCATTACTTATTAAAAAACGGTGAAGACTCGCACAGTTATCAAGCAACGTTTCAAGATAAAATGCTATTTTCAAAGGCTGATTTGGTAGTTTATAGTGGGGGAGAAAGTGTAAAGTGGGTAGACGAACTTATTCCTAATACAAGCAAAAAAGTGGTTTATAGTGAGTTTTTAACTCCATTTTATTTAGACCACGACGAAACTTGTAATCATGAAAATGAGCATAATCATACCGTTGACGAGCATTATTCGTTGTCTATAAAAAATTCTATTTTAATAGTACGAAAAATTAAAGAAACGCTAAGTGAGATTGACGAAATGCACTCTCGTATTTTTTCAATAAACGGAGATTTATATATAAACCAACTTAACCTAATTGACCAAAAATATCAAACGCTAAAAAGCGGTCAAGTAATAGTTGCCGACCGTCAACCTTTCAACTATTTGTTTAACGATTATGGTGTAAAGTGTTCTTCGGCGTTTTCTAGTTGCAGTGCTGAAATTGACTGTTCTTTTGCAACGATAGTTGAATTAGCAAATAAGTTAAACGAATTTTCTTTAAAAAATATATTAGTTACTGAAAATGGTAGTTTAGATATTGCTAGCAGTGTAATAAGTAAGTCGGGGGCAACGGGCGTAAGTATTTTAAGGCTTAACTCAATGCAGTCGATAAAAATTAATAGCAATTTAACTTATTTAGATATTTGTAAACAAAATTATGAAATTTTAAAAACTTGTTTAGGGGTAAATAATGGATAAAGTTCAACTAGTGTGCGACAATTTAATAGTAGGTTACAATCAAAAACAAGTTTTACCACCTTTGACCTTTGCACTTTATGAAGGCGATTTTTTATTAATAGTAGGTGCAAACGGTACGGGTAAAAGCACTCTTTGTAGAACCCTACTTAACTTGCAAGAAGCGTTAAGTGGTAAAATTATTTTAAATAACGGTGTAAAAAGCCAAGACATAGGCTATCTTCCACAAACGACTGAAGTTCAAAAAGATTTTCCGGCAACTTGCTTTGAAGTAGTTTTATCGGGCACTGCAAACTATAACAAATTATTTGGTTTTATAACAAAAAAGCAAAAAGAACTAGCCCTTTCTAAAATGAAAACCCTTTCAATAGAAAATTTAAAAAACACTTCTTTTAAAGAATTGTCAGGTGGACAAAAGCAAAAAGTATTGCTTGCAAGGGCGCTTTGTTCTACTAAAAAAATTCTTTTGTTAGACGAGCCAACGGCTAGTTTAGACGTAATTGCAACTAAAGAATTATACGATATTTTAAAAAAATTAAATAAAGAAGAAAATATTACGATAATAATGATTTCGCACGATATCGTTAATTCGCTAGAGTACGTTAATAAGGTATTACATACGGGCAAAGACGTTTATATTTGCGACGTAAACGAGTATAAAAGGAGAATAGAAGATGGAAATATTTAATACTTTTATATCGTATTTGCAAATGCCTTTCGTTAGATATGCTTTTATCGTAGTAATACTATTATCAATTTGTTCGGCGTTAGTGGGGGTAACACTTGTTTTAAAAAGAATGTCTTTTATTGGCGACGGGCTTTCACACGTTGCTTTTGGAGCAACTGCCGTTGCTAGCATACTTAGTTTAACTAATAACTTACTAATCGTTATGCCAACTACTATAATAGTTGCCGTACTTTTACTAAAACTTGGTCAAAATGCTAAACTAAAAGGCGACGCTTTAATTGCAATTTTAAGCGTTAGTGCGCTTGGTGTTGGTTACTTTTTAATGAACGTATTTTCAACGTCGTCAAATGTTAGTGGCGACGTGTGTAGCGCGCTTTTCGGGTCGAATAAATTACTTGCTTTAAATTTAAGCGACGTTATAATTTCAATAGTGATATGTTTAGTAATAATCGCACTATACGTTTGTTTTTATAATAAAATATTTTCAGTTACTTTTGATGAAAATTACGCTAAAGCAACGGGTATTAATACTGAAATTTACAACATTTCAACAGCCGTAATAATTGCAATTTTAATAGTTCTAGCAATGAGTTTAATAGGCTCGTTACTTGTGTCGGCGCTTATAATATTCCCAGCCCTTTCATCAATGAGAGTGTTTAAAAGTTTTAAAAGCGTAATAGTTAGTTCGGCTATATTTGCATTTGTCACGGCGTTTTTAGGAATAAGCATTTCAATATTATTTGCAACTCCGGTTGGAGCAACGATAGTGGTAATAGAGTTGGTTGCCTTTATTATATTTTCAATAATAGGAGCAATAAAGAAATAAAAAAGCACGGAGAAATCCGTGCTTTAATTATTTAATAATCGTCGGTTATACCTAAAAAATAATCGGCAGAAATATTAAAAGCCTTTGACATATTTTTTAAAATATCGTAACTAGGCTTTGCTTTGCCTTTTAACCACTCACTAACTTGACTTTGCTTTACGCCTATTATTTTAGCAAAAGCAACCTGCGATAAATTATTTTCTTCTAAAAACTCTTTTAAAATGTCTTTAAATTCCATATTATAATATGCTTAAATTAATTTTACAAGAAGTAAATTATATGAAATGTTTCGTACAATTAATAAAGAGGCGATTGCCGCTTGTCGTAAATGTGGTAAAGGTATGTGTGCTAATTGTTCAGCATATAGTGGACACTCTGGTATATGTCCAGAATGTAGAAAAAAGAAACTTGAAAATGAAGTTTCAAAACTTTCAACTATAAATCATAATTTAAAGTGGGAGATTTTTAAAGCAGCGGCAGGCACGATTTTACTTTGTTGGACTATTATTTTCGGTATTATAAACGGGGTTAAATGGTATAAAAGGGTAAAAGAAAGAAATCAAAATGAAGAAAGAATTTAAAAGTTACAACTTGAAATTCAAAAACTAAATAAGGTTTTAGTTTCAAGGGGTACGGGCGAATTCATTTAAAACAAAAAGATAACGAAAATTTTCGTTATCTTTTTTTATGCGTTAAATTAAGTTGTATTCTTTTGCTAAGTCTATAAATGCTTGTTTGCTATTTAAAACCGTTTGTTTTGATACGCAAGTAGCAATTCTCACATAGCCGTTAACTCCAAACGAATTAGACGGAACTATAAGTAAATTGTATTTTTTAGCACTTTCACTAAACTCAATAGCGTCGCCGTTAGGTGCTTTTACAAACAAGTAAAACGCACCTTGTGGTTTAATAACCTTAAAATTAAGGCGTGATAATAATTCAAACAAAATATCACCGTTTTCTTTATAAGGGGTAACGTCACAAACAACGTCTACGTTCTTTTGAATAACCTTTTGAAAAAGAGACGGAGCGCAAACGTAACCAAGCGCTCTACCACTACCCATAATAGCCTTGTATAAATCTTCTTTACTTTTTGCAAGTGGAGAAACGGCAATATAGCCAATTCTTTCACCGGGGAGAGAAAGGGACTTTGAATACGAATAACATACAATAGTATTATCGTAATACTTAGGAATATACGGACAAAGCGTATTATCAAAAACAATTTCCCTATAAGGCTCGTCAGTAACCAAATAAATAGTAGTGCCGTATTCTTTTTGTTTTTTAACTAAAATTTCGGCTAATATTTTAATAGTGTTTTCGTCGTAAACGACCCCAGAAGGATTGTTAGGGCTGTTAATTATAACGGCTTTAGTATTTTTGTTAACACTTTTTTCAAAAGCGTCAAAGTCAATTAAAAAGTTGTTTTCATTGCAAGAAACAAACTTAAAAGTACCGTTAGACGCTTCAACAAAAACCCTATATTCTGGGAAAAAAGGCGCTATTGCTAAAACTTCTTCAGTAGGTTCGCAAATAATTGACGAAAATATTATGCGTAAACTTGCCGCAGCACCACAAGTTAGATAGATTAAATTTTCGTCTAACTTAAAGCCGTGAGTTTTGTAAACTTGATTTGAAATATTTTGGCGAGTAACTAAATCGCCTTGCGCCGACGTGTATTGGTGAACGGTCTTGTCGTTTTTAACTAAATCAATAATCGTATCGTTAATAATTTTGGGGCATTCAACGCTAGGGTTGCCAAGAGTAAAATCATAAACCATGTCTTCACCGTATTTAGATTTTAAAGTTTTGCCATATTCAAAAAGTTCTCTAATAACTGAACGACTATTACCTAAATCGTACATTTTTTTGTTAATCATATAAGCACCTATCTATAAAATTATAAATATAGTACCATATACTTAATAAAAAGTCAATTACTAAATTAATTTTGAAAATTTCGCAAAAAACGTTGACTTTAAGGGCAAAAAGTATTATACTCAACACATAAGGAAGTGTATTATGAAAAGAGTTAATTATTTTTATTGCGCATACTTTTTTAAAAGGCCATATTAATAATATCGGTTATTTTTTGCGTACTTTCTTTAAGATAATGTAGTTAATGACCGAATTTGTATTCGGTCTTTTTTTTTACTAGGAGTATATTATGATTATTGTTGTTAAAAACGAACACGACGAAAAGCAACTTGCTACTCTTAAAAAGTGGCTTGCTGAACAAGGTTTAGGTATTGACGTAAGTAGGGGTGCGCACTCTACTATTTTAGGGCTTGTAGGCGATACGAGTAAAATTGATATCGACCTTATTCGTTCACTTGATATCGTTGAAAACGTTAAAAGAATACAAGAGCCGTTTAAAAGCGCAAATAGAAAGTTCCATCCCGAAGATACGATTGTTGACGTAAACGGCGTTAAATTCGGTGGGGAAAACTTTCAAATAATTGCAGGTCCTTGCTCGGTTGAAAGTGAGAGTCAAGTAGTTGAAATTGCTAAAAAGGTTAAAGAAGGGGGAGCAACACTTTTAAGGGGTGGTGCTTTTAAACCTAGGACTTCGCCATATTCTTTCCAAGGTTTAAGGGAAACGGGCATAGAACTACTTTTAAAAGCAAAACAAGAAACGGGGTTAAGCATCGTTACCGAAATAATGAGCGTAAGGCACATCGACTTATTTAAAGACGTTGACGTAGTTCAAATTGGTGCGAGAGATATGCAAAACTTTGAACTTTTAAAAGAAGTTGGCAAAATGAAAAAGCCGGTCCTTTTAAAAAGGGGCATGTGCAATACTATTGAAGAGTGGCTTATGAGCGCAGAATATATTATGAGCGAAGGCTGTAAAGATATTATTTTATGCGAAAGGGGTATTAGGACTTTCGAGCCGTATACGAGAAACACGCTTGACTTGTCGGCAATTCCCGTATTAAAAGGGCTTACCCATTTACCGATTATAGTAGACCCGTCGCACGCTTCGGGAGTTGCAAAATTAGTTAAACCGTTATCGCTTGCTTCGGTAGGCGCTGGGGCTGACGGGCTTATGATAGAAGTTCATAACGACCCACAACACGCCCTTTGTGACGGTCCGCAATCACTTAGACCAGAAGAATTTGGTGAAATTACAAAAGGTATTAACCAAATGTTACCGCTTTGTGGAAAGAATCAAATATTATGAAAATAGGAATTGTTGGGCTTGGTTTAATGGGTGGTTCTTTTGGTAGAACGCTCGTTAAAAAAACTGGCCATAAAGTATACGGCTACGATATAGATAGTAGCGTAATGTCAAAAGGTGAAATAATTAACGCATTTCACGAACCTTTAAATATTAAGTCGGCAAAAGAGTTAGACGTTTTAATAATTTCAGTTTTTGAAAGTGTTTTTTCGTCTTGCTTAGAAGAATATTTACCACATTTAAAAAAGGGCGCAATAGTTTGTGATTTTTGTGGTATAAAACGACCTATAGTTGATAAAATGCACGAATACGCTAGTAAGTATAGCGATATTATTTTTATTGGTGGTCACCCTATGGCAGGGCGTGAATTTTCGGGTATAGAACACTCAACGACTACGCTTTTTGATAAAGCGTCAATGATACTTTGCCCAGTCAACGCAGACGTTTACGTTTTAAGCCAATTTAAAAAATTCTTTTTAGATTTAGGTTTTGGTGAAGTCGTTTTTACTAATAGCGAAAATCACGATAAAATGATAGCCTATACTTCGCAACTTTGCCATATAGTGTCAAACGCCTTTATTAAAAACGAAACGGCAAAATCACATTTTGGATATTCGGCAGGCAGTTATAAAGACTTAACTAGGGTGGCTAGGCTTAATGCTAAAATGTGGTCGTCACTTATGATAAATAATAAAGACGTTTTAAAGGGTGAATTAAGTGAGTTGATAGATAATTTATCCCTTTATTTGCAAGCGTTAGAATTGGGCGATAAAAATATGCTTGAAAAGTTGCTAAGCGACGGTAACGAAAGAAAACTAGCCATTGATTTAAGGAGTAAAAAAAGTGGAAATTAAAGTTAAAGCGTCTAAAAATTACAGCGTTGTAATTCAAGACAATTTAGATAGGCTTGAAAGTTTAGTTAGTAATTTTAAGGTTGATAAAGTTGCTATAATTACCGACCAAAACGTATTAAATTTGTACGGTAATTGCTTAGATAAATATTTTAGTAGCAAGCAAGTTTATCACTATACTTTACCTAGTGGCGAAGATAGTAAAAGTTTTGAAAATTACATAAAAATATTAAACTTTTTAGCCGACAACGATTTTAATAGAAACGACCTTATAGTTGCGTTTGGTGGGGGTGTTACAGGTGATTTGACAGGTTTTGTAGCGTCGACTTACGTTAGGGGAATTAAACTTATACAAGTTCCTACTACGCTTCTATCAATGGTAGATTCTTCAGTTGGTGGTAAGACGGCTATAAATTTAGGCGCTGGCAAAAATTTAGTTGGCACTTTTTATCAACCGTCGTTAGTTTATATTAGTACCGAGTTTATAAAAACGCTAACTAACGTAGAACTAAATAGTGGTTTAGGTGAAGTTATAAAATACTGCTTTTTAAGTAAAGACTTAACTAGTACGGACATAAAAAACGCTGATTATAAAACAATTATTTATAAATGTATTTCAATTAAAAAATCCATTGTTGAAAAAGATGAAACTGAAACTAACGAAAGGAAACTTTTAAATTTAGGACACACGGTAGGGCACGCCATTGAAAAGGCTAGTAACTTTACCTTATCTCACGGCGAAAGTGTATTAAAGGGTTTAAAAATAGCGTTAGACGTTTCGTTAAAATTAGGCGTTTTATCAAGGGAAAATTATTTAAAAGGATTAGAAATTTTAAAACTTTCTAATACTAAATTAAATAACGAATATAGTAAAGAGTTATTGATTAGTTATATCAAAAAAGATAAAAAAAGTAAGGGTGATAAAGTTGATTTTATAGTAGTAAACGACCAACTTTTAAGCCAAGTAATAAGTATAGAGTATAGTCAATTATTAAAATTAATGTAATATGTTAGTAAAGATAACGGGTAACGATAAAGTAGGGGGTAAAGTCAAAAGTCCACCGTCAAAGTCTTATGCTCATAGGCATATAATCGGTGCGTTTTTAAGTAAAACTCCTACGAAGTTAATAGGCGCAGGCAGGTCTAACGACGTTTTAGCCACTTTAAATTGTTTAAATAAGTTAGGGCTAGGCTATTCGTTTACTGGTGAAGACGTAAATTTGTCGTTTACAAATATTTGTAACGGCACAATTTTAGACTGCAACGAAAGTGGCTCAACTCTTAGATTTTTATTGCCCGTAGTTTGTGCGTTAGGTGCAAACGTTACTTTTACAGGGGCTAAACGCCTTTTAGAAAGACCAATTTCTTCTTTAGTAAACTGTTTAAATAAAAACGGCGCAAATATCGTTGGGTTAACGGTAAATGGCAAGTTGCGTAACGGCGAATATATTATTGACGGAAACGTTAGTTCGCAATTTATTACGGGGCTTTTATTTGCTTTACCACTTTTAAACGGCGACAGCAAAATTATTATTAACGGCGAGTTAGTAAGTAGTGATTATATCAAAATTACGCTAGACGTGTTAAACGAGTTTGGTATAACGGCTCAAAAAACCGACTACGGCTACTATATAAAAGGTAATCAAAAATATTTATCAAAAGGCGAAATTGTAGTTGAAGGCGATTATTCTGGTAGTGCCTTTTTATTAAGCGTAGGCGCACTTTGTGACGGTGTTGAAGTTACTAATCTTAACAAAAACACTTGTCAAGGGGACAAGCATATTTTAAGCGTTCTACAAAAATTTGGGGCAATAGTTGAAAGCACTAACGACGGCTACTTAGTTAAGAAAGGCAGTTTGGTGGGGCAAACTATTGACTGTGAAAATATTCCCGATTTAGTGCAGATTATTAGCGTTGTTGCTAGTTTTTGTAAAGGGCAAACCCTTCTTAAAAACGTATCACGCTTAAAGATTAAAGAAAGTGATAGAATCGAAGGAATAATTTATAATTTAACGCTTGCGGGCATTGACGTTAAGTATAACGGTAACGACTTAATTATTAACGGTGGTAGCCCTAAATGTAATAACTTTTTAGGTTTTAACGACCATAGAAGCGTTATGAGTTCAGTAGTTTTAGCCACGTTTTGTAACGGCGTATCAACGGTAAGTGATAGTTTAGCCGTACAAAAGTCGTACGTTAATTATTATAAAGATTATTTAAGTATAGGGGGTAAAATAGATGGCGATATTTAAAGGCAAAAATATTTCTGTTGAAATATACGGCGAATCGCATAGCGAAAAGATTGGCGCTATCGTTAAAGGTATGCCCACTTTTACCTTTGATAATGAAAAATTGTGTGATTATTTGAGTAGAAGAAAAGCAAGTAAAAACGCTTTTTCAACTACCCGATTAGAAGACGATATTCCTATATTTTCAAACGTTGATAATAACACTATAAGTGGAGATTTTTCTTTTATAATATTAAATAAAAACGTTAAAAGTAGCGACTATAACGACCTATACGGTAAACCAAGACCGTCGCACGCCGACTACGTTTCGTTTATAAAAGACGGTACGTTAGATTTTAGGGGTGGTGGTAGATTTTCAGGTAGACTTACTGCACCTATCGTAGTTGTTGGGGGTATTCTTAAACAGTACCTTGAAAGCAAAGGAATTTTCGTTGAAAGTTACGTTTCAAAAATAGGTAGCGTAAACGGTCTTTCATATAAAAACGCTAAAATTACTAAAGAATTTTTATTAAATAATAGAGATAGTAAAATAAACGCCTTATCTAATAGTAGCCAAATGCTTAAAGAAATTGAGACGGTAAAAGAAACGGGCGATAGTATTGGTGGAATAGTTGAGTGTATAGTTTACGGCTTAAATGCAGGCTTAGGTGATAATCTTTTTGAAGGATTAGAAGGTAAAATATCGTCGCTTATATATTCAATTCCAGCCGTTAAAGGCGTTGAATTTGGTACAGGATTTAATTTTGCTTCAATGAAAGGAAGCCAAGCAAACGACGGTATTCGTTTTGAAAACGGCAAGGTAGAATTTATAACTAATAACAACGGTGGTATAAACGGTGGTATTAGTAACGGCGAAGATATTACTTTAAGCGTTGCGATAAAGCCAACGCCGTCAATTGGTCTTTCACAAAAGACGGTCGACTTAGTAAATAAAGAAAATTGTGAAATTAAAATTAAAGGTAGGCACGATGCATGCATAGTTCCTAGGGCTACGGTGTGTATTGAAAGTGCCGTTATTATTGCGATTGCCGACGAATTAGGTGTGTTATGAAAGATATTATAGATATTAGAAACGAGATTGATAAAATTGACGACGAACTTTCTTCGTTATTTATTAAAAGGTTAACCTTAGTTAAAGACGTTGCCGAATATAAAAAGCAAACTAAAAAGGGTATAAGCGACTCATCTAGAGAAGATAAAATTTTATACCGTTTAGCAAAAGACAAACCAGAAGAATATAAGTATTATTTAAAAGAATTATATCAAACTATTTTTGCTACGAGTAAGTCGTATCAAAGTAAACTTATTAGTTCTTCTTCAAAAAGCATTGAATTAATAAATAAAGCGATTGAAAGTCAAGAGCCGTTTCCTATAACGGCAACCGTAGCGTGTCAAGGCGTACCGGGGTCTAATAGTTGTATGGCTTGTAAAACGGCTTTTGCTATTAACGATATTACCTACTTTAAATCATTTGAAGGGGTGTTTAGCGCAGTAGAAAATGGGCTTTGTGAATTTGGCGTTTTACCTATTGAAAACAGCACAGCAGGTTCAGTTTTAGAAGTTTACGAACTTATGAATAAATATAGTTTTTACATCGTTAGGTCGGTTAGGGTAAAGGTTAATCACTGTTTGGTGGGGGTTAAAGGAGCAACTAAAAAAGACGTAAAAAAAGTCATTTCTCATCCACAAGCGTTAAGCCAATGCGCTAACTATTTAAAAGGTTTAGGGTTAAAGGGTGACAGCGTTGAAAACACGGCTTTAGCAGCGCAGTTGGTTAGCGAGCAAAACGATAAAGAAGTGGCGTGCTTATGTAGACAAGAGTGTGCTGAATTGTACAACCTTGAAATTTTAGAAGAAAACGTTCAAGACAATATGGCAAACTATACAAGGTTTATAGTTATTAGTAAAGACCTTAAAGTTTACGAAGGTAGCAATAAAATAAGTATTATTGCTAGTGCTCCACACGAAACGGGTAGTTTAAGCAAAATTTTGGCAAGGTTCTCAGCCCTTGGTCTTAATTTAACTAAGTTAGAAAGTAGACCGATTGTCGGTAGCGATTTTGAATTTTTATTTTATTTTGATTTTGAAGGTAGTGTTAAAGACAAGTCTTGCATTAATTTAATTAGCGAACTTGAAAAAACTTCTAAACGCTTTGCATTTTTAGGTTGTTATAAGGAAATTATATGAAGTATTGTTTGATAGGCGAAAAATTAGGGCATAGTTATTCAAAAATAATACACGAAAATTGTGGGCTTAACTATTCGCTTGTACAACTTAATAAAAACGAGTTAAAGTCTTTTTGTACTAACCTAGAATACGACGGTTTTAACGTGACTATTCCGTATAAAAAAGAAGTTATTAAATATTTGTCGTATATCTCGCCCGATGCGTTAAAAATAGGTGCTGTCAATACCGTCGTAAATAAAAACGGTAAACTTTACGGATACAACACCGATATCGGTGGGCTTAAAAGTATGATACAAAGTACCGGCGTGACGTTAAAAGATAAACACGTTTTAGTTTTAGGTAGTGGTGGTGCTTCTAATACGGCTTGCGTTTACGCTAAAAATAGCGGGGCAAAAAGTGTTAACGTGGTTAGTAGAAGGGGTGAAATTAATTATTCTAATTGCTACGATTTTTTAGATACGCAAATTATTATAAACGCTACTCCCGTAGGGATGAGTCCTTATGAAGACGAAAGCCCTATAAACTTAAGTAGGTTTAATAACTTAAAAGGCGTATTCGACTGTGTATACAACCCTAAAAATACAAATTTGATTATGCAAGCAAAAAGTATAAATATACCTTGTGCAAGTGGGCTTAAAATGTTGGTTTCTCAAGCCCTTTTAGCGCAAGATATTTGGCTTAACAAAACTCATACGATAGAAGAAGAAAACAATATCTTTAATTTTATAAAAAAGCAAACGACCAATATTGTTCTTATAGGTATGCCGTCTTGTGGTAAAAGCACTATTGCTAAAGGGTTAAGCAAAGCGTTAAATATGCCGTATTTCGATAGTGACGAGTATATTGCTAAAACGGTTGGTAAAACGCCAAGCGAAATAATTTTAAACGATGGGGAAAAGGCGTTTAGGGATATTGAAAGTCAAGTTATAGTTAAGTTATCTAAACTTAAAGGAGCAATTATTTCGATAGGTGGCGGTGGAGTTTTAATAGAGCAAAACGTTATAAACTTAAAGCGTAACGGCGTAATTTTTTATGTAGATAGACCGTTAGAGTTGCTTATTGATATAGATAGACCGTTGTCGATTTCTAAGGGCATAAAAACCTTATATAATGAGAGTAAAGATATTTATTTTACTAGTAAAGTTTACATCGTTAAAAACGATAGTCAAGTAGAAAACTGCGTAAAGGAGATTGTTAAAATTTATGAAGATATTAGTAATTAACGGCGTAAACTTAAATATGCTAGGTATTCGAGAACCTGAATTGTACGGCAAACAAGACTTTAAATTTTTAGTTAAGACTGTAAAAGAATACGCTAAAGAATTAGGGGTAAAAGTAGACGTGTATCAATCTAATTATGAAGGCGATATATGTACTAAAATACAAAAAGCGTATAAAAAAGTTGATGCAATTATAATATACGCCGGGGCGTATACTCACACTAGCGTGGCTATATTAGACGCGTTAAAAAGCGTAAATATACCTACCGTTGAAGTTCATATTACTGATATTGATAGTAGGGAAGATTTTAGAAAGTTAAGTTACGTTTCACTTTACGCCGAAAAACTTATTAAAGGCTACGGTATAGACGGTTATAAAATGGCGTTAGATTATTTAATAGAAAAATATAATTAATAAAGGTAAATAAGTCGCTATTTAAGGGAATTGTAATCTATAATAAAAGTGTAACACACTGTACTTAACAATGATAAGTCGTGTGTTTTGCTATGCAAAAAGAAAAGGCTATCGAAAAATTTTTCGATAGTCTTTTAGATTGTTTAAAAAATCTCTAATGAACACGCCTTTTCGTTCTTTTTAATGTAACACTATTAAATCATTTGTAAAGTTTGCAAAGGTTGATAAGTGTGGTTAAAATTATTCCCGTTATAAAACCCGTGTAATGCCCTAAATTGAGTATAAGGTCATAGGGGTAGATTTTAAATGAAAAATCGCTTGTACCACCACAAAAACAACACGCAACATAGATTAAACAAAGCATGATAATCTTAAAACAAGTTCGGATTTTTCTTTTTTGAGTTGATTTACTGTAAAAATAAAATCCGCTATAACGTATGCATAAAAAGCAAAGTTTACACCCGAAAAACCTAAACTTGTTCCCGTATGGTTTGCGTCGGTCATGCTTTCGCCAAACAAAGCGAAAATAAAAACAAGAATAAGCAATCCAAGAGTGCCTTGTTTTCGTTCAAAATACGCACCAACCACTAAAAAACATAAAGAATTTAGCAGCACATGTTGCAAATTAAAGTGCCTAAATGCGCTCGAAAAAGTTAATAACAAGTTACTAAAATCAAGAATGTTATTCCAATTGTTAGTAGTGTCAAAAACAATATGCTCGTTAAAAAAGAAAAATACGATAATATTAACAGCAATAACCATTATTGTGCCTGTAAAGAACAAGTTTTTTTCTATTACTTTTTTTCTTTTGAAGAATTTAAAATATTCATATTACGAGTTTATACCTTTATCTTGTTATATATATTTTACATAATGCACTAACTAAAATTAAGGCTTTTTATTTATTTTAAGTAATCAACAAATATTTGGGAACTTAATCTCTAAAAGCAATTTAACTGTCGATAGGCAAATATAAGTATTGCTTCAGTAATAATCCCTTTTACGCACGCAAAAATTTTTGCTATCCTTTTTGATTGAAACGTATTTTAAAATAAAGTTTTATGTATTTCAGGGGTGTTTATAAGGTCGTTAAATAGCCATAAAACTGAAAATCTTTCTTTTAAATATTTTGAATATTTTAACGAAAATAAAATCAAGTCTTTACCGTAAAAAGTGGTAAATTCTTTAAACGACATACCGCACTTTTCTAAAATAGATTTAGTTTCGTCATAAGTTGGGCAAGTTTTTAAAACTTCTTTAATATCTTGCTCGTGTTTTATGTAAAGTAAATATCTATCTTCACTAAATCTGCCAGCGTCTTGTTGGAGTTTTATATAATCAAAACTGTTGTTTTTATATAAATAACTCATATCGTTTAAGTATTCTTCAAAACTAACAATCTTGCTTCTTGCCGAAGTAAAATCGGTGTGGAGTAATTTTTGGCGAATTTTTGCCGTCATAAGCGATGCGTACGCAACGTTTTTACCGTGAGATAAATACGGTTTATTATGTAGCACTCCCGTTACTTCAAAAAAGTGGGCGATATGGTGTTCAGAACCAGAACATGGGCGTGAACTATTCATAAAACTCATAGCAATTCCGACTACTATTAACGACTGCATTAAAACTTTAACGCCGTCATTATCTCTATTAAAAATTTTTTCGGCGTATTCTACCGTTTTTTGTAAAGATTGTTTAACTAAGTCGTAAATATAATCGCAAAAATATTCGTTATATAAAATACTGCTTAACTTCCAGTCGCAAAGCGATGAGTATTTACCAACTATATCGCCAAAGCCCGATTGTATACTTGAAAGTGGGGCGTTTTTTAATACGTCGACGTTGCAAATAATGTTTTTTGGTAAATGAGTTTTAATAGTAGTTTTTTGACCGTTAAAAAACATAACGGCAACGTTTGAAGCATAACCGTCCATCGATGGCGCAGTTGCCACTATAAAATAATCAATATTAGCAGTAAAAGACGTGTATTTTGCTAAATCTTGTATAACGCCAGAACCTATACCTATAATCAAGTCAACGCCTTCTAAGCAATCGGTAACCCTTTTAACCGTTTGTTCGTTTAAAATAATAATATTTTCTTCAAAAATAAGTTTTCGTATCTTTTTATCAATTAATATATCAAGTATTTTTTCGCCACATAAATTATAAGATACTTCGTTTGAAAGAATTAAAATATTATTGTAGTTTTTAGTTAACCGTTCTAAATGCTTTTCAGCATCATTTTCAATAATAATATTATCTATATTTATCGTATGGTTTTTACCACACGCGCAATTAATTTTGTTAAAATTACTAAGCATATTATATCTCCGTATTGAAATATAATACCACCGTTTAACGTTTTTTGCAACTATTTGAGCATTATTTTTGCTCGTTTGAGCGTTTTGACGAGCAATTTAGTCAACTATTTTGTAAAAAGCAAGTTTTTTCATTAAAGAAGATAGGTATATGCTTAACTTTTCTTTTTCGCTAGCAGTAGGTTGACGGTAGCAAAAATTAAGTAAAAACACTTCAAATTCTTCTAGTTCTTGGCTTTCCTTAACCGATAGAGATTTGCTTTTTAAACTATCTATTAACGACTTAATATACTGTACGTCAATAAACTCGTTAGAAATATTTTCTAAATTATATAGGTCGGCTGGTTGACTTTTTAAACGCATAATCGCCTTTTTAGTGTTGTCGCTAACTTGTAATTTTTGACTGCTGTAATCGTTAGTTTGTTCTTCTTGAACTTTTATATTTACCTTTTTTTTGCTTTCGATAACCGTATCAACGGTGTTTAAAACAAAACTAAAAATTAGTGAAAGCGTTAGATTAAACAAAGTAAAAATTACTGAATAATAAACGCTGGTAAATACTTTTTTAGTAGTGTAATATTCGCTAATTGATACAAGCAAAGTCAAAATTGCAGTAAAAAAAGCAAATTTAGTATACGAAAAGTTGCTTTTTTTGTTTTTAACCACACTATAAATTAATTGACAAATAAAAACTAAAATTATTGAAAGGGTAATTCCAAGCGTGTAATAGCCTGCGTATTTTCCGCCTACTAAAGTAGTAAAATTTTTTATAAAAAAATTAAAGGTGTTTTCCATAACTAAATTATTGACAATAAAATAAAACAATAAACAAGAAAGCCGTAGCGATTTTGCTACGGCTAACGGTTTATTTAATTTCAATTAACTTTTCTTGTAAAATATTTACTAAATAAACGTTTTCGACTTTAACTTTTAAACAACTTTCAATAGCGTTTTTGTATAAAGCGAGTTGAGTTTTATACGTCTTAATTAACACTTCGTCATTAGTTAAAGTTGATAATTTATAGTCTATTAAAATACACTTGTCACCTTTTATTGCCATTAAGTCGATAATACCTTGAACTAAAATCTTTTCTTTTGAAGCGTTTACAAGATTATAGCCTAACTCGTTAGGGTTAGCGAAAAATGAAAACTTTTCTTCTTTATATAACGAATATTCTTTAATTTTATCAAAAATATCCATTTTTAAAATGTTTTTTAGTTTGTTTACGTCAATAAGTAAAAGTTCTTCGCTAGTAAGTAAACCGGCAGTTTTTAAGCGTTCTATTTCGTCATCAACCTTCGGCGCATAAAAGTTTATAAGTTGTAAAACTTTATGATAAGCAGTACCCATTTCTTTGCTTGACGAACCGAAAAGGGTAGTCGTTTCATAGTATTCGTCTTGAGTATGCGCCACGCTAGAAACGGAAACTTTTATAGGTATTTTAGTCAATTCGCTATGTGGGTAAACGTAACTAAAGTTATCTATAATGGCGTTTACCGTGTCACTTTCAATAATATTGCCAGCAACTAGCGTTGCTGTAGAAGAAGTTACTTCTTTTTGTATAGAGTGCCTTTCAATAGGCATATCTTTTTCAGTAAAAAATTCACTAAAACAAGTCGGGTGCTTGATAAAGAAAGGAATTCCCGTATGTAAACTGTCTTCTTTTGCGATAATATCTAGTTTAAACATAGCCCTAGTCATAGCAACGTATAAAACCCTTGCTTCTTCTAAACACGCGTTGTAATACGATTGGTTTTTAACTAAATTGGTTAACGGCGTGTCGCTAACGGTCATACTTGTTTTATCGTGACGTTTTATACTAACACCGTATTTTGCGTTTTTAAAAATTTTACCCTTTTCTATATCGGTAAAGTTAAATTTACCACTCGTTCCCGCTAAAATAACGTAAGGAAATTCAAGCCCTTTTGAAGCGTGAATAGTCATAACACGACAAGCGTCGTCGCCCGACGTTTCGCAAGTAGAAACGTTTTCAATGGCGTTTTCTAAATAAACGCCAAACTCTTTAACGGTAAGTTTTTTGTTTTTACAAGATTCGCTTATAAGTCTTTTAATTCGTTTTAACTTGTATTCGCCAAAAGGTGAAGTTAAAAGTCGTGTTTCGTAACCACTTTCGTCTAAAATTTTATATAAAATTTCGTCAGCCTTTTCGTATTCGCTTAAAAGACGCATTTTTTCAAAATTTTGTAAAAAGTCGTTTACTTTACCGTTTAACGTTCCGTCTATTTTGCTAAATGAAGTTACAGCGTCAAAAAACGACGAGTGCAAGTCTTGGCTTCTTCTAATAAGGGCAAGTTCGTCAAAAGTAAAGCCGTAAATCGTTGACATAGTAGTTGCTAAAGCAACGTCATCGTTTAAGGTGTTAATTGCTTTTATAAGTTCGATTACCGCTTGAACTTCAGGGTACGAACTAAGAGTAATTTTGGCTTCAGCAGTAACGGGAATACCTAGTTCGTTTAAGTCTTGAACTATTTTAATATTCGTTTCGTTTAACGTTCTAAACAAAATGCAAATATCTTTAAGTTTAATTTTTTTATAGCGTTTTGCTTGCTCCTTTTCTTTAATATCGTAATACGTTTCGTTTAACGCGTTGTGTATAAGCGACGCTATAAGTAAAACTTGTTTAGAATAACTTTTTTCTTTAACCGAATTAAAATCTTCTAAAACCGAGTAGACTTTTGCTTGCGTATCTTCTTCAGTTTTTTGCTGTTTATCGCTATATAAGTGTAGAGTGCAATTACCGTCGTAACCAACGTAGCCTTCGTTAAACACCATTGGCGTTTTAGCATAATCAAACCCACCAAAGTTAGTGGTAAACACGCGTGAAAAGACGTTGTTTACACTATTTATAATATTTTTTGCGCTTCTAAAATTATTGTCTAAACTAATGGCGTGGTTTAAAGAATCTTCTTTATTAAACGCCGTGTACTTATTTATAAAGAAAGTAGGGTTACAGCCCCTAAAAGCGTAAATAC
>JAZOUX010000122.1:0-1620 GCA_045658325.1 Christensenellaceae bacterium | reverse complement strand
TAAAACAAATAAAAACGTTGACATAGCCACATAATACTAATATAATAAATTTAGTAATTAATAGGTGAAAAATGAAAAAGACTTTCGTAACCAATTTACCCGACGAATCGGGCGCATTTTTAAAAGCAAGCGAGTGCTTTTATAATTTAGGATTAAACATTGTAAGGGTTAGTTACAACAAAGCCGTTGACACCCACACCTTGTTTATTGAAGTTGAAGGAACAAAAGAACTTTTGCTTAAAGCGTCAATCGAACTTGAAAAATTTGGGTATATTGCAAAAATTAATAGTCAAAGTAACGTAATATTAGTTGACGTACAACTTGACGACACTACCGGCGATTTAGTTAAAATGCTTAAGTTGATTAACGAGTATAATTTTAACATTTCTTATATTGACACGCACGAAAAAACGCAAGGCGTACAAAATTTTAGGCTTGCCCTTTACGTTGACAGCGTTGATAGATTTACCGACTTTTTTAAGGTCGCAAAAGAGTTATTCCCTATTACGATAGTAGAATACGACCAAGGTGAAATTATTTACGATAATTCTATCTTTTATCACAGTTTTGTTGATAATCTTGCTAAAAACGCTGGTCTTGACGACGAATTAAAAGGCCGTTTAGCCGTAAACGTTAACAAAATAATGCAAATTTTAGACGAAAAAAAGGTGCAACCGAAAGACACGTTTGAAATAATTAAAAAATTTGCCGACCATTTAGTTAAATATCGTGGCGATAATTTTAACGCGCGTATTACGACTTATAAAATAACTAAAAATTCTAAAATTACCGTTATCGAGCCACCTTGTGGTAGTAATATTACGATTATTGAAAGTAACGGCGAATATTTATTCGTTGACACGGGCTACGCTTTATATCAAACTGAAACGCTTAAAATTATTAAGTCGATAGTTAAAGACTTTGACAATATTACTAAAAAAGTTATAGTTACCCACGCTGACGTTGACCACGCCGGTTTATTAAGTTTATTTGACGAAATTTACGTTAGCGAATTAACCAAAGAGTGTTTTGAACTTGAAGCACGGTCTAAACGTGGGTTTAGAGAGCAAAATCCGTTACATTTACCGTATATTCGCATTTGCAAATTGCTTACTTTTTATAATCCACCACCTATTGAAAGGCTTAAGGTTATTGGCGAATGTTGTGACGAAAATTTATCACCTTTATTTAAAGCGGGCGAATTTACCTTTAACGAATTTAATTTTGACGTTTATTACGGGCAAGGCGGTCATTTACCGGGCGAATTAGTGCTTATAGATAAAACCCTAAAAATTGCCTTTACGGGCGATATATACGTTAATTTAAAAGGCTATACCGACGAGCAAATGGAATATAATAAATACGCGCCAATGCTAACCACGTCAGTGGATACTAATAAAGAACTTGCTAAAATTGAACGCAACGCCTTACTTAAATTATTAGACGGTGAAAATTACAAAATATTTAGTGGCCATGGTAAAATGAAAGAAAATATATAATAAAAAGACTTGATTTTTTAATCAAGTCTTTTTTTAATTTTATTAAATCACACACTCGTAATCTTTAGAAATATGCGTATGCGACGCTTTCCATTTTTCCATACGGATTGAAACGAATAAC
>JAZOUX010000121.1:0-4506 GCA_045658325.1 Christensenellaceae bacterium | reverse complement strand
GTTTTAGGAAGTTCGTCTTTAAATACTACTATTCTTGGATATTTATAAGGAGCAGTACGCTTTTTAACGTATTCTTGAATTTCTTTTTTCAATTCTTCGCTTGGCGTAGTTCCTTTAACTAAAACTATACTTGCTTTTACTACTTGTCCCCTTACGTCGTCTGGTGCTGAAGATACGCCACACTCTAAAACGTAAGGAAGTTCCATTATAACGCTTTCTATTTCAAACGGTCCTATTCTATAACCCGATGACTTTATAACGTCGTCGGCTCTACCAACGTACCAATAAAAACCGTCTTCATCACGCCACGCTAAGTCGCCCGTATGATAGTAACCGTCGTGCCATGCTTCGCTAGTTTTTTCTTGGTCTTGATAATAACCTTTAAATAAACCACAAGGAACTTTTGTAGACGTTTTTACTACTATTTCACCTGGTTTACCGTTTTCAACGGGGTTACCGTCGCTATCTAAAAGACTAACGTCGTATAACGGTGTAGGTCTACCCATAGAACCCGGCTTACAGTCGCTACCCATTAAGTTAGCGATTACAAGCGTAAGTTCCGTTTGACCAAAACCTTCCATTATTCTTAAACCAGTTAATTCTTTAAATTGTTTGTATACTTCTAAGTTTAACGCTTCACCAGCAGTAGTCATATGCTTAATCGAACTTAAATCGTATTTAGAAATATCTTCTTTTACCATCATTCTAAGCATAGTTGGTGGAGCGCAAAAAGTCGTAATATTGTATTTTGCGAACATAGGTAAAATGTCTTGGGCGTTGAACTTATCAAAGTCGTAAGTAAATATTGCGCCTTCGCAAAGCCATTGACCGTATAATTTGCCCCATAACGCTTTACCCCAACCTGTTTCACTTATAGTAAAGTGAAGACCGTCGGTATCAACGCCGTGCCAATATTTAGCCGTTATAAAATGCCCTAACGCATATTTATAACTGTGTTCGGCAATTTTAGGATATCCTGTCGTGCCCGAAGTAAAGAACATAAGCATACTGTCGTCACCACAAGCAGTATCTTCGTCTCTATAAAAATGCGCGCTGTAAAGTTTAAATTCTTCGTCAAAGTTGTGCCAACCGTCTCTTTCTTTACCAACTACTATTTTAGTTTTTAAAGAAGAACTCATATTTTGTGCTACGTCTATTTGATTAGCCGTATCGCCATCACCCGTGCATACTACGGCACTAACTTGCGCTGCGTTAAAACGATACTCAAAGTCGTGCGATTGTAAAAGGTTGGTTGCTGGAATAGCTATTGCACCAATTTTATGAAGGGCTAATATTGCAAACCAAAATTGATAATGTCTTTTTAATACGAGTAATACTCTGTCGCCCTTTTTAATGCCTAACGATTTAAAATAGTTAGCCGTCATATTACTCATACGCTTCATATCTTTAAAGGTAAAACGGCGTTCCACTTTGTTTTTGTCAACGTGAATCATTGCAAGTTTATTAGGTGCTTTTTTAGCGATAGCGTCAACTATATCAAATGCAAAGTTAAACTTATCTTGGTCTACGAAATCAATGCTTTCTAAACCACCACTTTCATTTTCAACCGTTTTAATAAAATTATTGCAAATAAGTTCTTTATTTTTAGCCGAAGGAATAAGCGTTTCCCTAACTATCGTTTCTTCGGTATCGTCGCCAGGTAACACTACGGCTACAAATAAACAGTCTTGCCCGTCAACGGCTATCATACCGTGAGGAGTTGCACTGTTGTAATAAATACTGTCGCCTTCACTTAAATATTCAACGTGGTCGCCTACTTGAACTTTAAGTTTACCTTTCATAATAAGGTCGAATTCTTGACCAGTATGTGTGCTTAAATGTATAGGTTTATCTTGTAAAGTTGCATCGTATTCGTATTTTACCCAATAAGGTTCGGCAATTTTTTTGCGAAAAAGTGGGGCTAAACTTTGAATTTCAATACCGTTTTCTTTTGCTGTAATTTGACCTTCACCCTTCCTTGTAACAGTATAAGACGATAAACTTGCACTATGACCTTCTAAAAGGTCGGTAATGCCTATACCGAAATTTAATGCACATTTATGTAAAAACGAGAAAGGAAAATCTTTATTGCCCGACTCATAATCTAAATATTCGTCTAATGATACTTGCGTTCTAGCAGCCATTTGTTCAACCGAAATACCATCAATTTCACGCATTTCTCTAATTCTTTTTGCGATTTCTTGAAGATTTGCTTGTGTGGTTGACATATAAATTCCTCCTTAACTAACAAAAAACCCGTCTCAAAGTTTAACTTTGAGACGGGCGATAATATCTAATACCCGCGGTACCACTCAAATTGCTTAATAAAGCCACTCAAGGTCTAACAACCCGTATACGTTAACGCAGTAATCACGAAAAGACTTACTCTTTTAAGTTCGGCCTTTCAGCTCAAAAGTGATAAGTTATAATACCTTGCTATCGGTTTGCACCAAACACCGACTCTCTTTAAGCGTTAATATCTAACCGTCTTCGTCATAGCCTTTATAAATTATAAAAATTATAACATAGCAAAAAATCTTAGTCAAGCATATAAATGCTTTTTGCAAAAATTTTTTAACTTATTTTTGCTCGGTTTTTTCTTTTTCTTTTTGCATACGCTCTAAAAACATTTTAGCGTCTTCTTCACGCTCGTCGTCGTGCGACCAGTCGAAATTACCACGAACACCCATAACGTCAGAATAATATAAAAAGGTGTTAGGAACACTTTTAATAAGTTTTAAAAATACGGGAAGTTGACGGTAACTTACTACGCAAATAATAACTTCTTTATCACTTTCGCTAAACGCCCCTTGCCCACTAATAATAGTCGCACCATGGTGAAGATTACAAATTATAAGTTGCTTAATATCGTTAACGTAATTTTTATCGGTAACGATTTCAAATTTAATTGCGCTTCTATTAGATTTTAAAATTACCGACGTAACCTTTTCGCAAATAAAAATTTCAACGACTGAAAGACATACCGAGTTAATATTGCCGTAAACGAAAAACGCAATAGCAACTACGATATAACTTAAAAACGCGATGATTTTTTCAACGTCTTTATGTGGCATTTTCTTTTGAATCATACAGCCTAAAACATCAACGCCACCCGAAGAACCACCAAGCCTTAAAATTATACCCGTAAGACCTTGCGCAACGCCACCAAAAATAGCCGCAATTAAGTGACTGTTAATAGTTCCTGGAATAGTACAGTCGTATTGTGGAACGCCGAACAAATCGAAAAACATTAAACTAACCGACACGACGATTGTATATAATATAGTATAAAGAACGTAGCGTTTGTTTAGCACGAACCACGCCGCAATTAAAAGTGGAAAGTTTAATATAAAAGTAAAAATACCTGCGTTTACCCTAAACCCAAAAATACTTTCTGAAGCGTATTGAAGCATAGTTGCTAAACCGTCGATACCACTAGGAGCAAAGTCGGCTTTATATACGAAAACATGTAAACCAAGCGCAACTAAAAGGGAACTAGCAATAATAATTAGCGTAACTAAAATTTCGTTTTTAACGTTTAATTTAACCTTTTTTGACATACAAGACTCCTTGGTAAAACAAAATTACTCATCTAATATATCATATTTTAAAAATAATGTCAACTTTAAAAGTAATTAAACTGTCATACTTTGATATATACGCCGTACTTCGTTATACTTATAGATTAAATTAATTTTACGCTTTAAAATTTTTAATAAACCCTTAAAAATTGCTTGATTTTACATATAAATTAATTAAAGAAAAAATTTTGCAAAAAATAATTTTATAAACCGTTAAAAAATGGTTGACAATAAAGTGGTGTTTTGTTATAATCATTTAGCATGACGAAAGAAGTGCGGGTGTAGTTCAATGGTAGAACACCAGCCTTCCAAGCTGGTCACGTGGGTTCGATTCCCATCACCCGCTCCAAACGTTACGTCAACTTTAAAAGAGCGTCCGTCGGTACGATATGCGCCAGTAGCTCAGCTGGATAGAGCACCGCCCTTCTAAGGCGGGAGTCAGGGGTTCGAATCCCTTCTGGCGTACCAGCAAATTAATGGCGAGAGTAGCTCAATCGGTGGAGCGCCAGATTGTGGTCCTGGAGGTCGCGGGTTCGATTCCCGTCTCTCGCCCCACTATATTTATCGTTGGGGTGTCGCCAAGCGGTAAGGCACTGGATTTTGATTCCAGTATTCGTAGGTTCAAATCCTGCCACCCCAGCCAAAAATATGGTCCATTAGCTCAGGCGGTAGAGCACTTGACTTTTAATCAAGTTGTCCGGGGTTCGAGTCCCCGATGGTTCACCACATTTTACGGAGTTTATGACTCCGTAAAATTATATGCGCTATTAGCTCAGTTGGTAGAGCAACTGACTCTTAATCAGTGGGTCCTGGGTTCGAGTCCCCGATGGCGCACCAATAAATACCTAACTATACGGTTAGGTGTTTTTTTATTGCCTTCGGGCACTCGAACTGCGTTCGCCCACTAGCGTGGCTGCAATACCCC
>JAZOUX010000120.1:0-6872 GCA_045658325.1 Christensenellaceae bacterium | reverse complement strand
TTTGCCGTAAACGGCAACGCGTTCGCTACGCTCGGCAACAGCAGGTCGGGGGTCCGAGTCCCCCCAGTAGCTCCACATAAACGGTAGGTAAGTCCTATCGTTTTTTTAATGATTACGAACAATGCTTTGCAATGCTGATTCGTATTTTGCCGTAAACGGCAACGCGTTCGCTACGCTCGGCAACAGCAGGTCGGGGGTCCGAGTTCTACTATTTTTTAACTAAGTTAAAAGTTGGTAATTAATATAAACGTTGGTATGAGCGTAGTCGTGCACAAGCGTACTTGTTTATAAATATCGTTTTTATTTTTAAAAATACACATACAATAAAAAATTTTGCAAATACTTTTCGTTATGAAAAGGTTTAATAATAAATTTTTAAAAATTTTTGTAATAATCGTATCAATATTATTTATATCTTTTAATAATTCAGTAGCGTACGCTGGCGAGCAGGACTTATATTTAGGCGGGTATGTTTGTGGCTTTTCAATAGACGTTCAAGGTAGTCAAGTAGTTGCTCTCACTGAAGTTATTGGAGATAAAGGTATAGTGTCGCCGTCAAAATGCGCAGGGCTTGTCGTTGGTGATGTAATTATGTCGGTAAACGGCAAAAAAATTTCAAATTCTAAAGATTTTAGCGAAATTTTAGCAAATTACGACGGTGGTTATTTAATTGTCGAAGTAATGCGTGGTGATAACCGATTATTTTTTGATGTCTTTCCAGAAAAAGATGTCGTTGGCAGTTATAAAATAGGCGTATTTTTGCGTGATGATTTGCAAGGCATAGGTACGGTAACTTACGTTAAAGAAGACGGTAGTTTTGCTTCTTTAGGTCACCCCGTAACCGATAGCAACGGTAAACTAATTGAAATTAACGGTGGTAAAGTGTTTAACTCGTCAATTTTAGGGGTGTTAAAAGGCGTTAGGGGTCGTGCTGGCGAGTTAAAAGGAATATTTATCGGCGATAAAGATAAAGGCGAAGTATATAAAAATACTCAATCAGGTATGTACGGTAAATTTTATAATTTTAACGTTAAAAATGCGCAAAAAATCGAGCGTGGAGTAGCCCGTATGGGTCGCGCGCAAATTTTATCGACTGTTGACGGTGAAACACCTAAATTCTACGATATTGAAATTGTTAAAACCGATTTTAGAAAAGGTAATTTAAAAAACTTAGTGATTAAGGTAACTGATAAAAATCTTTTAGAATATACGGGTGGTATCGTACAAGGTATGAGTGGTAGTCCTATAATTCAAGAAGGTAAATTAGTCGGCGCAGTAACTCACGTTTTCGTAAACGACAGTTCGCGTGGATTTGGTATTTCAATAGATAATATGTTAAACCATTAGTATTAAACGTAAGAAATTCTCATATAGTTATATGAGAGTTTTTTATGTTTAACGATATTATTTGTAAAAGCAAAAATTTAATAAAAAAATATTCAAATTTAGTAATTATTACGCTAATTACCTTTGGAATTTCAGTGGTTTTAGGACTATTTTTAATTGGTAGCAAAAACGTAAAAGAGCCTTTTGAACAATTAGCCCTAAGTTATTTTAACAAAATAATTTGCAAAGATTTTGACGTTTTTGACTTTTTAATTAGCAATATTATATCATTGACGGTAATTTTTGCAATATTTATCGTATTGCCTATAAATAAAATAACTTTTTATATTTCGTTAGTCGTAGTCGTTTATAACGGATATGTTTTCGGCGTATTTTTAAATATTTTTATATTTAATTTAGGAATTATCGGTATAACTATTTTTATTTTTACTATTTTAGTTAAATATTTTTTTATTATGCTAGCAACTATAATTTTTATGGTATTTTCACTTGATTTAATTGAATTAGGTTGCAATAAATTAGAAAACGTTTTAAAAATAACTATTTTTGCCTATTTAATAGCAATTATCGGTGTTTTTATTGAACTAGTAATGATTTTAGTTATTTTAAGACCTACTAATTTGTGTTTTTAAGTATAAAATATTCCTTTTTACAAAAATTAAGGTAAAGGGGGATTAATATGACAAAGTTAAAATATATAACGGTAGTATTTTTATTACTTATATTATCAAGCGTATTCTCTTTAAAATCGACGGTAGTTTTCGGTAAGGAAGAAGTAGTTAACGATAAAAACGCAAGTTATTATTTGTACGACTTTAATTCTAAAACTGAAATTATGGCAAAAAACGAAAACAAAAAAATGCCAATTGCAAGTATGACTAAAATAATGTTATTACTATTATGCTATGAAAATATTTCAAATAACGGAATTTCGTTAGACCAAAAAATTACGGTAAGTGAAAACGCCAATTCTTTCGGTGGCTCGCAAGTGTTTTTAGAAGCAAATAGCGAATATTTGCTTGGTGATTTGCTTAAAAGTGTTACGGTAGCGTCGGCAAACGATGCGAGTGTAGCCTTAGCCGAATATTTTTACGGCAGTGAACAAGCCTGCGTTGACGCTATGAATAAAAAGGTAGAAAGTTTAGGCTTAAAAAATACTCTTTTTGCAAACTGTACGGGACTACCTAAACCAATGCAATATTCTACGGCAAAAGATATTGCAATTATCTTTTCAAAATTAATTGAGTACGAAAAATACTTTAACTATTCTTCAATTTGGCTTGATAAAATACAGCACAAAAACAATTACACCGAAATATCTAACACCAATAAACTAATAAAGTTTTATAACGGTTGTGACGGTGGTAAAACGGGCTTTACGAACGAAGCGGGATTCTGCTTAACTGCAACGGCAAAAAGGGGTAATATGCGCCTTATAGCCAGCGTATTAAAAGCCGAAACGTCAAAAGATAGGTTTAATACCGTATCTTCGTTATTTAACTACGGTTTTAACAATTTCAGTAATAAAGTTTTAGTCGACAGTAAAATTAAATTAGACGACCAATTAATGGTTGTAGGTGGTAAAACTGATAAAATTGACTTACGTCCACAAAACGATTTTTACGTTTTTGCAAAACGTAACGAAAACTTGAATATTGAACTTAAATATAACTATGCTAGCGTAAACGCACCCGTAAAAGTAGGAGACGTAGTTGGTGAAATAGTCGTTTATAAAGACGGCGTTGAAATTGGTAAAGTAAACGTGGTTAGCGATACTGAAGTTTTAAAATCTAGTTATTTTGATAACATTGGTAAGTTAATTAAAAATTGGTAGAAACTAATAACGTATTAAAATGCAAGAAACCCTTGCATTTTTTTTACTTTTATTATATAATTTAAGCGTATGTATTTTATTAAGGGGGGGTAAACCGTGGCTATTGATAATTTTGAATCAACCGTAAATTATACGACCAAATTATCTAATTTTGAAGGTCCGCTTGATTTACTTTTACACCTTATTAAAAAGGCTGAAATTGATATTAAAGACGTGTTCGTATCTGAAGTTACTAATCAATTCTTAAATTACGTTCAAAATAGCGATATTTCAATAGAAGAAGAAGGCGAATATTTGCAAATTGCCGCCACTATTATTGAAATTAAGTCAAAATCGGTTATTCCAAATGAAGACGTTCAAGCCGAAGTTGACGAAGAAAAGCGTATGTTTATTGAAAGATTACAACAACACGAAGAATATAAACTGTATTTAAGTTCGCTTGACAAGTTAAAAGCGTTAGAAACTACCGATATTTTCTACAAAACTCCAGACGATTCGGTAGGTGAAGTAAAAGTCGTTTACACTGATTTTAACTTAAACGGCTTAATTAACGCGTTTACAGACCTTTTAAAGCGCGTTGACGTTAAAGAAATTAAAAAGAATACAGAAAAAGAAATTCCTAAAGAAGTTTTTACGGTTAAGCAAAAACTTGATTTTATAGTTGACGTTTTAAAAACCGAGCAAAAAGTTATGTTTACCGACTTGTTTATTTTAGAAACGGTAACGCGTAACGAATTAATAACTACTTTTCAAGCGTTATTAGAACTTATAAAGCACCAAATAGTAAAAGTTAAGCAAGATGAAACTTTTGGTCAAATAACTCTTGAATATAACTCTGAGGGGGGCGAAGACGTTGTCGAAATTGACGAATATAATTGAGGCTTTACTTTTTGTATCGGGTAACGCTGTATCTTGTAAAGATATTGCCGATAAACTTGCCGTAACCGAAAAAGAAGTTTTAGAAAGCGCAAAAGAATTACAAAAATTTTATACTGAAGAAAGGGGTATTCAACTTTTAATTTTTAATAAAAAATTACAGTTTGCTTCAAATAAAATTTATACCGAAGCCGTAACTAGCGTACTTAACCCAATTAAAGAAAGGGAACTTTCAAAAAGTATGCTTGAAGTTGCCGCGATAATTGCTTATAAACAACCTGTTACAAGGCTTGATTTAGAAGCGTTAAGGGGTGTAAATAGCGAATTTGCCGTTCAAAACCTTTTAAAATTAGGGGTAATTGAAGTAGTAGGTAGAAAAGATGCGGTAGGTAAACCGGTATTATTCGGCACTACTGACGAGTTTTTAAAAAGATTTCAAATTTCTTCGCTTGACGAACTCCCTGATTACGAAGATTTAATGGAAAAAATTGCTTTACTTCGTACTGAAAGCCAAAGTTCTTATTTATTCCATAAAGACGAATACCACGACGAAGAATTATCTCAACAAACTATTGAAGAAATTGCCGTTACCACTTTAGAGCCATCTACTACAAGTGAAACTCAAACACCAACTGACGACGGTGGTGCAAGTTTAGGTGACAGTGAAGAACAAGTCGTTGAAGATTTTGATTTTAAAGACATTGAAGACGAAGACTTACCTGAACACTTAATAGGTGAAGACGTTAAGGTAATTAAATAAATACATACTCGTTTAATTGAAACGACGTAACCCGACTTTTTAGTCGGGTTTTTTGTGCGTAAAATTTTTTTATTTTTAAAAAAGTATAAAATAATTTAAAAAATTGTTGACAAATACAAAATTATATTGTATCATTGTATTAGGTAAGTGATACAAGGGGGCTTATGAGTTATTCATTTGACAATCAAATTCCTATATATATACAAATAATGGATGTTATTAAAACCGATATAATTTTAGGTAAATATGCGTTAGGGCAAAAGTTACCGTCGGTAAGAGATTTTGCTTTTCAGTTTAACGCTAATCCAAACACAATTCAAAAGGCGCTTTTTGAACTTGAAGAGATAGGTCTTATCGTAACTGAAAGAACTAACGGTAAATATGTAACTAAAGACCAAAGCGTTTTGGAAAGAGTTCGCGATACTAAAGTTGCTCAAATTATTGAAGATTTTTTTAATTTAATGGGGAAAATAGGAATAGATAAAGAAAAGGCAATAAAAATTATTAATTCTAATAAGGAGAAGGTATGAAAATTTTACAAGTAAAGAACCTTTATAAAAGTTTTGATGACAAACCTATTATAAAAGGTATAAGTTTTGAGGTGCATGAAGGCAAAATCGTGGGGTTACTTGGCAAAAACGGTTCGGGTAAAAGTACAATAATTAAAATGTTAAACGACCTTTTAACGATTGACAGTGGCGAAATATTAATTAACGGCAATAAAATAGGTCCAAAATCAAAGGCGCTTATTTCATATTTACCTGAAAGAAGTTATTTAGATAAAAGTAAAAGCATTAATCAAACTTTAAACTTTTTTAAAGATTTTTACAGTGATTTTGATATAGAAAAGGCTGAAAAACTTTTAGAAGAACTTGAACTTAGTAAAGACTTAAAACTTTCTAAAATAAGTAAAGGTATGCTTGAAAAGTTATCGCTTATATTAACGATGAGTAGGCGAGCAAAGTTATATATATTAGACGAGCCGTTAGGTGGCGTTGACCCTGCTACGAGAGATAAAATTTTAAAAACTATAATATCAAACTTTGATGAAAATTCAAGTTTAATAATAACGACGCATTTAGTGTCTGACGTTGAAAAGATTTTAGACGAAGTTATAATAATTAACAACGGCGAAATAATTTTATGTGGCGAAGCAGATAAAATACGAGAAGAAGAAAACGCGTCGATTAACGACGTATTTATAAGGAGTGTATAATGCTTAAAAAACTTATAAAATATGACTTTATTAAAATGATTTACATTTTACCATACTTTTATATAGCAACTATATTTTTTGCAATTTTAACTCGGGTAGTTAATATTTGGAAAGATATTCAATTTATGTTTATTTTAGGGCAAATTTTTCAAGGAACAACGATTGCACTAATGATAAACTGTTTAATTAATACTATATTAAGTATTTTAATTCGTTCTTTTAGAAATTCTTTTTACAGCGACGAAGGATATTTAACGCATACTTTACCCGTAAGTAAAGACAAACTTTTGCTTTCAAAATTCATTTGCGCGATATTAGTTTTATTAATATCAGTTTCAATAATTTTTATAAGTTTAGCAATTATGTTTTATTCACAAGAATTCGTTGAATTATTTAAGTCTGCGCTAAACATGGTTGAAACGGGATTTAACGTAAATCCAATCTTATTAATAATTTTATTACTTTTTACGATATTTTTTCAATTATTGGTTATGCTTTTAATAGGTTTTGCGTCAATAGTAAAAGGGCATTCTTACAATAATAAAAGAATTCTTAAAAGTTTTATATGGTTTGCAATTTTTTACATGGTGGCAAGTATTTTATCATTAATATTGCTTGCTTTAGCGTTGTTGATTACCGGCAATATTACTGAAATTTTTGCAACAGTAATGAAAGCAAAAACCTTTATAATTATAATCGTAAGTGCTTTTGTAATATATTTTGGATATTCGATACTGCTTTACTATATAACTAAAAAACTTTTTAATAAAGGCGTTAATTTAGATTAAAATTAAAGCGTTCTTACTAATTTGTAAGGGCGCTTTTTTATTGCATTTTTC
>JAZOUX010000119.1:0-4693 GCA_045658325.1 Christensenellaceae bacterium | reverse complement strand
TGAGCGTTAGAAATAATTTCTCGATAAAAATCTAAACCGTCTTCACCACCGAATAAGGCTATACTTGGCTCAAATTTAACTTCTTTTTGTAGATTTTGCATATCTTTTTTAGATAAATACGGTGGGTTTGATACGATAATATCGTATTTGCCCGTAATATTTTCAAATAAATTAGACTGTATAAAAGTTACGCTAGCGTTTAGGTTTTGAGCATTTTGTTTTGCAACTTCTAACGCCTTTAAAGATATATCGCTTGCCGTTACACTAAATTTACCACTTTTTGCTAAACTTACGCCTATCGCACCACTTCCTGTACATAAGTCGAGCACGGTACTATCTTCATTTTCTTTAATAATAAGGTCGACTAATTCTTCAGTTTCTGGTCTTGGTATTAACACGTTTTCGTTTACGATAAAATTATAACCGTAAAAATCAACGTTGCCGATTATATACCATAGTGGTTTGCCTTTTACCCTTTCGTTTACTATTTGGTCAATTTTTTTAGCATCGTCAACCGTTACTACGCTTTTATTATTTATAAGTTGCGACCTTTTTAAACCTAATACTATACTAACTATCCACTCGGCTTCACTTTCTTCAGTTATTCCTGCTTTTTTAAGGGTTAGTTTTGCTCTTTCTAAATTGCTTTTTACACTTCCACTAACGTTAAATTTAACTTCTTTAATAGTTTCGTCGGCATCCATTTGTAATACCGTGTTAAAAGCCGTTATTGCTACTTCTATCATTTTATCGTCTGGTTCTTTGGTAGTTATGCGTTGTAAAAGTAAACCCGGCCACTTAAATATATTAAAAAACGGATGTGTTCGCTTTGATAAAAATTTTAAAATTTCATACGAAATTCCCGAAACGATTGGTAACGATAATAATTTAAGTAAAAAACGGTATAATTTATTTAAAGCACCTTCGCCACTTATTCCTAAAGGTTGTAATAACGTATTCAATATAGCAAAAACTAAGATACTTACCGTCATTACTATAAACATAAAAGTTGTTCCACATCTATCGTGTACGCGTGAACAAGTTTTAACGTTTTCAACGGTTAAAGGTAAACCTTTTTCAAAGCAAGATATAGTTTTATGCTCAGCACCGTGATACATATAAGTACGCTTAACGTCGTTTAATAGTGACGTTAACAATATATAAGATACGAATATTAAAATTCTAACTAAGCCTTCTACTAAAAAATACCAAATACTGTCTTTTTCAATAAAATATAAAAGGTCGGTTACGGTTTGCGGTAAAAAGAAAAATAAAAATAACGATAAAGCAATGCCTATAAACGCACCTAGAAATACAACTAAGTCCATTACGTTTATTTTTACCTTTTCAGCAAGCCATTTTTCAAATTTAGTAGGCTCGTCGTCACCAAATACCGATGCCGAACGAAGAAGCGTTTTCGTTCCTCCAACCAAAGAATTGAAAAAGGCTACCACACCTCTTACGAGTGGTAGTTTTAAAAACTTGTTTTGTTTTTCAGCCGGGGTTAAGCGAGTAGTTTCAACTAAAATTTCACCACTTTCAACTCTTACTGCCGTTGCCATTGACGATTTACCACGCATCATTACGCCTTCAATAACCGCTTGACCACCTATTGCCGTTTTATTGCACGATTTACCAACCTTTTTCATACCCATAAAAAATAAAATGGCTCAAAGAATACTTTGAGCCGATTTATACATAACGTATATTTTACTAAATTAAATGCCGTATCTCTTTTTGAACTTATCTACACGTCCGCCAGAGTCAACGAGTTTTTGCTTACCTGTGAAATACGGATGACATTTAGAACAGATATCAACCTTGATAACATCGGCTGTTTTTGTAGAACCTGTATAAAATGATGCACCGCATGCACATTGAACTTTAACTTGATTATACGCAGGATGAATATTTGCTTTCATTTTAACACCTCACTTCTAATTACTTTGCTATTATATATTAAAAAATACCATTAGTCAACCTTTTTTTACCCTTTTAAATACTTTTTTATAATTTTTTTTATTTTGTTGGCGTTAAAGTTAAATTGCAAATAAACACTTGCAATATTTTCAATTTAGTTATATACTATTTGTACACGGTATTTTTTACCTTTAAGGAGATTTTATGTTCGCTTGGCAAATTAACCAACCTAAACAACTTAAAAAAGTTTCGATTGAAAATAACTTGGAACAACTTGACGACGTTAAGGTTAAAATTACAAAGTGTTTAATTACAAGGCAAGACTTACTTAATTTTTTAGGCAAATCTAACGTTACTTACCCTATTATTCCGTCTAAAATTGCTGTTGGTCAAATTACTGAAACACTTAAAGAATCTAACTATTTTGAAAAAGGCGCAAAAGTATACCTTTCGCCAGAAAAACCATGCAACGCTTGTTATAAGTGCTTAAATAACGAGCAAGACGAGTGCAAAAACATTTTACACGCTTCAAAAGACTTTGAAGGCTATTTAAAAGAATTTGCAGTTGTTCCTAAAGATTGCGTTCACATTTTAACTAAAAAAATGAAGGCTTACGACGCTTTATTTTTAAACCATATATCGCTCGCCCTTACCGTTATTGATAAGTTAAAAATTAATAAAGGCCAACACGTTTGTATTTTAGGTGGCAGTATCTTTTCAAACATTTTGGCGCAATTAATTGCTTATTATCAAGGCGTTCCTATTTTTATTGATAACAACGAAGAAAATTTGGATATTGCAAACAAATGCGGTATTTACTACACTTACCCAATTACCAAAAATTTAGAAAAGCAAATATTAAATATTACCGGTGGAAGAAAATGTGGTAAAATAGTTTTTGACACTGAAAGTAATATTAACCCTGACTGGATTGCTAAACTTTGCGCTAGCAACGCTGACGTTGCCGTTTCGGGTATGGTTGAAACAAAAACTAAAATTAACTTTGAAACGTTATTCGATAAAGAAATTAATCTTATTTGTGTAAAAAGTAGTTTGGGCAATATTTCAACGGGCATTAACCTTATCGTTCAAAGCGTTTTAAAATTAAACTGCTTTGACTTAAACGAATATAAATTTGATTACGCCGACAAGCATTTTGAAAATTTTGCAAACAAACTTTTAAACGAAAGCGATAAAAACGAATTTATTATTGATTTAATGTAAAAAAAGACAACGTAGTCACTTTTCCCTACGGGAAGAGCGACTACGTTTTTTTTATTTTTAAAATTATAGCACATTTTAAAATAAGAAATATTTTTTTGTAAAACAACTTATTTAATAATACTACTTAATAAAAACTACGATTTTGGCTTTTCGATTACGTTTATTATTTTATCGTACAACTCACCTGCGCCTATTATTAAAACGTTTTTATACGGCGCAGTTTTTATTGCAGATAATAATTCGTTAAACGTTTCTAAATACTTTTTATTTAACGATAAGGCTAACTTTTCACTGCTACCGTCGTAAAAATAACTTTCCCTTGCCGGATACGTTTTATAAAAATACACGTTTTCATTTTCAAATACGTTTAAAAAGTCGTAAAATAACAACTTTGTACGAGAAAAAGTATGTGGCTCAAAAATTAGTAGTAAATTATCGTTAAAAATTTGCTTTGCCGTGGTTATTGTATTTAATATTTCAGTTGGATGGTGGGCGTAATCGCAAACAATAGTCTTTTTATACAGTTTACCGATATACTCGAAGCGTCTTTGAACGCCCGTAAACGACCTTAAACCCTTTCTAATAGCGTTTAAAGGTATTTGCATTGAATAACATACTGCCGTGGCGCAAAGGGCGTTATACACCGAACATTTACCAAATACGTTTAAATTTATTCTACCTAAATTTTTATTTTTAATAATTAAGTCAAACGAATATTTGCCTATTAAATTAGTCAAATTGCTTGCCGTAACGTCACTTTTAGCGTTTATTCCGTAAGTAACCACGCCGTTACCTTTATATTCGTTTAAGTATTTATCGTCATTACATATAACCTTAATTTTAGACCTATCTAAAAACTCAAAAAATGCGTTTTTTATATTTTCAATATTTTGATAAGTATCTAAATGGTCGTTATCTATATTCGAGCAAATGGCAAAGTCTACTTTTATATCGCTAATTGAGTTTTTGTATTCGCATACTTCCGTTAATATTAAATTTTTTTCGCCGTCGGTGTAGAAATTTGAAAAAGAGTTATCTTGACCACCTATAAAAGCCGTAAATGATTTGTTCGCACTTTTTAAGATATGGCTAATCATTGCAGTAATAGTCGTTTTTCCGTGACTACCACTAACCCCTATGCTTTTATTAAACGAACTTATTATTAGCGATAAAAGTTGGCTTCGTTTATATATTGGTTTTGATAATTTTTTGGCAAGCATTAGTTCTGCATCAGTATCTTTTATTGCCGCAGTATAGACGATAATATCGCTATCTTTAACTGCTTGTAAATTATCGTCGTAGTAAACCGTTATGCCTAACTTTTCTAATAAAACGGTACGCTCGCTTTTAACATTATCTCTACCCAAAACGGTAAAATTTTTATTATGTAGGTATATGGCTAAACTACTCATACTAATCCCACCAATACCTATAAAATACACTTTTAAATATTTTGACGAATTAATCATAAAATATTTTATGAAAAAGTATTAAAAAATTTTACTTTTTTATAAAAAAATAGCGTTTTTGCATAATTTTTTTAAAAAAG
>JAZOUX010000118.1:0-44719 GCA_045658325.1 Christensenellaceae bacterium | reverse complement strand
GTTTTTTTTCCTAAGTTTAGTTTATAAAACTAGTGTTTCTATTTGGTGAATTTATGATTTTACAGGTAAAAAATTTTTTGCGTGATAATATCACTGTAAAAAAATTAAACGCTTTTTACGAAAGCATTTTTCACCCCGCTTTAATTTCTCTAATTATACTTATATCGTATATGCTTAAAGGGGAAGTAGTTGGGGTGTGTTTATGTTTATTTATCGTAAGCGTTGGGCTTATCGTTTGCAAAGACTTAAAGCCTATAATACCACTACTGCTCGGCTTTATTATGTTTATACCTTATAAAAACGGATTTATTGAAGGCTCAAATCTTTACGTTGAATACGTTTTAGGCTATTTACCTTATATAATAATTTTTTCGAGTTTTTTAATAATTTCAATCGTGGCTCACTTTGTTTTATGGGGTGGGTTTATAAAGATTTTTACTAAACCAAGTAAATTGCTTTTATACTCGTTGCCGTTTGCTTTTTTTATTTGTTTTAACGGCGTATTTAATAAAAATTATACGATAAGCAACTTAATTTTTGCGCTCGTAACGGTATTTTGTTTAATTGGTCTTTACGCTATATTCTTAAATAACTTAACTTACGACCAAAAAACTATTAACTACTTTTTTAAATGCTGTGCTTGTTTAGCCTTTGTATTTATTGGCGAATACCTGTTTATTTGCTTTACTCAAAACGTAATAAATAACGGCAAAATTTATAAACACGCAATAAACTTAGGCTGGGGCAACCCTAACAACTACGGCAATTACGGTTGTTATTTGTTGCCCGCTATATTCTATTTAGCGTACGCTTCAAAAAAGAAATGGCATTTTGTTTTGTATTACGTTTTAGGTTCTTTAACTTATGCGTTTACATTTTTATCTTTAAGTAGAAACGCCATTTTAACCGGTACGATTTTAATGATTTTTATTTGCATTTTCTTATGCAAAAACGGTGAATATAAAAGTCTTTTTAAAAAATTGTTGTTATACACTTTAATTAGTATTGCAATTTTATTCGTAATATATTTAATGCTTGCATTCGGGTTTAAAGTAGCAACTAAACTATTTGAAGATATAACTTATTCTGGCGTTAGCGATAACGGTAGATTTAAGTTGTGGGGGGAAGCGTTCAACGCCTTTTTAGCCTATCCGCTATTCGGTCAAGGGTTTTACGGGTGCGAGTTTATGTCGTGGACTGGCTTTATACCCGGTATGTATCACAATACGTTTTTCCAAATTCTTGGCACAGGTGGTATATTAACTCTTTTAGCTTACGGTTTATACCGATATAAAACGATAAAAGTTATACTTTATAAACTTAATAGTGAAAAGATATTTTTAGGATTAATGGTCTTTGTTTTAATCTTTTCAAGTTTATTTGATAACTTTATATTCCATATATACCCGACGTTCTTCTACTCAATAGCCATTGCCTTTTGCGACTTGCATTATGAAAAAGAAAAACGATTAGAAAATAACTTGCTTAAAATTTAACTTAATATTATCAAATAAAATCTCGCTTTTCAGTAAGCGAGATTTTGCTATAAATTATTATTTAATTTGAGAAAAATATTTAACGATAGCGTCTGCTATATATTTACTTGCAAATCCGTCTCCGTAAGGGTTTTTAGCCTCGCTCATTGCTTTATACAATTTTTCGTTGTGTAATAACTCAATAATAGATTGATAAATATTTTCTTCATCCGTTCCACAAACTTTTAACGTACCTGCTTCTACGCCTTCGGGACGCTCAGTCGTATCACGAAGCACTAAAACTGGCTTTCCTAAACTTGGCGCTTCTTCTTGAACGCCACCACTATCTGTTAAAATCATATAACTTTTAGCCATTACGTTGTGAAAATCAAACACGTTTAATGGAGCAATTAAGCGAATTCTATCATCGTCTCCTAGCATTTCGTTTGCAGTTTGCTGTACGATAGGATTTAAATGTACCGGATAAACCACTTTTACGTCTTTTTCAATTTCCATTACACGCTTTAACGCACGGAAGAAACGGCGCATAGGTTCTCCTAAATTTTCACGTCTGTGGGCTGTAAGCAATATTAAACGACTGTCTTTTGCCCAGTCTAAAACTTCGTTAGCATAATCGTCACGAATAGTGTATTTTAAAGCGTCTATAGCCGTATTGCCTGTTACAACGATTTTATCTTCACTAACGTTTTCTTTTAATAAATTGTCTTTACTTAAAGACGTAGGAGCAAAGTATAAATCAACAATATCGTCAACAAATACACGATTGGCTTCTTCTGGGAACGGTGATTGTAAATCATAAGTTCTTAAACCTGCTTCTACATGACCTATCTTTACATGATTGTAAAACGCGGCTAATGCACTTGCAAAACTTGTAGTTGTATCACCGTGAACTAATACGATGTTAGGCTTTACTTCTTGTATAACCTTTTCTACACCCAACATAGCGTTAGACGTAATCATTGACAAAGTTTGTTTGTCGTGCATAATATTTAAGTCGTAATCTGGCTTAATTTCAAAAATTTCTAATACTTGGTCTAGCATTTGTCTGTGTTGAGCAGTTACACAAACAATCGTTTCAAATTCTTCTCTACCTTGTAACTCTTTTACAAGTGGTGCCATTTTTATTGCTTCGGGACGAGTCCCAAAAACAAGTAAAACTTTGATTTTTTCCATTGCTAATAACCCCTAATTACCATTATTTAAACTTTCTTGAGAAGTTTCAATAATAGGCTCTTCATCTTGACCGTCTTCTAATGCAACGACTTTATGCGCCGTCTTTTTCCAAACTTTTTGGTTAGGACATTTGAACAAACCAATAACGTTTGAATAAATGAAAATAGCCATAAAGATAAACATTGCTATCATATTAGGTATAAAATCGAGTAAAACCCTTTTCTTTTCTTGTTTATTACCATCGTATAAAGAAGAAACTGGGAACATTAGAACTGAAAATACCGATAAAACTTGAGTCAATATCGACGACATATCAATAGTAAAGCCGTAACACGCCATTATTACCGTTAATATCATAGATATAGGCGTTAATAGCATAAACAACATTGAACTTAAATAAATGAAGTTATCAAATCTTTTAAAGAACATATGCAATTCTTTAGGGTGGAACATCCTTAAAATCATACGCCAACCGTATTTAAAAAATATGTACCAATGTCCTTGAGTCCAACGAGTTTTTTGTACTGCAGATTGCACTAAACCCGTAGGTTTTTCATCGTAAATTCTTACGTTATGATTATATCCTATCCTTCTACCTTTTAAAGTAGCAATAGTTTGAATTTCTAAATCTTCAACAAGTGATTTACAGTGAAATCCACCTATTTCATGCAAAAAGTCAGTCGTAATAATAAACCCCGTACCACCAATACTTGGTACAAGCCCTAATTTATAACGTGGTAATTGGAAAAATCCGTTAGAAAAACGATACGATACGAAATACCCACGAGAAATTATATTGTTTTTATTTTTACTGTCAAGATACGTTTGTATCATAACAGGACGTTTCTTTTCTTTAATAGACCAATATTGACTATTAAGATGCTTTAAAATATTTGCATCAACAAAGTTGTCGGCATCTAATATCATAAACTTGTCGTACTTTTTATAAAATCCGTCATTTTCTTCTAACGTTTGAATACCCCAGTTGATTGCATGTGGCTTACCCTTTTTACAAGGGTCGTCAACGTTACGTTCTAAAACGTGGAAATTTTTTAAACCATATTTTTCAATAGTTTTTCTTGCAGTTTCAGCAGTACTATCCGAGCAGTTGTCTGCTAAATAATACACGTCGAACAATTCTGGATTATATTGTATTTTTGCATGATTTTTGATAGTTGAAGCAATAACCGTATCTTCATTATGACAAGGAACAAAAATACAAAATTTAGATTTATCTTCAATTATTGGATACTTTTGCTTTCTAAAAAACAAAGCAACTATCCCTAAAAAAGTATAATATATTGCAAGAAACGTTGTGATATAAAAAATAATTTTATAAATAACTATAACAACTTCTAACATAAGTTCTCCTTTGTACAATGGTTTCACATCAATATATATCGTATATTGTAACATTTTTTTAACTTAAATGCAACTATTTTTTAACCTTAATAAAACTTGCAAAAAACCGATACTCCAAACTATCTTTGAAATATCGGTTTTATATCTAATTTTTTATTAAGTTTAATAGTTTTTGCACGGGGTAAAACCCTATTATAAAAGTTACCGTAACACATATACACTGCGATAACATTACGGGTAAAGACGCTAAAAAATATACCTTCCACGCGTTTAGTGAATACGAGTATAATAACGGAGTAATCAAATCGCTTAAAAGGGTAAAACACGCCGTCATTATAACTGCCGTTAAGGTTACGATTATTAAGTTTTTAACGCTCGCTTTATCTTTTAACGCTTTGCCTAAAAAAGTAAAAACTAAACATATTAACGGATAATATATTAGATATAGAATAATCGCGTCGAGTATAAACCCAAACACAAAACACCTAAGTAACGAAAACGCTACCCCTAATATAATACCTTTTTTTAAGCCGAATTTAAAACAATAGGCGCTGAACAATACCGTTACTATCTCAATGCCCGCAATAAAACTTAAAACGAGTTGCGAGCCTATCAATAAAGCAGTATATGTACCTATAAAGGCTATTTCTTTTGCTGTTTTCATAATTAATTAAAATCTTTATACCCCATACGAAAAATCTTCAAGTACCCAAATATAAGTCATACCCTTTTTAACAATTAGGTTTTCGCACCCTACTACCGTTTGAGAATATATTTTGCCGTTTAACTCAATTTGATAATTATTTGCCGTAAAATCACCGTCGTCACTATAAAGCATCCAGCCTTGGTTTAAAGACGCTTGTACGCCGTTTATTGCCGTTATATAAGCACCGTATTGACCAGACTGATATTTGTAGTCTAAAAGGTTTTCGTTTTTTAACGTAGCCATAAAAGATAATAACGAAACGTTATCTTCTACGTTGCCGTTTACAACGATTACTACCTTATTTTCGACTGTGTCTACGTTTGCTACGCTTGGTTTACACGCTGAAAAAAGCAAGGAAAAACTAAGCACCACGATAAGTAATAAGTTTACAAGTTTTTTCATAATATTTTGCCGTATAAGAAAGCCCCTATCAAGATAATAGGGGCAAAACGTTTACGTTTTACGGCATTTGTCTCCTTTGTCCAAAACTTATTACCTTGAAATTTTTTGGTAGGATATCGGGCTGTACCGTAATGACTGTTGCGAAGGAATTGCACCTTACTTTCCCTACTTTCAAACGAATAATCGTTTACTCAAAAAATCATATTAAATTATTTTAATTGCACATATAGTTCAATTACAAAAACGGATTTAAAGTCTTAAAAGCAAGTAATACAAGGCTAGCGTAGTTTACTAATAAAACTATCTTGTCGATTGTCAAAGTTCGTAATTGTAACTGTAACGCTATATTGCTTAGTTTATTAGGCTAAATTATAATAAGGTTATTATTAATTGACAAGCAAGTACCACTAAAACGAGTGCAATTGGATAAGTTGAAGCATACGCAGAAGCAACGTCTTCAGTTTTCGCCGTATGAATAAGCGTGCCAAGTGCTGGTGTTGAAGTCATACCACCCGTAATTGAGCCAAGCGTATTTAAAAGTGGTAATTTCATAAAAATTTTAGCAATAACGAAGCCTACTATCATAGGTACAAGCGTAATAATCGCACCGCCTAAAAATCCCCAAATAACTATATCTCCACCAAATTTGCTTATTTGTTCAACGAGTGAAACGCCACCGTCAAAACCTGCGCCCAATAAGAATAACGCTAAACCAAATTCACGAAGAATTTTTTTAGTAGAGTCGGCAACTTCAAGCGAGAGTTTACCTATGTGACCTAAATGACCAAAGATAAGACACATAATAAGTACGCCACCCGTCGTGCCGAGAGAGAAGCAAGGCCCTTGATATCCACTAGCAGAAAGTGGAATAGTAACCGAACCCAAAAATAAACCGAAAATAATCGCTAAACCGAAAGGCATTAAACCAAAAGGCTCGCATTTAAAAAATTTAGATAAGTCTTTTTTAACTTTTTCGTCGCCTATTTTTAAAAGTTGCCTTTCCTTTTCCATATCGACTTTTAAAATTTTAGGTAAAAGTTGAACGAATAAAACGACTCCAACTACGCCGAAAGGATAAGCAATAGCGTAACCTAACGAAATAACTGCTTTAAGCGTTGGGTCAGCAGCGTCAACTGCGGCTGAAAAACCTGGTGTTGACGTAAGTGCGCCAGAAAGTATGCCCGACCAAAATTCTGGGCCGTATTCTGGTTTAATTAAAGCAAATAAAACGGTAACGCCTGCACCCGATAAAATAATTATCGAGCCTAAAACTATGTAAGTTTTAAAGTTTTTTGCTAAGTCTGAAAAGAAATTTGGACCTGCAATAAACCCTACTGCTCCAACGAATAATACAAGACCTACGTTTTGAAGTGGACCCGAAAGATAGTCAACTATTTTATCAGACGTATCTTTTATTGAAAACGAACCTAAAAGTGGAAGGTCGTTAGGAATAAGCGTACATAAAAAACCAAATAATATAGCAACTAAGAAAACGCCAGCCGTTCCAAGCGAAACTCCTTTAATTTCAATACCACCGACTAAATAACCGATAGCAATAATTAAAAACGCCGTAACGAAAAGCACTATGGTAGTCGTTAAATTAAATATATTTTCAACACCTTCTTTATTAGACTTAGGGTTATTTATAGCACTTAAAACGCACCATACAACAACGCCTACTACTGCTAAAACAGCAATAGCAATCCAAAGCCATTTTAAACTTTTTTTGTTAGAAGTTTCCATTTTTCACCTATACAAATATAACGTTGTTTTGCGTTCGACAATAAGCCGAACGCAAAAAAGTTTATTACATATCTTTTCTAGAATAATTAGGTAAAAGACGTGGTGAAACTACTCCCGTATCAACGCCTGCATCTTTAAGTTCTTTTTCAAATGATGCAACGTGATTTAAAGTAAGTTTACCAACTTTTACTTTTTTACACTTTTCGCTAGCGTTTTTACCAGCGTTTCTACCAAATACGATAATGTCTAAAAGTGAGTTACCCATAAGACGATTTCTACCGTGAATACCCCCAACGGCTTCGCCGGCTACGAATAAGTTTTCAACGGCACTTTGACCGTTTGCACTAATATCTATACCACCGTTTTGATAGTGTAAAGTTGGATAAACTAAGATAGGGTCTTTTCTAATATCAATACCGTATTTAGCAAACATTCTCATCATTGCTGGAATTCTTGCTTCAATCGTACCTTCACCGTTTAATTCTTCAATTAACGGTGTATCAAGCCATACACCTACACCGTCGGTAGTTTTAATACCGTTATTTCTGCCGTTACACTCTCTAATAATAGTTGAAGCCGTAACGTCTCTCGTTTCTAACGAGTAAACGAAAGGTTCACCGTCTTTATTAACGAGTTGTGCACCAAGTGAACGCACCTTTTCAGTAACTAACGCACCGAAAATTTGAGTAGGCTCAGCCACGCCCGTTGGGTGATATTGTAACGTATCAGCATATAAAAGTTTTGCTCCTGCACGGTAAGCGAGAACTAAACCGTCGGCAGTTGCGCCGTAGTGGTTACTCGTTGGGAAGCCTTGATAATGAAGCCTACCAGCACCACCCGTTGCGATAATAACCGTTTTTGCTTTTGCTACGAGAATTTCGCCAGTTTCCATATTTTTAAGAACTGCGCCCGCTGCTTTACCTTCGTCGTCTTTAATAATTTCAATAGCCGAAGTAAAGTCAACTACAGGAATACCCCTATTTAAAACTTCGTCTCTTAAAGTTCTCATTATTTCAGCACCCGAATAGTCTTTACAAGCGTGCATCCTTTTTCTTGACGTGCCACCACCGTGAGTAGTTACCATATTACCTTGTTCGTCTTTATCGAACATAACGCCAAGGTCTGAAAGCCAACGAATTGAGTCGGGAGCATCACAAACGAGTTTTTCTAAAAGTTCTGGTTTTGCGGCAAAGTGACCACCACCAAAAGCGTCTAAATAGTGAATTGCAGGACTGTCGTTAGGCTTATCAGCCGCTTGAATACCACCTTCAGCCATCATAGTGTTAGCATCGCCTATACGAAGTTTAGTAACTATCATAACGTTTGCGCCGTTGTTATGAGCAGTAATTGCTGCTGAAGAACCAGCACCACCACCACCGATAACTAAAACGTCAACGTCGTAATTGGGATGTTCTAAATCGGCTTTATAAACTTCTTGCCTTGAGTGACCTTGTAATAAAGAAGCGAGTTCGTGAAGAACCTTTTCACCTTTATTTGGACCTACTTTGAGCGTTTCATAAGCCGTTTCAATATAGTCTGGGTGGAATTCTTGTAAAACTGCAGCCTTTTCATCGGCAGTCATTCTTCTAAAAAGATTTTGTTTTCTTTGTTCTCTTGTTTTAGCAACCTTTTCCATTGATTTAAGTTGCTCATCAGTATATAAATACATTACTTTTCCCCCCTTACTTTTCAATATCACGCGAGTTGTAAAGTTCTTTTTGCTTGTCTAACGGAGTAGTCATAATCTTTTTCATATCTTCGTCAAACGCGCCGTTGTTAATTTCAGCAACCCTATCTAAAAGGTGCTTGCACTCTGGAGCAATATATTTACCGTATAATCTACGGGCTAATATTGCAACTTGTGGATGTGAAATACCTGCTGGGCAACGTGAAGAACAAATACCACACATTACGCAGTCGAAAGATTCTTCAGCACACTTTTCATATTCACCCCTTTGAGCGTAGGCTATGTATTGCATTGTTTTTAAACTTTGCGGACAAGCCTTAGTACAAGCGTTACAACCGATACAACTATAAATTTCAGGATATAATTGCATCATAATTTGTTCAGTAGGTTTAACTTTTTGAATATCGTAAACTTGTTTTACTAGCGGGAAGAAAGGAAGCGTTGCAACGTACATACCTTCTTCAACTTGTTGTTGACACGCTAAACAAGTTTTAAGTTCAGTTTTGCCTTTTATTCTATATAAAGTAGCACACGCACCGCAAAAACCGTTACGGCAACCACAACCACGAATAAGTTGATAACCTGCGTATTCCATAGCCTTCATAATAGTAAGGCTGTGTGGAACTGTATATTTTTTACCGAAAAAATAAACGTTTACCATTTTTTCCATAATCTTTTCTCCATTTTATTAATATTCAGAAGGTAATTCTTCAAGACTGTCCATTCTAAACACCGGACCGTCTTTACAAATGTATTTATCGCCAACGTTACATCTACCACATTTACCTACGCCACACTTCATTCTAAACTCTAAAGTCGTGTAAACTTGCGTTTTATCAAAACCAAGTTCTAAAAGTGCTTGTAAAGTAAACTTAATCATTATTGGTGGACCACATAGAACAGCCGTTCTATCGGTTGGTATATTTACTTCTTTAACGTATGCGGGAACGAAACCAACGTGACCGTTCCAACCTTCTTGCTCTCTATCTATCGTCAAGTAAACGTTAAAATCTTTTTCGTTTACCCACTCAGTTTGAATTTCGTTTATGTCAACCAAATCGTCCATTGACCTTGCGCCGTAAACGATATCAACCGTGCCGTAATTTGCCCTATTAGACCTTATGTAGTTTATTACCGAGCGAAGTGGCGCTAAACCGATACCACCGGCAATAAAAAGCATATTTTTGCCTTTAAAAGCGTCTTCAACCGGAAATCCGTTTCCGTAAGGACCCCTTACCGTAATTTGTTGACCTACTTCGGCTTGGTGTAACCAAGAAGTTACGCAACCACATTTTTTAATAGAAAATTCCATAAATTCGGTGTTTGTTGGCGAACTTGTTATTGAGAACATTGCTTCACCAATACCTGGAATTGATAACATAGCGCATTGACCCGGCATATGCTCGAAAAGTTTTTTACCGTCAAGTCCTACCACCCTAAAAGTTTTAACGTCGGGCGTGTCTTTTCTAATATCGGTAATTACGCCTATACTTGGTATTAACACTTCATTAATCATTGTCTTTACCCCCAAGTTTTTTAATAACCTTTACAATATTTAACGATTGTGGACATTTTTTAACGCATCTACCACAACCTACGCAACTGTAAAGTCCGTCGTTATTCGATGGATAGTATACGAGTTTGTGCATAAACCTTTGTCTAAACCTTTGCATTTGGTTTTTTCTAGGATTTTCAGCAGCCATTTTAGTAAAGTCAGAATACATACAACTATCCCAACACCTAAAACGCCTTACACCTTCGTTAGTTTTAAAGTCTTTAATATCAAAACATTGACAAGTTGGACATACGAAAGTACAAGTACCACAACCCAAACAAGCCTTAGACAATTCGTCCCACTCTGGCCTATCGAAAAGCGTCATTAAATTATCGCCTTTGAAAGCGTCTAAATTTATATTAGAAAAAGGAAGTTTGCTTACCTTTTCACCTATATCTTTTTTAAGATTTTCAACTACCGTCGTATCGCAATCGTTTTCTAAAGATAAACCGTCTAATAAAGATTTACCCTTTTCAGTTTTAGCGTCTAAGTAAAGGTACCCGTCAGCCATATAACCTTCAACGTCGCCCTTTGGTGAAGAAGCGTCTATATCAAAGGCTTTACAAAAACAAGATTTTTGCGGATTGTTACAAGCAAGCGTAACAATAACGGCGTTATCTCTTTTATTTTTGTACATACTGTCAACGGGTTCTTGTAAAAATACCCTATCTAAAACTTCAAAACTCTTATTGTCACAAGCCCTTACGCCGAAGATTACGAAAGTATCTTTTTTAACGCGTTCGTCTTTAATTTCGATTTGCTTGCCGTTAGTTTTAAAAGACATTATATCTTCGCTTTGTGGAAAGAATAAGTCTTTAGGCGATTTAACCGTTTGTAAAGACACTAAGTCTACTTGACTACCGTCTTGATATTTAGCAAAGTTTAACGAGCCGGCGCGTACAATAGGAAGGTAAAGTTCTTTAGTTGAAGATATTTGTTGATATAAACTATCAATATTATTTAACGCAATTTTCTTCATTACTTTTTACCCCCTACCGCTTCGTTTGGGTCAAGGTCTTCTTTATCGTATTTAGTTAAAGGACCTACCGAACAAGCGTCTTCACCTGCTTGGTAATCACCGTAAAGCCTATTAATATCACTAACGTACTTTCTGTTTAATAAATGAAGTGGAATATCTTGCGGACATACCCTTGAACACTCGCCACAGTCAGTACATCTGCCAGCAACGTGAAACGACCTTATAATGTGGAATAACTTCTCTTCAAAACTGTCGCTATTTGCTTTTGAAGAAATTGTCGAATCGTCGTTATCGAAAACGCATTTAGTACAAGTACAAGCCGGACAAACGTTTCTACAAGCGTTACAACGTATACATTTTGAAAGTTGTTCTCTCCAAAAAGCGAACCTTTCGTCTGGAGTCATTGCTTCTAACTTACGAACCATTTCAAATCTATCTTTACTTGGAGCAACCTTTTCGTGAATAACGATTTTTTCGTCGCCTGCAACCAATTGTTTTTCACATACTTGACATTTTGAAAGTTTAAGTTCATCTTTATCAAACGTTTGAGTTTTATTACCGTCAGTAAACGTTACTTTATCAACCGTTTCAACTACGCAGTCAAAATATTCAAAACCGTTTTTGCAAACCTTGTCGTAACTTAACTTGCCTTGACATTCTACGCCGATAGCGTAAACGGCTTCTTTGCTAATTCTATGTTCTTTTATAAGTTGATTAAAACTGTAAGTATCGCAAGGCTTTAAAAATACGAGTATTTTGCCACCCCTTTTACTTTCGTTTACGAGATATTTCGCTAAGTTCGCTCCACAAAAACAGTTGTATACGAAATTTTCGAGTTCTTGTTCGTTATAGAAAACTGCGGGAGAAACGTCGTGATAAAATTCGCCTTTTTTCCAACCTAAAACTCTATCAACCGTGCGGTTAGATAAAAGTTCTTTTGCTCTACTTAAAAGCATTTTTTCTAATTCTTGCATCTTAAGTCCTCCAACCTTTTGTTTTCGCCAAGCGAGTATATCGTTTTAGCAAAATCGTTCATAACTTTAGAGAATTTAACGCCTTCTGCTGCCGATACCCACTCAACTCTCGTTCTTTCTTTTTCAATGCCTAAATAATCAAGCATATTAAAAAGTAACGACATTCTTCTTCTTGCAAAATAATTACCCGAAGTATAGTGGCAGTCGCCTGGGTGACAACCACAAATAATTACGCCGTCAGCACCCTTTTGGAAGGCTTTTAATACGAAAGTCGGGTTTACCCTACAAGAACAAGGTACTCTTATAATTTTTACTTCAGCAGGATACGAAAGACGTGACGAACCTGCAAGGTCTGCTCCAGCGTAACTACACCAGTTACAGCAAAAAGCAACTATTAACGGTTTATATTCTTTTACTTCTTGCATATCGCGTCTACCTCCGCCATTATTTGTTTAGTAGAAAAACCTTTTAAATCCATTGCGCCCGACGGACAAGTTACCGTACAAGCACCACAACCTTGACACACTGCTGGGTTTACCGAAGCAACACGCCTAATTTCAGTTTTTCCACCACCTAACCTAAATTCTTTATCAATATAAGTAATTGCACCGTAAGGACAAACGTTACCACAAACTGAACAACCCGTACAAAGCATTTCGTCTGATTTAGCAACGCAAGGGTTAGTGCTTAATTTGTTTTTAACCAGTAACGATATTACCTTTGATGCACAAGCACTTGCTTGTGAAATAGTTTCAGGAATATCTTTAGGTCCTTGACATACGCCCGATAAATAAATACCAGCCGTTGGGCTTTCTACTGGACGCAATTTAGCGTGCGCTTCAGTTAAAAAGTTGTTTACGTCAATGCTTGCCGTAAGCATTGTTGCAACCCTTCTAACCGATGGGTCCGGCTCGATTGCAGCCGCTAAAACTACCATATCGCACTGTTTTACAACTTGTTTATTATTTAATAAGTCAGCACCTTGAACTACGAGTCTACCATCTTTATCGTAAACTTTACCGACCATACCTTTTATGTATTCAACGTCGTACTGTTCAACTGCCCTACGATAAAATTCGTCATAGTTTTTGCCCGGCGTTCTTACGTCGATATAAAATACCGTAACGTTAGTATTAGGGTATTTTTCTCTAATAAGCATAGCGTGTTTTGCCGTATACATACAGCAAATTTTACTACAATAAGGCTTTCCACAACCAGAAACGTCTCTTGAGCCAACGCATTGAATAAATACGATATCTTTAGGTTCTTCACCCGTAGACGGACACACTAGGTGACCACCCGTTGGTCCAGCGGCGTTCATAAGCCTTTCAAGTTCTAACGAAGTAACTACGTCTTTATAAGTATCGTAGCCGTATTCGTTAAAGTTTTCAAGAGAAATTGGTTTATAGCCCGTAGCAACTACGATTGCGCCGTATTCCCTTTCAATATATTCATCTTGTTGAGTATAATCAATAGCCTTTGCTTGACATTTTAATTGACAAAGACCACATTTGCCCGTTTTTAATTTAATACATTGTTCTGGGTCTATTACCGCTACGTTTGGAATTGCTTGCGCAAACGGAATATATATTGCAGGACGTGTATTTAAGTTCATATTAAAATCGTTAAGACCTTTTTTAGACGGACATTTTTGCATACACTCAGCACAGCCCGTACATTTCTTTTCGTCAACGAATCTTGCTTTCTTTTTAATTTTAACTTTAAAATTACCTACGAAGCCTTTTACTTCTTCAACTTCGCTATAAGTTAAAATATCAATTTTTTCATTTTGAGCGCAATCAACCATTTTTGGCGTTAAAATACATGCCGAACAGTCAAGCGTTGGGAACGTCTTGTCAAGTTTAGCCATATTACCACCAATAGTTGGCGATTTTTCAACGATATCAACTTCAAAACCTGCTTCAGCAATATCTAAAGCCGTTTGAATACCAGCAATACCACCACCGATAACAAGCGCCCTTTTAACTACTGGGCTTTCACCCGTAATTAACGGCTCGTTAAGTTTTAATTTTGCTATTGCGCTTCTACCTAAAATAACTGCCTTTAAAGTTGCTTCTTCTTTATCTTTATGTATCCAAGAACATTGTTCACGAATATTGGCAATTTCTACCATATATTGATTAAGACCTGCTTGCTCGCAAGTTTTCCTAAAAGTTGCTTCGTGCATTCTAGGAGAACACGAACAAATTACAACGCCCGTTAAGTTATGGTCTTTAATAGCGTTCCTAATTAGCGCTTGACCGTTTTCAGAACACATATATTGATAATGTTGTGATACAACTACGCCCGGTTCTAATTTTAAAATTTCTGCAACCTTTTCAACGTCTACTGTCGATGCAATATTACTACCACACCAACATACAAAAACACCTATTCTTTGCATTTTATCACTTCCTTACTTGTTTAATTTCCTAAACATACTAACTAGTAACTGTTGTGGAATTTTATCGTCTACCATTGCTGGAATATCTTCGCTGTTTAATCTATTACCACCAGCAACCCTAATTGCTTCTTGTCTAACTGCTTCAATTACTTGTACCGGTGCAACGCCCCTTGGACATCTTTCTAAACAAGCAAAGCAACTTAAACACACGTTTAACGATTTACAGTTTAAAAGTTCTTCAATTTGACCTTTTTCAATCATTGAAACGAATTGATGTGGTTTAATATCCATTTGCTCGTAAACGGGGCATCTTCCAGAACATTTACCACATTTCATACATTTTTTAGTATCCGTACCGCTTCTTTCTTTAATTAACTTAGTTTGCTCTTTTCTATCCATAATTTACTCCTTAACCCCAAGTGCTTCACAAAGAAGTTCAGTAAAATACGCTACCGGAATTTTTTTGTTACTGTTTTCAGTTAAATTGTATTTACAAAGTGGGCAAGCAGTAACTAACGCATCTATTTCGTTTTGACTTGCCGAAAGCATAATATTATTGCATTTTTGAATTGCTAAGTCTTTATTAGATGGAGCAATATACGCACCACAACACTCGTTCCTAAACGGATAAATTACCGGTGTTGCACCAAGTGCTTTAATAAAATCTTCGATAATAGTTGGATTTTCAGGGTTATCTAACGCTAAAACTTTTGAAGGTCTAAGCAATAAACAACCGTAGTATGCACCTATTTTTTTACCTTTTAAAGGATTTACTACCTTTTCTTTAATTTTATCAAAACCAACGTAATCTCTTAACAATTCAAGGTAATGAATAACTTCAGTTTCGCCGTTATACGCTTCGTCTAACGCCAAATAGTTGTTTGCCTTTTTGTTAATATTTTCGTCGTTTTTCATATCGTCGTTAACGCGTTTTAAAACGTGGTGACAAGCACTACATAAAGTTATAAGTTTACCACCTTCTCTTTTAGCAGACGCTAACGTTCTTACAGCCGAAAGTTTAGTTGCAATTTCGTCTTTTGCCATAGGATATACGGCACCACAACATTGCCACTCTTTAACTTCTTCAAAATCTACGCCTAACGCTTGTAAACTTTTTCTACCGTATAAGTCAAGTTCTTTTGCCTTGGTTTTAAGCGTACAGCCTGGATAATAAGTAAATTTCATATTAATCACCTTTTAAATCATTTCTTCTGGGTGGAACACTTTATCAAATTCTTCTTCAGTTAAGAACCCAAGTGATACACACGCTTCTTTTAAACTAATATTTTCTTTATGGGCTTTTTTTGCCGTTTTTGCAGCGTTTTCATAACCGATATAAGGGTTAAGCGCCGTAACTAACATAAGCGAGTTGTATAAATTGTGCTTCATTTTTTCACTGTTTGCTTTAATGCCCGAAACACAGTTATCGTTAAACGATTTAATACCGTCGCTAAGTAATTTAACCGATTGTAAAAAGTTGTAAATAATTACCGGCATAAATACGTTAAGTTCAAAATTGCCTTGAGAAGCACCTATTCCTACTGCTGTATCGTTACCCATAACTTGCACTGCAACCATAGTAATTGATTCGCACTGAGTTGGATTTACTTTACCTGGCATTATTGAAGAGCCGGGCTCGTTTTCTGGAATAAATATTTCACCTAAACCACATCTTGGACCAGAAGATAACCAACGAATATCGTTTGCTATTTTCATTAAATCACAAGCAAGTGCTTTTAAACCACCATGAGCAAACACTATTTCGTCTTTAGCAGTAAGCGAGTGGAATTTATTATCGCTAGTTTTAAAAGTTTTACCTGTTAAAACGCTAACTTCTTCAGCAACGCTTTCATCAAATCCTTTAGGAGCGTTTAAACCCGTACCAACAGCAGTACCACCAAGAGCGAGCAATTTAAGACCGTCTAACGATTTTTCAATCATCGCCTTAGACTTTTCAACCATACTGCGCCAACCGCTTATTTCTTGCGAAAAACTAATTGGAACTGCATCTTGTAAGTGCGTTCTACCACTTTTTACTATACCTTGATTTTCTTTTTCAAGCCTTTTAAAAGTTTCAATTAACGTATCTACTGCTGGAAAAAGACTGTCTTCAATGGCTAAAACTGCGCTTATATGCATTGCCGTTGGAAAAGTATCGTTACTTGATTGGCTTTTATTAATATCGTCGTTAGGGTGAAGAATTTTTGCTCCTGCAATTTCGTTACCCCTATTAGCAATAACTTCGTTGGCGTTCATATTAGATTGAGTGCCAGAGCCTGTTTGCCATACTACGAGTGGAAAATGCCCGTTTAACTGACCACTAATAACTTCGTCACAAGCCTTTTCAATAGCCGTTAATTTTTCAATAGATAATTTACCGAGTTTGTAATTTGCCCTAGCAGCAGCCTTTTTTAATATACCAAAAGCGTGCGTAATTTCCCTAGGCATAACTTCATTACCAATTTTAAAGTTTTGAAAACTTCTTTGCGTTTGAGCCCCCCAATATCTATCGGCAGGAACTTTCATTTCGCCCATCGTGTCCTTTTCAATACGGTATTCCATAATTTACTCCTTTTCAATTTCTTCAATAACTTTACGCATTGCTTGTGCGCTTAATAAAAATTTTTCATATTCTTCACTAGTAAGCGGTGGGGTTAAAGTAGTCTTTATTCCATCTCTATTTAAAACTACTAACGTACTTAAACATACGTCGCTTGCACCGTATTCACCGTTTAAAAGCGTCGATAAACACATTATATTATCAACACCACTAAAAATACATTTACAAATATGCACTACCGCCGCGGCAATACCGTTATACGTTGCACCCTTATTTTGAATAATTACGCCACCTGACTTTTTAACGTATTCGTAAACCTTTTCTTTATCAAGTGGTTCGATATCAGTATACTTAGTAGTCATAGCGTTAACGTAATCGTCAATATGAATACCACCAATTCTTGCAAGCGACCAAGGTATAAATTGTGTATCACCGTGTTCACCGAAACAGTTGGCTTCAATTTGAGTTACGTTAACTTTAAATATTTCGGCAAGTTTAGCCCTTAACCTTGCAGTATCTAAACTAGTACCTGAACCAATTACTCTATTTGACGGAATATTGGTCGCTTTAATAAACTCGTGCGTTAATACGTCAACTGGGTTTGCTACTATAACGTAAATAGCGTCTGGGCATACCTTAGAAATTTCTTTTGCAATATTCTTGATAATACCTGCGTTTACTTTTGCTAAATCAATTCTAGATTGACCTGGCTTCCTTGCTAAGCCACTAGTTATAATAACGATATCAGAACCCTTAGCGTCTTGATAATCACCGTCAGCAACTTTTGCCGAGCCTAAATAAGGCGTTGCTTGATAAATATCCATTGCTTCGCCATAAGCTTTACTTTTATTAATATCAATAAAAACTATTTCATTAGCAACGTTTTCTGCAACTAATAAATAACCGATAGAAGAACCAACTGCACCTGCACCAATAATTGTAACCTTTTTCATAATTACCTACCTTTAATTATTCATAATCTTTGTTAAAAATTTAACGAATTCCCTTAAAACATATAGCGTAATAAGAATTACCTATTTACGCCACGTTATAGTTTATTATTGTGTACGTTAATTATAGCACATTATTTTAATAGTGCATAACGTTTTTAACTAAAAATATAAAATTTTTAAGTTTTTTGTCAAAAAATTTTGCTAAACTTAACATTTTTGTTAAATTTTGGTATTTTATTTAATAAAATAACCTTTTACAAGTTTATTTTTTAGAACATTTTTTGCAAAGCCCGTACAATAGCGACGACGAACAGTTAAGCATAAAACCGTGTTCAATATAAATATGACGTTTAAATTCTTCCATATCACTGCAACTTAAATGCTCGATTTTACCACATAGCGAACATTTTAAATGCAAATGATTGTCACAACCTAAATTTTTATCGTTATACTTATATAAAGTTTTTTCACCTTTTTCGGCAACGAATTTTAATAAAACGTTATTTTCGCATAACCTAGTTACATATCTATACACGGTAGTTTTATTAGCGTCAACGCCCATTTCTTTAAGTTTTGAAAGAATATCTGCTACCGAATAACTTTTATCGTTATTGCCAACGAAAATACCGTCAATGGCACTTCTCGTTAAGGTGTTGTACGAAGTCTTTTGTATTTTACTCATTTACTATAAACCCTAAATCTTCAATTTCAGTAATTGCTATTTCTTTAGTAATACCTTCAAAACTAACCGTTTTATTTTTAATATCAACTACTACATTTTTAGCACCTAAGCCACTAAGGGCGTTTTTAACCCTATTTTCACAATGAACACATTTCATACCTTCAACTTTTAATTGCATAATTACCTACCTAAATAATCTTAAAGCGTTAGTTACTACGAACAAACTGCTAAAACTCATACATATCGAACTTATTACCGGTGTTAAAAATACGCCTAACGAATATAATACTCCCATTGCTATTGGAATAGCAAGTATATTATAAATAAATGCCCAAAATAAGTTTTGTTTTATAATTTTTACCGTCTTTTCGCCAATTTTTATAGCCTTTTGAATATTCACGATATCGTCGTTTAACAGAACGATATCGGCACTGTCAACGGCAATATCTTTACCGTTTTGAACGCTTACGCCTATATCGGCAACAGTTAAAGCCGGGCTATCGTTAATACCGTCGCCAACAAACAAAGTTTTGCCATATTTTGAATACTCTTGAACTTTTAAAGCCTTGTCTTTAGGCAAAACTTCGCCGTAACTTTCTTCAATGCCCGTAAGCCTTTTAATTTTATCGGTTACCTTTTGATTATCACCAGAAAGCAATACCGTTTTAATATCTTTGCTTTTTAAAAATTCCACCGTTTCAATAACGCCGTCTTTAACTTCGTCAACGGTTACAAAAAACCCGATAACTTGGTTATTTTTGCCGACTAATAAAACCGTTTTGCCGTTATTCGTTTGCTCGTTAAACTCACGCAATAACTCGCCACTAAACTTTAAGTCTTTAACGAAATCAACGTTGCCTATTTTATAAAAATTACCCTTTACCGTACAACTAACTCCCTTGCCTACCGTTGAAGTAAAATCTTCAATTATATCGTTAGATTTTATATGATTATAATTTACGATTGCCTTTGCTAACGGGTGAGAACTGTAACTTTCTATATTAGCGCAAACAGATATTTCTTCTTCATTTAAACCGTAAACCTTTTCTACTTTTATATTTCCGGTAGTTATAGTACCCGTTTTATCAAAAACAACTGTTTTTACGTCATGTAAATTTTCAAGGGTTTGAGCGCTTTTAACTAGTATTCCTTGTCTAGCGCAAGTACCCGTGGCAACCGTTACTGCAACCGGCGTTGCTAAACCTAAAGCACAAGGGCAAGAGATAACTAAAACCGATATAGCCCTTATTAAACAAAAATCAAACGGCTTGCCTATTATTAACCATACTATTAAGGTTAAAAGCGATAAACACATAACGGTTGGAACGAATATTCCACTAACCTTATCGGCAAACCTTTGGATAGGTGCTTTGGTTGATTCGGCACTTTCAACGTAGTCGATAATTTTACCAAGTAAAGTTTCTTCACCTATTGCTTCAACTTTTATAAACAACGTACCGTTAATAAGAATTGTCGAAGCCTTGACTAAGCCGTCTTTTTCTTTATAAACGGGTAAACTTTCGCCGGTTAAACCACTTTCGTCAACTTCGCCTACACCTTTTACAACGTAGCCGTCGCAACATATACTTTCGCCTTCTTTAACTACTACCGTATCACCAACTTTTACGTTAGTTACGTCAACGACTTTTTCTATACCGTTTTCGATAACGGTGGCAGTCTTAGGGGCTAACTTTTTAAGTTTTTCAATAGCCGTAGCCGTTTTCTTTTTACTGCCTGCTTCTAAATACTTACCAAACGTTACGATAGTTAAAATCATTGCCGAACTTTCAAAATATAAAGTGCTTGTATAATCAATAACTAACTGCTCGTTATTACTTGCCGTACCTATAATTACCATTATAAAAGCAAAAATTCCGTAAACAAAAGCCGAAATTGCACCAGTCGCAACGAGAGTATCCATATTAGCCGAGCCTTTAAAAAGTTTTGAAAAACCGTTTACAAAAAACTTTTTACCGACTATTAAAACCGGAATAGTTAAAAGTATTTGGCACGCTATGTAAACGATAGCGTTATCAATTATAAACGACGGCTGTGGTAATTGTATATGGTTGCCAAAACTAATATATATCAACGGCACTAAAAAGATTAACGATATCAAAAGTCTTTTTAAAGAATCGTCTTTTTCTTCAAAAGAATTTTTATCGTATAAAAAGGCTTCAAACCCAGCCTTTTTTATTGCTTTAAAAATCAATTCGTCTTTAATAGGTTTTGTAAATTTTACCGTTAATAATTTAGCCGTTAAATTAACCGTGGCTTCGCTAACGCCGTCAATTTTTTTAACAACTCTTTCAACCGACGATGAACACGCGCTACACGACATACCTAGTACCGTGTACTTTTTAACCGTTTTCATCGTCAGCCACCTTAAATTTTTCAGTTTTAGATTTTCTTTTTTGTTTTACGCTTTCAGTCAAAATATACTCGATTTGACCGTTAATCGACCTAAAATCGTCAGCCGACCACTTTGCTATATCGTTGTATAACGTTTTAGATATTCGTAAAAGTATTTGTTTTTTCTCTGTCATTTTATATTAATAAATTGTTCCTGAATTTACTACGGGTTGCGCATCGTGATTACCACACAATACAACTAGTAAATTGCTTACCATTTGTGCCTTTCTTTCAGCGTCTAATTCGCAAACGTCGTTTTCTTTTAACCTTGTTAAAGCAAGTTCAACCATACCAACTGCACCGTCAACAATCATTTTTCTTGCGTCGATAATTGCCGACGCTTGTTGCCTTTGTAACATAACAGCCGCAATTTCAGGTGCGTACGCTAAATATGTAATTTTTGCTTCGATAATTTCAATACCGGCAATATTTACTTTTGTTTGAATTTCTTCTTTAATTCTATTTGCTACTATTTCGCTTGAACCCCTTAAACTACCTTCGTCGGCAATGCCGTCACCGGTAGTATCTACGTTAGGCGCTACGTCGTATGGATAAATTCTAACGATATGCCTTAAAGCACTGTCGCATTGAAGCGATAAATATTCTTTATAGTTATCAACGTTAAATACTGCTTTTGCCGTGTCGACAACCTTCCACATTACGGCAATACCAATTTCAACGGGATTTCCTAAGCAATCGTTTACCTTTTGCTTATTATTGTTTAACGTCATAATTTTTAAAGATATTTTTTTGTCGACGTGAGCCATCGCGTTAAAACTTGCTGTTGCTAACGCTTGTAAAGAATCGTTATCTACCGTGTTTACGTCACCACTTTGTTTTAACTTAGTTTGACTTGCTGGGTTGAATCCTTGACAAAACGGATTTACAAAATAAAAACCGTCACCTTTAATAGTTCCTACATACCTACCGAATAAGGTTAAAACTAACGCTTCTTGTGGTTTTAATACTTTAAGACCTAAAAACGGTATCCAACCAATAGAACAGTACGCTAGCCCTATAAAAATTAACGCCGTATATACGTCGAAAACATCGTCTTTAGCGTGTATTGCTCCGTAAATAAGAACTGCTACTGCAAAAGCGTATAACAATATTGTTATACACATAATAAATAAACCAAATTTTTTAGTTGTATAAATTTTTTCTTGCACACTAATATCCCCCTAATTGATGATATAATAATGATATCATATTAATATTGCTTTGTCAATAAAAAAAGCGTTTTTAGGTTAAACGCTTTTTTAGATACAGTAGTTATCAATAATATATTTAATTGCGTCTTCTTCATTAGACGGAACGATATAATCGCACACTTTTTTAACGCTATCGAGAGCGTTTTTTACAGCCATTGAAATTGCGCCTGACGTTAGCATAGGAATATCATTGCCTGAGTCGCCTACGCAAATAATTTCGTTCATCGGAACGCCTAAAATTTTGCTAATAGTTTTTACGGCGTTGCCTTTAGTTATACCTTTTGAGTTAATATCAATTTGAATATCGTTACTTCTTATAACTTCACACGAAGCAGATAAAAGGGAATAGATTGCGTCAAAATTCTTATCTAACTTTTCTTTTTTGTCGCAAAACATAAGTTTATACGAGCCGTCGCCCGTTGTAATAAAATGATTGCTTAAACTACCTACGGCCAAATGCTTTACACCTATAGTTTTTTTATAAAAATCAACCATTTGGTTTTCTTTTGCCGTAATAAAATGCTCGTCGTCGTAGGCTTGTAAATTTAAGTCAACCCTTTCAGCAAATAGCGACGCTTTTAAACAAATTTCGTTAGTAATTTTATTAGAAAATACCACTTGATTAGTCTTTAAATTTTCAATATACGCGCCGTTAAAACACGCCAAATATCCGTCAATACCATCTTTAAGTAAGCGTGGTTTTATACCTTCAATCATACGGCCAGTACATATAATAAAATATCCACCCCTATTTATAAAGTCTTTTACACTTTTTAGTTGACTAGAAGTAACGGTTTTGTCTTTTTTTATAAAAGTATCGTCGTAGTCGGCAATTAATACTTTGTATTTCATTTTAAATAAAGAGTTCAGAGTTATAACTTAGAACTTCCCCCGCTTTACGCTTTTTATCGTAAGCGCATACTTCAACGTTAGCCTTTTTTTGCATCACGTTATTATAAGTATTGCGAATTGCGAACGACTTAACTTTTAAAATTTTACCGTGTTGCTTTTTATCTTTGGTAACTATCATTAAATCGGCGTGACATTTAAGTGGGTCAAACTCGTCACCGATATTATAAACCGTAACTTCAACGTTGTAGCCGTACAATCTTGAAAGCATTTTATCGTAAACGTCGGTATAGTGGGCGTTAATACCTTCAAAAATTAAATCTTGCGCAATGGTAAAATACTCTTTTACTCGTTTTTTTGCTTCGCTAATTTCTTTTTTAAGAAGGTTATACTCGCCGTTTAACTGTTGAATTTTTTTATTATAATCACCACGCTCGAATTTAGAAAAATTTTTTCTAACGTCGCCTAACTTTTCTTTTACGTTTTCTAAGTTAGTTTTTAATTCTTCTAAACTTGCATTTAAGTGCCTATAATTTCTAATATTTAGTTCAATAATTTCAAAATTATTGTCCATTTTTATTTTTTACCACCCTTTTTATAATCCTTAGGATTGCCAAGTTGACTTTTTAAGTTACCTAAAACACTATCAATATATTCTCTACGTAGTTTGGCTTGTTCTAACTTTTCTTCTTCAGTCAAGCCTACTTCTTTTGATTTTTTATATAATTCATTAATTCTTTTAATATCCACCATAATTCACCTTAAATAATAGTATAACAAACAATTAAAAAATTTTCAACAATAATTACTAATAACCTTAACTTTTTATATTTGACAAACACATTTAAAAGGTGTATCATTTTGTATATCATATAAAAAGGAATTAATTATGTATAATTTACACTGTCACTCAATACACTCGCACGACGGTAAAAGCACCGTTTTTGAAATGTGCGAAGAAGCAATTAAACAAAACTTACAAGGCTTGGCGATTACCGACCACGTTGACTTAATTTTTTACGAGCAACGTAACGTTTATAAGGAAATTAAAGCAAGTATTGAAAACACTAAAAAAGCAAAAGAATTATATAAAGATAAATTGAACGTTTTAGTAGGTCTTGAAATGGGCGAAGCAACCCTTTACCCTCAACTTGCAGAAGAAATTTTTGCGCTTGGCAACGTTGATTTTGTTTTAGCGTCAAGGCACTTTGTTCCGTCTTTTGGTCACGAGAGTGATTTTGGATATAGCGATATTCCACTTTGGTCAAACGCTAAAATAGGTCGTTTTTTAGACGAGTATTACGAAGAACTTTTAAAAATGGTTGAAACAACCGATTTTGACAGTTTATCGCACTTAACGTTACCCCTTAGATATATTAACGGTCATTATAATAAAGGCTACGATATAACTAAGCACGATAAAATAATCGAAAGTCTTTTAAAAGCACTTGCCAAAAAAGAAAAGGCGCTTGAAATAAATACTTCTAACTATAATTCGCATAATATCTTTATGCCAAACGATTATTATATAAAAATGTTTTTATCGCTTGGTGGTAAATATTTTACCGTTGGTAGCGATTCGCATATAACTACGAAAATGACTAACGGACTAAAAGAAGGTTACCAACTTTTAAAAGATTTAGGGGTAAAAGATTTTTATTACTACGAAAATAGAAAACCTAAAAAATTTAAATGGTGTTAAAAATGCTAATTAACAAAAAAATTAAATTACCGTTTATAATAATATTTTTACTATGCCAACTAGTGCTTTGGTATTTAACTCTTATTGTCGGTGGCGAAACGGGAAATACGGCTTCGTTTTCCATCGTTGCTTTATCTTTTTTATTTTCTTTATTATTTATAGACTTTAAACAGTTAAAATTAATAACGCAAATCGCCCTATTTTTTACCGTTATTGCCGATATTTTTTTATTATTAGTATCGCCTAGAACCGTAGTACATCAAAGCATTGCAATGACTTCTTTTACAATAGTTCAATTATCCTATTTAATAAGGCTATTAAAAGAGCAAGAAAGTAAAAAGATAAACAAAATAAACTTAATATTAAGACTTCCACTAACGACTATTATAATTATTGCAACTTGCATCGTTTTAAAAGACGGCGTTAATTATTTAGCAATTATTTCAGTAATATATTACGCTAACTTAATATTAAACGTTGTATTTGGTTTTGTAAACTTTAAAAAGTCGCCACTTTTAGCAATTGGTCTTTTAGCGTTTTTACTTTGCGATACGGTCGTAGGCTTCGTTGAAATGAATAGGTCGTTTATAACCGTTAGCGAAGGTAATTTACTTTACGCATTAATACACGCCGACTTTAATTTTGCTTGGCTATTTTACGCTCCAAGTCAAGTAATGCTTTCAATCAGTGCCGAAACTCAACCATCACTTAAAAAATAAAATCAACTTAACAAATTAAAAAGGTTAGAATTTTTGATTCTAACCTTTTATCATTTAGTTTAAATTAAATTTTCGCTTATGTATCTTGCAACGTAAATACCACTTGCTGAAGCGTGCGATAAAGAGTGGGTTACACCACTACAGTCACCTATTACGAATAAGCCTTTATGCTTAGTCATAAGGTCGTTATTAATTTCAACTTGCATATTGTAGAACTTAACTTCAACACCGTATAAAAGCGTATCGTCGTTAGCAGTACCCGGAGCAATTTTATCAAGAGCGTAAATCATTTCAATAATGCCGTCTAAAATACGTTTTGGCATTACTAAACTTAAATCGCCTGGCGTTGCACATAACGTTGGTGTAACGAAGCCTTCTTCAATTCTTGAAGCGTTACTTCTTTTACCCCTAATTAAATCGCCGAACCTTTGAACTATAACGCCACCACCAAGCATATTTGAAAGCCTTGCTATACTTTCACCGTAACCGTTACTGTCTTTAAACGGTTCACTAAAATGCTTGCTTACAAGTAGTGCAAAGTTAGTGTTTTGAGTGTGTTTTTTAGGGTCTTCGTAACTATGCCCGTTTACCGTTACGATACCGTTAGTGTTTTCCGAAACGACTGCTCCGTGCGGATTCATACAAAAAGTTCTAACTTTATCTTGGAATTGTTGCGTTTTGAATACAATTTTACTTTCGTACAATTCATCGGTTAAATGTGAGAAAATTTCATAAGGTAATTCTACCCTTACGCCTATATCTACCCTATTTGAACTTTTTGGAATATCTAAATTTTCGCAAACGTCTTCCATCCATTTACTACCGCTTCTACCTACCGAAACGATAACGTTTTTACCTATGTAATTTCCTTTTTTGGTAACTACCGTATACTCGTCGCCGTTCTTTTCAATAGTTTGTACGGGCGTTTCAAAATAAATGTCTACAACGTCTTTAATTTCGTTATATAAATTTTCTAAAACAACGTAGTTTATATCCGTACCTAAGTGCCTAACCGAAGCGTCAAGCAAGTGCAAGTCGTGCTCTAAACACAATTTTTTAATTTTAGTGTTTGCAGTAGTATAAAGTTTAGTTCCTTCACCACCGTGAGTACAGTTAACGTTATCAACGTATTCCATTAACTCTATCGCCTTTTTCTTGCCGATAAATTCGTGAAGCGTTCCACCAAATTGGTTAGTTAAGTTATACTTACCGTCTGAAAACGCACCAGCACCACCAAAACCGTTCATAATAGCGCAAGTTTTACAAGCGATACAAGATTTTACCTTGTCACCGTCGATTGGGCATTTACGCTTTTCTAAACTTTTACCCGTTTCAAACATTGCTATTTTAATATTATTATTAAGTTTTTTAAGTTCGTATGCCGAATAAATTCCACCAGGACCAGCACCGATAATAATTACGTCGTATTTCATAACAACCACCTTTTGTTTTTTACCTTTACAATTTTACCACAACTGTAATATTTTGTCTACTACTACTTAAAATTTATTATAAAAAATTGCAATTTTGTTGCAATGGCAACAACTAAACGGTAATTTTTATGCTATAATTTATCTATGGGTAATATAGACAATAAAGCATTATACAATTTAAGTTACGGACTTTTCGTTCTTTCAGCAAAAGGTGGCAAAGAAAACGGCTGTATTATAAACACGGCTATTCAACTTACTTCTAACCCCCTTAAAATTAGCGTTTGTATAAACAAATCTAACTACACGCTTGATATGATAATTCAGTCGGGCAAATTTAATATTTCAGTTTTATCTACCGACGCTACTTTTGAAATTTTTAAGCATTTTGGTTTTGAAACGGGTAAAAAAGTTAATAAATTCCCCGCTTTTAACGTTCAGTATGCTTCAAACGGCGTTCCTTACGTTCAAGACGGTGCTAACGCTTATTTTTCGGCAAACGTTGATAAATATATTGATTTAGGCACTCACGTTTTAATTATAGGCACGGTTACTGAAAGTAAAGTTTTATCAAAAACTCCGTCTGTAACTTACGCCTATTATCAAGCAAATATTAAACCGAAGCCTACTAAAAAACCAGCGACTGAAACGTCTAACGGCAAAAAAGTTTGGGTATGTAAAATTTGTGGTTACGTTTACGACGATAACGTTGAAAAAATACCTTTTGAAAATTTACCAAACGATTGGGTTTGCCCACTTTGCAAGCATCCTAAAAGTGATTTTGAACAACAATAAGGAGAAATACTATGGAATTATTTATTTGTAAACATTGTGGTAACATTATAACTAAAATTGAAAGCACTAAAGTTCCCGTATCGTGTTGCGGTGAACTTATGAAAAAGATTGAAGCCAATACTTTTGACGGGGCTTTAGAAAAACACGTTCCTAAATATTTAGTAGAAGGCAATTTGGTAAAAGTGAGCGTAGGTGAAATTGAACACCCTATGGTTCAAGACCATTATATTAAATGGATTATAGTTGAAACTAATAAAGGTTTTAACGTAAAATTTTTAAACTACGACCAAAAGCCTTACGCTGAATTTGCTTTAACTGACGGTGAAAGCGTTGTTAGCGTATACGAATTTTGTAACAAGCACGGGGTTTGGAAGGCATAATTATTGCGTTGCTAAATGCAACGCAATTTTTTAAATACTATGAATAAAGAACAAAGTTTAAAATTACAAGAATATATAACCAACTTAATAATTAACGACGCACCCTACTTTAACTATACTATAAACGACGTTGAAAACGCCAAAAAATTATACAATTCTACTGCGTTACTCACTTTGCAAGACGACGGTTTATACGACGGCGATTTTGAAAAATTTTTTGTTATAAACAATTTTTTAAATGCAACTTTTATTAAAAATTACGCTGATAAAGAGTATATTCGTCTACTTTTTCAAAACGCTAAAAAGTTTACTAAGCAAGAATTTATGCAAGATAGATATTTAAAGGCGATAAAAAAAGTGCCTACCGTAAAGGTTGGCAACCTACTTTTAACTAATTGCGAGTATTCTAAGGGTGAGTTCTTTCAATACGATTACCCCGATTTCACAAAGCCCGTAATCGTACCAAAACTAGGGTTTTTTACCGACGATATTTCTTTTCCTACTATATACGAAGGTGATATTCCTTGGATGAGTATTTGCCCAAGTGAAATATACTCTATGAAAGAGCAAATGGATTTAGCCTACGGCAACGTTTTAGTTTTAGGTTTAGGGCTTGGCTACTACCCGTTTATTATTTCGTTAAAAGACGAAGTTAAATCAATTACCATTATTGAAATTGAGCCTGAAATTATTAATTTATTTAATAAATATATTTTTCCGTACTTTCCTAATAAAGACAAGATTAAAATTATTAAAGCCGACGCTATTTCATACTTAAAAACGGTAAATCCAACCGATTACGATTTTGTTTTTTGCGATATATGGGAAAGTCAAGTTGACGGTGCAGTCCACTATAAAAACATAAAACCTTTTGAACGGACTTTGCCTAATACTAAGTTTACCTACTGGATAGAAGACCAAATTAAATATCATATTGAAAACGAAAAGTAAAAAACGCTTTTATTATACGCTTTCAACTAAAAAACACGCTAAAATTTAGCGTGTTTTCGTTATTTTTAATTAAATTTTTAATTAAACGCCAAAGTAGTTAATTGCGTTGTTGTATGAAATATCTTCAACCACCTTGCCAACTAATTTAATATCTTGAGTCATTTCGCCGTTTTCCATCATTTTGCCAAAATATGAACACAAAATTCTTCTAAAATAGTGGTGACGTGGGTATGACAAAAGCGAACGGCTGTCAGTAAGCATACCTATAAACGCACCAATATGACCAGTTGCCGTTAAATCTTTAAGGTGTTTTTCCATACCAACTTTGTTATCTAAGAACCACCATGCTGGACCATATTGAATTTTACCTTTTGCGCTACTATCTTGGAAACAGCCTAATAAAGTCATCATTTCGCTGTTCATTTTTGGATTTAAGTTGAAAAGTATAGTTTTAGGAAGTGATTTTTCTAAGTTAAGCCTATCAAATAACCTTGAAAGTTCAGTAACTGAGTTAGTATCACTAATGCTGTCAAAACCTGTATCTAAACCTAATTTTTCAAGCATAACTGAGTTATTATTTCTCATTGCGCCAACGTGAACTTCCGTTCTAATATCGTATTTAGCGTAAAGTTTCATTAAAAAATACGTTAAGTAGCCTTTGAAAATTTCGCTTTCTTGTTGAGTTACACCGTTACCTAAAAGAGCCTTTTTAAATACTTCGTCGGCTTGTTCTTTTGTAGTTACAACGTACGCCTTTTCAAGAGCAATATCGCTTGCTACCGTACCAACTTTTACAAATTCTTGTAAACGAAGTTCAATAGCCTTTTCTAAATCTTCAATATTGTTAATAGCAAAAGTTAAATCAACTAATTTTTGAATAAAGCCTTTATAACCTTTTGCTTCGCAGTTCATTATTTTATCTGCTCTAAACGCTGGAATTACCCTAAACTTATAATCTTTTTTAGCAATTTCAACGAAAGTTGATAAGTCGTCAAAAATTTCGTTAGTAGTGAACACGATTGAAACGTTAGACTTTTCAATTAAACTTTGTGGTGTAATTTTGTTAAGTGCGATATAATCGTTACACCAATTCCAAATAAGTTCAGCGTTTTCGCCGTTAATTTCAAGTTCGCAGTTAAAAAATTCTTTTAACTCAACTTGAGACCAATGGTAAAGTGGGTTGCCGAAAGCAGTTGCTAAAGTCGTGCAGTACGCAATAAATTTTTCTTTATTAGACTTAGCGCCCGTTATATATTCTTCGTCAACGCCGTAATTTCTCATTAAACGCCATTTGTAATGGTCGCCGGCAAGCCAAATTTCAAAAACGTCGTTAAATTGCTTGTTCTCTAAAATTTGTTTTTCTGGCAAATGACAGTGATAGTCGAATATAGGCATTTTTGATGCGTGTTCAAAATACAATTTTTCTGCAGTTTTATTTTTGAGTAAAAAATTATCTTTAATATAACTCATAATGTATCTCCGTTTAATTATTTATCGTTTTCGCTTAGTGATTTAAAGCCTTGACCACGAACTTCAGCCGAATCGTTTATTATTACGAAAGCCGTTGGGTCAATCGAACTAATTATCTTTTTAACCTTAGTTAATTCATTATTTTTTACACACGTTAATAAAACGTCGTGTTCTAAATGCGTGTACATTCCTTGACCGTTAAGTTTCGTAACTCCCCGTGGGCATTGTCCAATTATCGTTTTTGCAATTTCTTCGCCCTTGTTCGATATTACGATACAAAGTTTTGACCTTTCTAAACCGACTAATATAGTTTCGGAAAGTTTGGTGCTTACGAATACGACGATAAGAGCGTAAAGTATATTTTCAACACTAGTTGCAAACGTACCTAAAACTACGATTGCACCGTCTAATAAGCCTAAACATATAGGAATACTTACCCTTTTTGCTACTTTAGCAATAAGTCTTGCAAGAAGTTCAGTTCCCCCGCTTGAAAATTGATATCTAACGAACAAACCTATTCCTATACCTTGAAAAATACCACCGTATAAAGATGCCAAAACGTTATCGGTAGTGAGTGGAAGGCTAACGCCTAAATCACCACCCCTAAAATACACGTTCAAATACTCGATAAGGTCGGTTACTAAACCTAACGTGATTATAGTAATTAAACACCTTATTATAAACTTAATTCCTTGCGATTTTATTGCTAAAATCAAAATAGGTAAATTTATAATGATAAACCATACACCGACAGAAATTGGCGTTTTAAATACTAAATTAATTAATACGGCAAGACCAGTAACTCCACCAGCGACAATTTCGTTAGGCTCTAAAAATAGAGCCGTACTTGCGCCATAGGCTATACAGCCTATGACCATAAAAACGAAACCTTTAATTTCATCAAATATTTCTTTTTTGGTTAATTTCATATTTAGAATTAAAGCGTAACTCCTGTTTTATAGAAAGCAATTTCTCTAACTTCTTCACTCTTACACTTGTATTCACCGTTTACCGTTTTGATAAGTAAATCAAATAAACCGTCTTCATCCATAGTGTAGGCGTTAAAGTCAATCCAGTTATTTTTAAACGTTGCCAAACGAGAGTTTGTTGAAATTTTCATTGTAGGAACAAAAGTTGAGAAAGGAGTTCCCCTACCTGTTGTAAATAACACGATTTGACATCCCGCACCTGCTAAAGCAGTTGAAGCGATAAGGTCGTTACCTGGAGCGTTAAGAGCCGTAACACCCGTTTTATTAAGTGTTTCACCGTAACCTAAAACGTCAACGATTTTAGTCGTACCTGCTTTTTCAACGCAACCAAGAGATTTTTCTTCTAAGGTAGTAATACCGCCCTTTTTGTTACCTGGGCTTGGGTTTTCATATACTGGGAAGCCTTGTGAAGTGTAGAAATATTTAAACGCTTCAATCATTTCTTTATATCTTTCAAATACTTCTTTGCTTTCGCATTTGTTCATTAAAAGTTGTTCGGCACCGAACATTTCTGGAACTTCAGTTAAAATTGCAGAACCACCGTAAGATACTATTCTATCGCTTATTCTACCTACGAGTGGGTTTGCAGTAAGACCAGAATAACCGTCAGAGCCACCACATTTTAAACCGATACAAAGTTCGCTTAAATCAACTTCTTCTCTAACTAAATCTTTTGCTTTGTCGGCAAATTTTTCTAATATGCTTAAACCGTACGCCAAATCATCTTCAACGTCTTGACAGTTATAGTATTCAATATTATCTCTATTAAACGGTGCTAAAAATTCTTTAATACCGTCCATACCGTTGTTTTCACAACCTAAACCTACGAATAAAACGTACGTTGCGTTAGGGTTAAGTGCGATTGAACATAATAATTTTTTAATATTTTCGTTATCTTCACCAAGTTGAGAACAACCGAATTGGTGTGATAAAGTAAAAATACCGTCAATAGAACCTTTTACGAATTTTTGTGCCATTTTTTCCATACGGATACAAACGTTGTTTACGCAACCAACCGTTGGAATAATATAAATTTCGTTTCTAATACCTGCTCTACCTTGTTTACGTTTATAACCCATAAACGTGCCTTTTTTCTTTTCAACTTCAACGATTTCAGGTTCGTAAGTATATTCAACGTCTTCGTCAAGGTGCGATTTTACGTTGTGAGTATGTACCCAATCGCCTTTTTTAATGTCTTGACTTGCTCTACCTATTATTTGACCGTACTTGATTACGAATTCACCCTTTTTAATATCTTTGAGTGCAAATTTGTGACCTGCTGGAATATTACCGTTTTCTACAAGGCTAATACCAACGTTATCTTTTTCATTAATGATTACCGTGTTGTTCATTTTATCCTCTCACTTTTATTTATTTAAAGCAATAACTTGCCATTTTAAATATTTTAACACACCTTAAAGCGTAAAGTCAATTCGTTTAAGTATATTTTTTAAAATATACTCGCTTTCGTTAAATAAAAAATAAACGCCTAAACTAACCGTTTAAGCGTTTTAAAATTATTTTCCGTTTTTTTGTATAAAGTCTTTAATCAAATAAAAAATTTCGTCACTAATAACGTGTTCTACCCTACAAGCGTTATCTTCTGCTAATTCTTCACTAGCACCAAGTAATACGAAAGCCTTAGTAATAATTTCGTGCCTTTCAAAAATTTTGTTAGCCGTGTCGTAGCCTTTTTTTGTTAAATGCAAAACGTCGGCTTCGGTAGACGTTACTAACCCTTCTCTTTTCAATAAATTTATTGCCCTTGAAACGCTAGAACGAGCGTAGTTTAATTCTTCAGCAATATCAATAGCCCTAACTTTGCCCTTTTGTTTTTGCAATTTTAAAATTGTTTCAAGATACATTTCTTGCGATTCAGTACGTTTCATTTTATCACCTTAGTTTATTATACTAAACTTTAATAAAATTGTAAAGGGGTTTATTACTTATTCAATATTTTAGTAGCAGTAAAACGAATACATTGTTCTAGTTGATTAAAAAATTCTTCCCCACTCATACCGTCGTTATGTAATAGCCAATTTCTTATTGAATAAACGATAGCGTCAGCCATAAATTCAACGTAAAAATTAAAAGTGCTAATTTCGTATATTTTTTGAGTCCTTTTTTGTATAAGTGGAATAATTATCCCCTTTAAATGTTCTGCTAGACAGTTTTGGTCTTCTTGCTTGAAGGCTTTTTTGTAAAAACTTTTATTTTTATACAGATAATCGAGCACTACTTTTTGCCTTTCCATACCGTTATTGCCTAGTATTATACGTTCAACGTCGTAATCAAAAATCCAATTAATTAAATCGTTTTTATCTTTAAAATGATAGTAAAAACTTTTTCTATTCATATCACATTTTTCGCATATATCTTTGACGGTGATTTTAGATAAAGGTTTTACCGATAACAATTCTTTTAAAGCACTTGCTAAGGCTTTTTTAGTTACGTTTGAGTTTGCCATTTTTATCCCCTAAGTTTTTGCATTTAGTAAAAAATGCCATTTTAATAAACTTATTTTAAACTATTAAAATAAACTCAAAATAAACTTTTAGTAAATTTAATAAAAAATACGTTTTACTTTTACAATATTAAAAGCCCACTACCTTTTGCTAAAAGTAGTGGGTTTTGTTTTAACTTGGTAAATCAACTAAAAAACAGTTCTTGTCTTGTAAAATTTTATAAGTAACCGTGCCTTTATGTAGGCTAACAATTTTTTCTACCATCGAAAGACCTATTCCGTTACCCTTTTCATCGTTATTGATTTTATAAAACTTTTGAAATATTTTATCCTTTTCGCTATCGCTAATAAGATTGCCTTCGTTTATTACTTGAACGGTAATTTTCTTATCGGTTTTTTCAATTTTTATCTCTAATAGACCACCTACTTTATTGTATTTTATAGCGTTGTCTATTAAATTTACCCAAACCTGTTTTAATAAATCTTCGTTTGCAGTTATTTCGTATTCGTCAAAATCTAAAACTAAATTAATCTTTTTATCTTGCCAAGCCTTTTCAAAAAGTAAAATTGACGTTCTTATTTGTTCAGATAAATTAAACTTTTTCTTTTCAGTTAAAATTTCTTGTTTTTCTAACTTAGTTAAGTTTAAAACGTTAGTCGTCATTAAAGAAAGCCTTGACAATTCTTCTTCAATAACTTCAATATATTCAATTTGTTTTTCTTTTGGAAGGTCTTTTGACTTTAATAAACTTAAAAGTCCTTTTATTGAAACGATAGGCGTTTTAAACTCGTGCAAAAAATTATTAACGAAGTCTGCTCTTAAAATTGAAACGCCTTCTAATTCTTTAGCAAGTTCGTTGAACCTAATAAAAACGCCGTTTATTCTACCGTCGTCAATTTTTAAACGAGTATCGTACTGACCTTTAGCCAATTTATCCATACCTTCAATTAACTCGTTAATTGCCTTAAACACTATTTTGCTGACGAAATATGCTAAAATTGCACCTACGATGGAACATCCTATTCCTAACGCTATAACGGCAACAATCCAAACGTCGCCTACTTGACCTTGATTAAAAGCGTTAAGTCTTATGAATATATTTTCAATAAAAATAACTAAGCCGATACAAAATACCGTTATTATAGCCGACGTAACGCTAAACGCTATTCTCGTTCTTCTTTGAAATTTTTTAGAATTTATATCTATTTGTTTTTTCATACGTTTTTAACAGCCTTATATCCTAGCCCTCTCACGTTTTCTATTTGAAATTCGTTAAATCCTTCAAGTTTTTTTCTTAGCCTTGCAACGTGAGTAGTTACCGTTTCCCACCCCGTTTCTATTTCTATACCCCAAATCTCATCCATTAATTGAATTTTGGTAAATATTTTATTAGGATTTGATAAAAGTTTATATAACAACAAAAATTCTTTTTGTGGTAATTCAATAACTTTGCCGTGTCCGTAAATGGTAAAACTGTCGTAATCAAGAACTACTTCACCCACCTTAAGTTGCTTTTCGCTTACCATTTTACTTCTGCGAAGTAATGTTTTTATATGTAAAATCAATTCTTCTAGGTCAAGCGGTTTGCACATAAAATCATCAATGCCCGACTTATACCCTTTTATTCTATCTTCGGCAAGTTGTTTAGCAGATATCATAAGTACGGGCAAATCGGCGTTTGCTTGGCGTAAAGTACGGGTAAACTCATAACCGTCCATATTAGGCATAGTAATATCAACAATAACTAAATCGACGTACTCTTTGTCGTAAATTTCTAAAGCCTTTACTCCGTCGGTTGCCGTAAAAACGGTGTATTTTTCAAGTTCTAACGCTTCTTTTATAAAAAATCTTGTGTTTTTATCGTCGTCAATAACTAAAATTCTAAACATTTTTAATCTTTTATATCTAAAATTCTAGTAGCGTTTTTATTAAAGACATATTCTTTTTCTTCTTCCGTCAATAAAAAGTCAAACGCTACTGCACCTACATACATACCTACGTTGTACAACGTATAATCAGTGCCGTAAAGTTGCCTTTCTTTACCAAATAAGTCAATGGCGTGGCGTAAAGTTCCGTGTCTAATTAAACCACCACCTGACCAGTCTAAATAGTAATTTTCGCATTTTTCCATACGGTCGAACGCTCTTTTAAGAGTCATACCTTCGTGTGGGTGAGCCCCTACGAAAATTAAATTTTTAAAGCGAGAAACCATTTCGTCCATTTTATCGTGTGAAGGTTCGTCGTTGGCTATAGCGTGAAAATCTACAACCATTTTATAATGGTCGCACACTTCTAAAATATCGTACAAGTTTTTGCCTGAATTAAGAAAAGACCAGCCGTGCATATAAGGAACTATTTCACCAACTAATTTTATGCCTAATTTGTGCATTCTTTCAACTTCTAAAATAGACTCTTTAACAAATTTATCGTGAATATGAAAACCTGGAATATAAAAGCCGTCGTAAAATTTTTGCAATTCTAACGCTGTATCGTTCAAATTCTTAATATATTCCCACGTTGGATTTAGGTTTCTCCCCATAACTACCGAGCCACACGCTTTATAATAGCCGTAATGTTTAAGTTCCGTTAAAATATCTTCGCTTGTTATAGGTAAATAATCATTTTGTCTAATTCCTTTATGTGGGTGTATGTGGAAATCTATAATTTTATAATCTTTCATAATCTACTCCTTACTCTATACCTAAAAGCCTTGAAGCGTTTTTATTAAAAACATATTCTTTTTCTTCTTCGCTTAAAAGATAATTTAGCGCTACGCCACCAACGTACATTGCTGGGTTACAAGTTGGGTAATCAGAGCCAAAAACTTGCCTTTCTTTGCCAAACAAGTCAATGGCTTGACGCAAAGTATCACGTCTTAACAAACCGTCACCCGACCAGTCAAGATAGTAGTTTTCGCATTTTTCCATACGGTTAAACGCACGTTTTAACATTTCGCCACTTCCCGGATGAGCACCTACGAAAACCATATTTTTAAAACGACTAACCATTTCGTCCATTTTGTTCATAGATTCTTCTTCGGTTGCCGTCGAGTGAAAGTCAATTATCATTTTGTAATGGTCGCACGCTTCTAAAATATCGTATAAATTTTTATCGGCATCACGGAAAGACCACCCTTGCAAGTACGGAACTAATTCACCTACTAATTTTACACCTAATTTGTGCATTCTTTCAACTTCTAAAATAGACTCTTTTACAAATTTTGGATGTATATGAAAGCCTGGAATATAAAAGCCGTCGTAAAGCCTTTGTAATTCTAACGCTTCGTCGTTCATTTGTTTAACTTCTTCCCAAGAAGGATTTCTGCTTTTACCAATTACCGAGCCACACACTTTATAACAGCCTAATTTTTTAAGGTCTTTAAGCGTGTTTTCCCACGACATATTAGCATTTTCAATATGTTGACAAATATTCGAGTCGTTTGTTAAAAACGGATGAATGTGAAAATCAATAATTTTATAATTTTTCATAATTTCCTCCTTTTTTTAATTTTACATTAGTTTAAAAAAAATATCAAGTCTTTATTGTTAAAAGATTGATTTTTACTACCTTTTTAAAAAATTGAGAATATTTTACAAAAAATATCAATTTACTAATGACAAAAACATTTTTTTATGTTACAATAACATTGTATAAGTTAAAAAAGACTTTTTTTACGATTTTTTTCTTAATTTATGCACTTTATTTTAGATTATATTATTAAGGAGAATAAAAATGAACAAAATTTTTGACCCTGCTACTACTTTTAACTTTAAGCCTGCAGATTACGTTCCTTTTAAAGATAGGGAACTTTGCGAAAAGTTAAGAAAAATTAGTGGAACTGATTTAGAAAAGCACTCTAACCCTGATTTTAACATTAAGGTTATGATGAACCCGCACCCTGTCCTTATCGCTACTTTATTTGAAAGAATTAAAGCGGCAAGCGACGCTGGTAGAAAAATTACTTTAATTTTAGGTAACCCTGAACCAGATACATATATTCCACTTGCACAACTTATCAACTACTTTAAAGTTGACTGTAAAAACGTTCACTTATTTGCTATGGACGAATGGGCTGACCAAGACGGTAATATCGCTCCTGAAACTTACCAAGCCGGTTTTGCACACTCAATGCTTAAATATTTAGTATACCAAATTGACGAAAAATTGCGTATGCCTTTAGAAAACGTTCACTATCCAACTAACAAAAACATCAACAGTTATTCTGATATGATTACTGATTGTGGCGAAGGTGGTGCTGACATTTGTTCTTCTTCACCTGGTTGGACTGGTCATATGGCGTTTATCGACCCTGTTCCTGATTTCTTCCCTAAGGGATTTGACCCAAGCGTTGAACCTACGAAAGAAATGATTGACGAATGGCTTAATATGAAGGCTCGTATCGTTGAACTTCACCCATTAACAGTTGCTCAAAACTCACTTCACGGTGTATTTGGTCAATCTGGTTATATGGCTGACGTTCCACCAAAGGCTGCAACTATCGGTCCTGTTGACGTTAAAAACGCAAGGGAAAGAATTGAAGTTCACGCACTTTTAACTAACGGAACTTTCTCTTCATGGCAAAGAATGACAAGCCGTCTTGTTCTTCACGGACCAGTTACTCCACTTATTCCAAGTTCAATGCTTCAAACTATGAAAACTCAAGTTTACGTAAGTGAAGAACTTGCTGCTCCATTTGAATGTTGGGAAAAGGTTGGTTATTAATTTATAATTAATTTAACAAATAAATTACCCTATTGCACTGCAATAGGGTTTTTATTTTCGTCGTGCCGTTACCAACTTAATTTAAAGCCAATTTAAAGGTAAAGCCACTGCGTTTGCAGTGGCTTTGTTTTTATAAAATTTTATTCTGGTTTTCTGCCTAAAGTGTAGTTGTCTTTTTTTCTATCTTGCAACTCTAAAATAGGGTGTTCTTTTACCATAAAACGATAATCTTCGCCGTTAGTTTTGATATAGTCGTCAATAATAACGTGGCTTGGAACGTCTTGCTCTTTTTCAATAAATTTTTGTTGATATTTATAAAAATCGGCAGTTTTTGGTAAATCGTTAATACTAATATATCCTTCTTTGTCTTTGGTGTTAGTAACCGTGTTTTTAAGCACTTTTCTAACGTATTCTATATTGTCGTGGAACTTAATAAGTTCAGGGAACTCTCCGTTTCCAACAACTTGTTCATAGTCTTTATTTTCATACTTAAATAAAAGTTCTTTTGCTAAATGAAGGTGCGCTATTTCTTGTTCTAAAAGCCTTTCCCAAATACCTTTAATACGTTCGTCAGTTTCGTCTTTATACATTGAGTAGTATAAATAGCACTCGATATATTCGTGCATTACTAAACTTTCATAGTAAGTTGCCGTTGGGTCGATTAAACTGCCGTATTCAGTAACGTGTTGTTCTTCTACCATAGCAATTTCGGTGTACAATTCTCTACCCTTTTGATTTTTATAAAATGCTCCCAAATTCATATAGTAGTTCATCGTTTGTTGTTCGGCAGCCGTAATAATTGATACGTCAAGTTTAGTAATTAAATCGTCTTTTTTATTGTCGATTGAAAAGTTTACAGCATCATAAGGGTGCCTATGGTGCGAAATTGTTGGTCTAGCAGGCATAATTTCGGTATACTTGCCGACTAACGTTTCGGCTTTAATATGAAAGTCGTTGTCGAGCATATCGGCATAGCGATATAAGTGGTCAAAATCTTCAAGTAAAGCAAAATCAAGCGCCTTTTTGAACTCTCTATTTTTAGCCCTTTGCGCTAAATGTGCCGTTAAATCAACGGCTAATTGTTCGTAAGCAATGGTCGTTTCAAGCATAGTTTCGTCAACGGGCTTTAAACTTGCAATTAGTTTTTGTTGCTGTTGTTCACTTTTGCGAAGAAGCGATACTTCCCTACGCGCGTCGTTATCTAAAACGTGCCTATTAAAATGGTGTTTGCACCAAACGGCTTCGTACTCTGTACCACACATTAAAATACACCTAGTTTTAGTGTATGCGTCAGTTTGGTTTTTATCATAAGATTGTGGTGCTAAGTCTTTTAAACTCATTAAAATACTTTCCACTTTTTTTGGTTTTTCTTTAAATGGATTAAAACTCATAATATTCCCCCTTTTTTATAATTGTTGTCAAGTTTTTGAGTTTTAATACAAAAAAACGACGGCAAATTAAAAACCTTGCCGACTATTACGCATGGCAAGATTTTGAGTCGTATTCAATTATAAAAGTTTGTTAGGAATTATAGGTTTATTAACCCATTTTGACGACGTTACGCTTTCGGGTTGAGTGAACGAATAACGAACGTATTTCATACGATTAGTTACAATGCCATTTTCTTCAACCTTAATATAAAGACCTTCCATAAGGGGCGACGCGTCAGTTTCTTTTAAACACTCGTCTTTATCAAGGCAAAGGGCGTTTATCGTATTTAATAAATTTTGCTCGCAGTTTTCAGTTTTATATTTTGAGTTAGTTAAGTGCGACAAAACTTCTTTTAAACTGCTAAACTTTCCACTTGCTAAAACGGGAACGCTGTGTATAGGTAAATCTTTTAAAAGTTCAAGTCTTGACGACGTATCTAAAAAGACTTGATTTTGCTTATCAAAAACGTCAAATTCTAAAAAATAACTTGGTAAAGCGTCGTAATAGATTTTATGTTTAGCGTACAACCACTCGCCATACATAATATATTTGTCGCCTAAAACCGAGTACAGTTGCTGATAGTTTTCATTTGCAAAAATTTTTAATAAGTCGTAATGCCTTTCTTTATAACCACCAACTAAAAAATGCCCCCTACTTTGCAATAAAAGTTGACCGTCTTTTGAAAAAGAAATGCCAACGTTTGCGCCGTCAACCTTTTCTTCAATAACGATATGCTTGTTTTGAATTTTTGAAAAGGGAATTTGACTTAAATCGTAGTCGCCGTCTTGTAATTTAGAGCCTTTAATATGATTTGTTCTTGGGTATTTGATAATTCTTTGCTTATTATAAATTTGTCAATTCTTTCCTTATTATAAATTTTTTTACTTATTTTAACACGCCTATCGTGTTAATATATTATATATATTAGTATAACAAAACAAATAACCAAGGTCAATTACTTTTATTAATTATTTTTTGAAAAAGAGTAAAAAAAATCGCCCTTTTTCAAAAAAAAGAGCGTTTTTTATTATTTTTTTACTGCTATTTGATATACTCTCGGCGTGTTTGCGCTCATACGGTCAAAGCGAATAGTTAAAACGTCTTGGTTGTTTGCAAGATATTCAAAAGCAATATCTTCACACTCGCTAATAGTTTTATTTACCGTAACCTTTTCACCGTTAAGCGATACGATTACGTCTAATTGACTAGTTGAACTGCCAAAAGTTACTACTATTTGATTTTTAGTATTAGGCGTAATTTTTACGTCGTAACTAAACCAACCGTGCGCGTTTACCGTACTCCACGAAGCACCCCTACCAGAACCTGCAATACGATATAAACCGTTATCGGTAATATAGGTATCGCTAAAATTCACTTCTTTTTTAAGGGCATGACCTTCGTTTGCTCCACCACATACCACAAAGTCTAATAAGTTTTGCTTTTTAAGGTTTTCCGTTTGCATTTTTTCAATTTCAAAACTACGCTTTACGTCTTCAATAAATTTTGAAACCCTATCAAAATATTTATTTTTTGCACTTACAGCGTCGCTAATATAACAGTAATAGTTGTCTTCGCCAAGCGTTTTTGCACCTAAGTCGTTGTAATAAGCAAGTTGGTCAAGTGAAGTATAGAACTTTTGCTCGTAACTACAATCGTTTTCGTCAAAGTACGCTATATAATTTCTATAAACGTCAATCAAAACTCGCCATAATTTTGCTACGAAATAAAGGTTTGCAAATTGATTGTATATAACGAAATAATCACTTTCACTTAATTTACCTTTTAAAAGTTGTACCTTTTCGTATAAAACGGTGGCTTTTTCAAGGGCTTGTTGCTTTTCTTCAACTACGCTTTCGAGTGTACCACGCTCCCAATTTTTAGGAATAAACCACTCGCCCGACGCTATGTTAAAGTCCTTTTTTTGCATTTCAAAATAGAAATGGTTTTTACTGTGGTTTAATAGTGGAAACCTGCTAAGTTCCGAAAAATAATAGCCTTTTAAGTAAATAATTTTAGATAAAATTTCTTCAGTATCAGCCATTAATTCTTTAACTTGCTTACCGCATTCGCCATACCTTTCGTTAAAAAATTCGTCGATTTTTTGGTCGATATTTTCGCCGTTTAAGTGAGCGCTCATTATAACTAAGTTTATTTCGTTAGGAGTGCCGAAAGGATGTGCTCCGCTTCTATCAATACGCGAACAGTAACCCTTTACACCAAAACTTTGACAGTACGCATACTTGTTTATGATATGGTCTTTGAGCATTAAAGGTAACTTACCTTTACCAAAAAACTCGCCAAAAATATCAGTTTCAACCATAAGTGGATTATTTTTTATTTTATTGAAAAAGGCGTTGTGTGGCATAGTTAAAGACCAGTCAAACTGAGTCCACTTATCCATTATAAGCATTTCGGTAGAAATTTCTTCATACGCTTTCGTCATTAAAACGTAGTCTTCTTCAATGCTTGCAAAAGGTCTAACGATTAACTCTTTACCCATTGCTTTTAAAGAATCGTACAACACTTTCGTAACGTATTTTACCCTTTCAACTTTGCCTAATTTTTGGTTGGTCAATTTTAAAAGTGGCACTCTCGTTTCGTGCAAGGTTAAAATTAAACCGTCCATATAAGGATATTGGTCAAAAAAATCTTTCATTTTATTTTCTAAATAATCTTTAACCACGGGTGAAGTTACTTCAATATCCCCCCTTTCGTTAAGACATTCTGGAAAAACTTTCGTAAACGCTACGGGCAGTTCTAACTCGTGGTGCCACAAATAATTTTTAATACCGTGTTCGCTTGCTTTTTTACAAGCAACGTTTACTACCCTTTGACAATATTCAACGTATTCTAAATTTTTTTCGTCATTAAACTGTGAATATTTTACAAGTTTAATCATACCGTCAACGTTGCCCTTAACGGGGTCGTGTGTCGGTCCTATGTACTGAATATGATTATACCTTTCTCGTATAGCGTAATCAATAGTATAATTTAAGTATTTTTCTTCAATATCAACGGGATTGCAAACCGAAATACCCCTTATAAGATTTTCTTTCATTTTTCACGTTCTCCAAACTATAAGTTGATTTTATCTTTTTCATTAAGATTCTTAAATTAAATTTTTAACAGTTTTGCTCGCCTTTTTCGTTATGCGTTTTTTGCTAAAATTGATACGAGTTTCATATCAACTTTGCCAGCGTAATTTATTTTAAAATGCTTCATAATCGACGGCATAGATTTGTCTTCTAAACTACTAATAATGGCTTTAATTTCTTCTTCGGTTAATAATTTAGGTAAATATTTTTTAACGTATTCAATTTGCTTTGTTAAACTTTCAACGTTGGCTTGTCTACCTGCTTTAATAAAGCCTTCTCTTTCTTCTTCAAGTTCTTTTACTGCTTTTTGAATTATATTGTCAACGTCACCTTCGGTAACTTCTTGATTAACGGCACGCTTTTCAATAGTTAAGTTCATAATTTTGGTAATTATTACGTTTAAAGCGTCAACACCGTCTTTGTCTTTGTTTTTCATTGCTAAAATTTTTTCTTTTTTAAATTGTTCAAGAGTCATTATTTATCCCCCTTTATTATTTGGTCTATTATATTATCAACTTTGCTCGTGTCGGCTTCTTCAATTAAACCTTTATCAACGAGTGCAGTAGAATTGCTATCTAACGGTAAACTTGCAAGAAGTTTTAACCCAAATTCTTCTGCTACCTTTTCAACTTTGCCTTGACCGAAAAGATATATCGGCTTATTACAGTCTGGGCAAGTAACGTAACTCATATTTTCGATAATGCCGTAAATTGGAACAGCCATCATATTTGCCATATTTACCGCCTTTTCAACTATCATTTTAACCAAGTCTTGCGGGGTGGCTACTACGATAATTCCGTCAATAGGAATACTTTGATAAATAGTCAACGGAACGTCTCCCGTGCCTGGGGGCATATCTATAAACATTATATCAGTTTCCCCCCATAAAACGTCGGTATAAAATTGTTTTACTACCCCACTAACTACCGGACCACGCCATACAACCGGCATAGTTTCTTGCTCTAAAAGTAAATTTATACTCATTACTTTTATACCGTTTTTGCTAACTACCGGGTATAATCCTTCTTCGCTACCTTGCGCTTTGTCCATCTCACCAAAGCCAAAGGCTTTTGGTATTGACGGCCCTAAAACGTCTGCATCCATTATTGCAGTTTTATATCCCTTTTTATTGCTTGCTACCGCTAAAAGAGAAGATATAAACGACTTGCCTACGCCACCTTTACCACTTACTACGCCTATAATCTTTTTAATTTTGGTTGACGGCTTTGGCGTTTCTAAAAAATTTTGCCTATCTTTACAACCTGAGTCTTTACAAGTTGAACAATTATGTGAACAGCCCATTATTTTACGCTCCTTTTAAAAGGGTTTGCTGTTATTATACCACATATCGTTATAAAATAACAATAATTTAATAAAATAAAAATATTTCTTTTTTTTATCATTATCGTTGAAAAAAATTTT
>JAZOUX010000117.1:0-3006 GCA_045658325.1 Christensenellaceae bacterium | reverse complement strand
ATTATAAAAGCAAATAAATTTTAATAGTTAATATTTGCATTAAAATTTTAATATGTTATAATAATTTTAATAAAAAAACTTGTGTTAAGCGAGATTTTATTTAATAATTTTATTAAAACAAATAGAGGGTTTATGGATAATTATTTTCAAAAAGTTACGCCTGAAAGTCAAGGAATTTCATCTAAAAAAATCATTAACTTTATAGAAACGATTAAAAAGCATAAATTTGGAATGCAAAGTTTCGTGCTTGCTAGAAATAATAAAGTTATTAGTGAAGGCTATTGCAAACCTATAACGAAAGATTTTATTCATAGAATATACTCTTGTTCAAAATCAATCGTATCGCTTGCGATAGGTAAACTTTATGGTGAGGGCAAAATTAAATTAACTGATAAATTAGTTGATTATTTTCCTGAATATAAAGATATTTGTAAAGAAGAATTTGCTAAAACAACTATTGAAGATGCTTTAACGATGCGTATATGTTTACCTACTACAGCTTACGGCGGATGGAAAACAGATTGGATTAAATCTTCGTTTGTTAGGGAAAATGATTATCCTAACGGTATGATTTTTAGATATAATTCTTCTGCATCATACTTACTTGACGTAATTGTTGAGAAAATGACGGGTATGACTTTTTTAGAGTATTTAAGACCTGAATTTGACAAAATAGGCGTGTCTAAAAATATTGAGTGTATTAAAAGTCCTGACGGATATAGTTGGGGAGCTAGTGGCGTATTATTAACAACTATAGATTTTGCTAAAATAGGAAACCTTATTTTAAATAAAGGTAAATTTAATGGCGAACAGTTGCTTCCTTATGATTATATGCAAAAAGCCACTTCAAAAATTACCGACAATGCAACGTTCTCAGCCACAACTATTAGCACTACAGGTTATGGTTATCAAATTTGGATAGATGAAGAAGGTTTTAGTTTGCACGGTATGCTCGGTCAACAAGTACATTGTTTGCCACTTAAAAATTTAATGCTCGTATATAATGCAATATTTATGTCTAATTACGATAATTATGCAAGAAATTTAATATACGATATGCTTATGGATATATACGAAAGTGCAAGTGATATTCCGCTTGCTGAAGATAAAGAAAGTTACGATAAGTTAAATAGCATTTTAGAAAGTTGGGAAATTCCTACGGGCTATGGAAAAGCACATAGTGATTATGAAAACGTTATAAACGGCAAAAAGTTTGAACTTTGCGATAATGCTATGGGTTTTAAATGGGTAAAATTTGATTTTAATAAAGATTATTGCGTGTTTAATTATGAAAACTCTCGTGGCGTATTTAAACTTAAATTTGGATACGAAAAGTTTATTAAGGATGAGTTTCCTGAAATATTTAGTGGCAAACAAGCGCATTCGCCATATCATAAAGGCTATGATGTATTAAATATGCTTAGTTGGTCGAGAGAGCAAAGCATGGTATTACAAGTTAAAGTGATAGATATTTATAAGGGTGAACTTTTTATAAACGTAAACTTTAAAGATGACAAGATGTTGCTTTCAATAAACAAAAATACAGAACTTTATATGGCTGATTATGGTGGAACGGCTATTAGTAAATAATTTTAATTAAAAGGGAGAAATAATAATGGAAAATCATAATTTAGAAAAGTTTTGTGATATGCATATTCATATGTCAGACGTTAATTTTGACGTTTGCGAACATTATTTAGACGTTGTTTCAAAGTGTGTTACCGATGCCACTTTAAACTGCTTAACTTATAGGGCTCTTTGTTACAATCTTTCAGCGCTTTACTGGAAGAAAAACTACAAAAAAATCAATCTTTCAGTTTTCGGTATGATACATAATATGCCTGGTTATGATGGAAAGCCAGACGATATTTATAAAGATATTCCTTACGAAGAACAAGCCAAACTTTTAATGGATTTAGGTTGTGACGGAATTAAACTTATGTTTTGTGCGCATACCACAAAAACGCTTGGTCACGGAATAGACGATAGCCGTTACGACGCTATGTTTAACTATTTAGAAGAAAATAATATACCGATTTTAGTTCATTTAAATGACGACGAGCGTTACTGGATACCAAGAGAGTTGACGGAATATGAAATAAAACGCCATTGGGGATTATTTTTAGAAGGGTATCCTAAAAAACAAGAAATTTACGACCAAGCGTACGCAAGGTTAAACAAAAACCCTAATATGAGGATGATTTTTGCACATTTTGCTTTTCTTTCAGCAGACATTAAAGAGTGTGAAAGAATATTTAATACTTATCCTAACGTTAGTTTTGACCTTACGCCTGGTAAAACGATGTATTTCAATTTTTCAAAAGATATTGATAAATGGCACGACTTTTTTGTAAAATATCAAGATAGAATAATTTTTGGAACGGATAGCAATGATATTAAGAGTGACGAGGGTAATATAGGGCTTAATAAACTTGTATGGAGTGCTATTTCTCACGATAGAGAGCAGTTTGATTTACCTAATTTTGGCGGTATGACTATAAAAGGTCTTGACTTACCAAAAGAAGTTTTAAATAAAATATGTTATGACAACTACAAAGAACTTGTACCACAAATTAAACCTGTAAATTACGATTTGCTTTTAAAATGCGCTAAAAAGATGTATGAAGATATTAAAGATAGCGACAACGAATTTTTACAAGTAAGTAAAAAATGGTTGCTTGAATTGTTTGAAAGAAGCAAATAAAATTATTTAAAAAACATATAAATTTTTAAACAAATTCTCTTTACATAAAGATTTTAGTAAAAATAAATGAGTGCTTTTCGGTTAGAGCATCTTAAAGATATTCAATACGGTCATAAGCAATAGATTTAAAGTGGTAAAAGTAAAATGGTAATTTTTTCAACCGTTTTGCGTTTAGTAAATGGTTTTGGTATGACGGTGCTTGAATTTTTAGATAACGATATGTTTTTATTTGAGAACCTTGACGTAGAATAAATTATTTGCAAAATAAAAAGCCGAAATTGAGCAATCAATTTCGGCTTTAA
>JAZOUX010000116.1:0-9067 GCA_045658325.1 Christensenellaceae bacterium | reverse complement strand
CTTGACCTTTTATTTTTTTTACTTTACCGCCGTTTTGATTTTTGGCGTTTTGTTTTTTAGTATCTTTCCTTTTACCTTCATTGCCGTTTAAGTTGGCTAAAACGTAGGCTTGTTTTATTAATTCTTTGTTTTTAGGTAACCTATATTGTAAAAGAGCCCTTTGAAGTTGCTTTTCTTTATTAGTTGAAACGTATACCCTTTCAAAAGTGTCGGGGTCGATGCCCGTATAATAAATACAAGTCGAACGAGTTGACGGCGTTGGGTAAAAATCTTGCACTTGCTCAGGCATATAAGATATGCTTTTTAAATATTCAGTCAATTTAATAGCGTCGTTTAAAGTACAACCTGGGTGCGAAGATATTAAATACGGCACTAAAAATTGTTTTTTACCTTCCCTTTCGTTAAGTTCTTTATACTTTTTAGCAAAAGCCGAGTATACTGAAAACGGTGGTTTATTCATTATTTTTAAAGTGTTTTCAGCCATATGTTCGGGCGCTACTTTAAGTTGTCCACTTATATGATGTTTTATAAGTGTTGGCAACACTTTATCGTTTTTATCGTAAGTAATGTAATCGTACCTTATTCCACTACGAATAAAAATCTTTTTAACCCCTTTAATTTTTCTTGCCTTTTCAAGCAAATTTAAAAAGCCCGTATGGTCTACTTTAAGGTTTTTACAAGGCTTATAACCTATACAATATTTGCCTTTACAAACCCCACTTTCGCATTGTTTATCGCACGCTGGCTCTCTAAAATTAGCCGACGGTCCAGATAGGTCGTGTATATAGCCTTTAAAATCTTTATCGTGAGTTAAAAGTTCTATTTCTTTTAAAATACTTTCGTCGCTACGCTTTTGAATTCTTCTACCTTGGTGATAATTTATTGAACAAAAGGAACAACTACCAAAACAACCCCTATGACTTACTACTGAAAATTTAACTTCTTCAATAGCCTTAATACCACCTTCGCTTTCGTAAATTGGGTGATACGTTCTCATATAAGGCAAGTCGTAAACGTAGTCCATTTGTTTTACAGTTAAAGGATACGCCGGCTTGTTTTGTATTACTATTTGACCGTTATTTTGCTTTTGAAACAACACGTCGGCATTAATACAGTCAGTATTTATACTTTCTATTTTAAACGAACGGCAATAGTTGGTTTTATCTAAGATTATATCGTCGTAAGACGGTAACTCTTTATAACCTTTACTTAATAAACTTTCTTTTTCAGAACCGTCAACTTTAACGCAAGTTCCCCTAACGTCAAGCATTTTAGAAAGGGGTATATTTTTTGAAAGCCTTTCTAATATATCGAAAATTGGGTTTTCACCCATACCGTAAATTAACAAGTCAGCACTACTGTCGGTTAAAAGTGACGGCATAATTTTATCAGCCCAATAATCGTAGTGAGCAAAACGGCGTAAAGACGGCTCTACCCCACCGATAATTACAAAACTTTCAGGAAATAACCTTTTTAAAGTTTTAGCGTAAACTGTAACTTGCCTATCGGGGCGTTTATTTTGCTTAGAAAGTGGTGAATAAACGTCACCAGTCCTTTTCTTTTTAGCAACGGTGTAATTATTTACCATACTGTCAACAACGCCAGAAGACACTAAATATGCGTATTTAGGCACTGGTAAAGCGTAATAATCGTTATCGCATAAAGGCTGTGGAATTATACCTATACTAAACCCCTTATCATAAATAATTCGTGATATAACGGCGTGACCAAAAGTCGGGTGGTCAACGTACGCATCGCACGAGATTAATACGAAATCTAACTGTTCACTTTTTAATTCACTTTTGTTAATTGGTAAAAACATTGTAATAAACCTTAAATTTTTGACATACTAAGAATATGGTAACTTTTTTTAGGACTTTTATAGTCGTGTATATTTTAGCCATAAACGTTTTTGGTTTTATGCTAGTTTTAACAGATAAACGCCACGCTGAACAAATAAAGTTAAGCGAAGAAGACGAAAATGCCGTTAAACCTAAACGCATAAGTAAAGGCAATTTTATTTTTACTGCCTTTTTAGGCGGAGCGTTAGGAATTTATTTATCATTGTTTATTTTAAAACATAAAACTAACAACCTATTTTTAATGATAACTATGCCACTTATTTTAGTAATAAACGTTTATTGTTTCGTCTTTTTATTTTCAAATACATTTGGCATAATTTTGCCGTCTACTATAACTTAGTATATCATACTTTTACGATTTTTTAAAGTAAAATGCAGTATCTTTTGATACTGCATTATTTTTTATTCAGTTTGAGTTTTATTCTTTTTATATATGAAGAAATATTGATATATCAATACTGCACCAACGATAGCGATACCTATTAAGTCAGTCCATAAACCTGGAATAATTAATAATAAACCAGCAACGGCACTTATTAATCTAAACGGAACGTTTATTCTACCAAATGCAAAACCTTGTAATGCCATTGATACACCGAACATACCTACTAACGAAGATACTACCGTTAAAATAGCGTCGTACCATACGGCGTTTACTAATAACATTGATGGGTTAAGGGCAAATATATATGGAATAATAAATGCGCCGATTGCTAACTTAGTCGCAGTAACACCCGTTTTCATAGGGTTTGATTTTGCTATTGCCGAGCCAGCGTACGCTGCAAGCGCAACTGGTGGCGTTATGTCTGCAACTATACCAAAATAGAATACGAACATATGCGCTGCGAGCATATTAACGCCCATTTTAGTTAAAATAGGGGCTGTAATCGTTGCCATAATAATATAATTTGCCGTAGTTGGTACGCCCATACCTAAAACGATACAACATATCATTGTTAAAAATAGCGCAAGTATTAAAGATTTTTGAGCAATAGGAACTATTAACGCTACTAACGTTGAACCAAGCCCCGTCATAGCTACAACGCCCGAAATAATACCAGCCATAGCACACGCTACTACTACGCCAAGCGAGTTGTTAGTACCACCAAATAAACCAGAACCAACTACCTTTTCGTCAACAACGCTATTAATTTTAACAAATTTTATTCGCTTAGGTATTACCGATAAAACCATTGCGATTGCTATTGCTACGAAAAGTGATTTTGTAATGCCTTTAATACCTAAAAATGCGTCCATAATAATAAACGAAATAAAAGGAATAAGTGCTAAGCCTAAACTGATTAACGACTTTTTAATTTTTTGTTTATCTTTAGAAATAAGATTGTCAACGAAATCAACGTCTAAATAACTTATTGATAAAGCGCACATTATTGCAAAGCAAGCCGATAAAGCTGGTGTAAACCTATTCATACATAAAACGAGTGCGATTATAGGAATTAACAAATAGCCCTTTTTTAAAATTAACTTAAAAAAGTTAGGTATTGCTTCTTTAGGTAAACCTTTTAAGCCCATTTTTTTTGCTTCTAAATGCACCATAATAAATATGCCCGCAAAATATAAAACGGCTGGGAGAATAGCACATATTACTATAGTAGCGTAAGGCACGCCGGTAATTTGACTCATTAAGAACGCCGCAGCACCCATAATAGGTGGCATTATTTGACCACCCGTTGAAGCCGCCGCTTCTACGGCTGCTGCAAATTCTGGTCTATATCCAGCACTTTTCATAACCGGAATTGTAATTGAACCCGAACCTACCGTATTTGCTACCGAAGAACCAGAATACATACCTTCTAACGCTGACGAAATAACGGCAACTTTTGCAGGACCACCCGCTTGAGTTCCTACGAGCGAGTTGGCTAAGTCTACGAAAAACCCACCTACACCCGTTTTTTCTAAGAACGCGCCGAATATAATAAATATTACGATAAAACTACAACATACGCTTACTGGGGTTGAGAAAATACCACAGTTTATATTGTAATACAAATTGTAAATTATGTTATTTACAACTGTATTTGGGTTATTGTCGTAAAGCCAAAGGATAGCGTATACGATAAAGCTACCAGCAACTACCATTAAAGGAATACCTATTGCCCTTCTACATAATTCAAAAAGTAAAATTATTGCAATTATACCAATTACTATTTGCTCTAACTCAATATAACCACCCATATAGATTATATCGTTTTGTTTGACAACGTAATATAAACAAGTTCCAAGCGATAACAACGCTAAAACAATATCGTACGGTGGTAAATAATTTTCCTTTTCAGCGTCTTTATTGCACGCCGGGAATTTTATATAACCTAAAAACATAATTAAACCCAAAAATAAAGGTAATCTTGTAAATTCGGTTGCACCTTGTATCATTAACGCCAAAACTATGATAAATAACGAGAAAGCCATAAAAGCAAGGTCGTACAATATTTTAAATACGCCTGTAAAGTTACGGCTTTTACTGTCTTTATCAAATTTTTTCATTATTTGTTCGGCTGAAACTTCCGTGTTGTTGTTGATAATTTCAGTGTTTGACATAATACTCCTAAAACTGTATAAAACGGGGTAAAATATTCACCCCGTTTAACTTTAAATGTTTAAAAATAATTAACTGTTTGCAATTTCGTTATAATATCTTTGGGCACCTGGGTGAACAGGAACGTTACCAATAGTGATTGTTGCAGTTGCAGTGTTCATAGTAGATTCAACACTGTGACCAATACTACCTTGGCTTTCCCAAATTGCTTTAGTGATATTGTAAACAACGTCGTCAGAAAGGCTGTTTGCTACAATATAAGTTGCGCTAACACCGATAGTGTAAACCGTTTCACCTGCTGGAATAAACGAGTATTGAGCGTTAGTTATTGGTTGTTTAGAGTAAACGTCGTATTGTCCGTCAATTTTGTTATCAGCGATAAATTCGTTAATAACTGCGTCGCTTAAACCTAACATATAAATAGTGTTAGTAACTGCAAGTTCAGAAATTGACGTTGCTGGTGCGCCCGACGTGAAGAAAAATACGTCTAAATTACCGTCTTTCATAGCGTTTGCAGAAAGTGCAACTGAAAGGTTTTGAATTGTAATATCGCTTGAAACGTAAGTATTACCTTGTCTTTCAATATTAACGCCGTATTTTCTTAAAAGTGCAACAGCATTTGCTTCAACACCTGAACCAACGTCGCCGATTGATACTTTTTTGTTTGAACCAACTAAGTCTGCAAGTGACCTAATTGAAGCGTCGTTAGTAACGATTTGAACTACTTCTGGATAAACTTGACCAATTACTGAGAAATTTGTAATTGCGCTTGAGAAGTTATCAGTAAAGCCGTTGTAAGCGTTTACCATCGTGTCGTTTTGAACGATAGCCATTTTACAGTCTCCCCTACTAATTGCTTTAAGATTTGCTACTGAACCACCAGTATCGCCTACTACGTTGTAAGTGTATGGTGTTTTAGAACCAAGTTGAGTTGCTAAACCGTTTGTGAAAGCATAGTAAGTACCACCCGTACCACCTGTGTAAATAGTAATTTTTTCTTCCTTAGAACAACCTACCATTGACATCGTGCATACGCCAAGGATAAGCGTTAAAATTAATGAGAGAAACTTTTTCATAATTATATCTCCTTTAACTAGGGGTTCAATGCCCTTTTTTTGATTTATGCACTTATTATAACACACATCTTTTTATAAGGCAATTATAATCAAATACATATAATTATATAACTATTATAAATTTTATTTATAGTATGCCCGCATTTTGCTTGCCTTATATTAAATAAAATGATATAATTACTATATATATTAAACTATATATTAATATTTATATTATAACCTAATTTTATGGAGTAAATCTATATATTATGACAGAACACGATTATATTTATACAGTTTACAAAGAACGTAGTTTTTCAAACGCGGCAAAAATTCTATACGTTTCACAACCTGCCCTTTCGGCTTCTATTAAAAAAGTTGAAGAAAGATTAGGATTTTCAATATTCGACCGTTCTACTTCGCCTATCACGGTTACGCAAGAAGGACAAATATATATTGAAAGTATTGAAAAAATTAAAAGAATTAATGAAGAAACTTTAACTAAACTTTCAGATATAGGTAAATTAAAGTATGGGCATATTACCGTTTGTGGTGAAAACTTCGTATCGTCGTTTATAATGCCTAAAATAATATTAGAGTTTTCAAAAAAGTACCCTGGCATTGATATTGAACTTGTTGAGTCTAACTCGCCAGACCTTAGACTACAAATTTTAAACGAGTCGGCTGACCTACTTATTGCCCACGACTTTAACGGTAACCTTTTCGACTACCAGCCACTTTTTAGTGAAACTCTACTGCTTGCCGTACCAACCAAATTTAAAATTAACGACGAGTTAAAAGAATATCAATTAACTTCGCAAGACGTAATTGAAGGCAAGCATTTAAACGAAAACTGCCCTACAGTTAAACTTGCACGCTTTAAAAACGAGCCGTTTATTTTATTAAAAAAGGGAAACGATACGTATAGGCGTGCAAAATACTTGTTTGAAGAAAACAATTTTAACCCTAAAAAAATCGTTATACAACTTGACCAACTTATAACGTCGTACAATATGGCGTGTGCTGGACTTGGGGTAATATTCGTTTCAGATATCGTAGTTAAGTCATCAAAAGAACAAGGTGTAATTTTTTATAAATTATGCGGACATTCGATTAACAGAACAATGCAAGTCGGCTACAAAAAAAATAGATACGTTTCAAGGGCTATGAGCGAATTTATTAAAATAGCAAATGAAGTATATAAACACAATTAAAAATAAAATCCGTTATACTCACTATAACGGATTTTTAATTTATTTACTTTTTAAAAGTTCTGTTTATTAATTCTTGCGTAGCGTCGTAACCTACTTGGTCAAGCCTAAACTTTCTTGCGGCAGTCTCAATAATAACCGGAATATTTCTACCAGGGCTTACCGGAATCGTATGCTTAGGTAGGTCTATACCTAAAATAGTTTGCGTTTGCTTTACGTCACCTAACCTTTCGTAACTTTTGCCTTCTTCCCAACGCGATAAATGAATTACTATATCTACCGTTTTTTCAAGCCTTATAGAGCCTGGGCCAAACATAGTTTGCACGTTTATAATGCCTATACCCCTAACTTCCATAAAATGCCTAATTCTTTCGGGGGCTTTACTAACGAGCGTTTCGCCCATATTTTTAATAACCACCGAGTCGTCTGCAACCAACCTATGACCCCTAGTAATAAGTTCTAGTGCCGTTTCGCTTTTACCTACGCCAGCATCACCCGTTATTAACACGCCAACACCAAAAACTTCAACGAATACGCCGTGCATTACGATTGTAGGTGCTAAAAGTTCGCTTTGATAAATAGTAAGTTCGTGAGTTACTACCGCCGCTATTTGCTTCGACAATAAAAGTGGACAGTTGTACTTCTTTGCATAATCTAATATTTCGGGCATAATTTCTAGCCCGTGACTTATTATCATACAAGGAATCTCTTTAAATATAATATCTAAAACCTTTTTCCTTTCATCGCTAGCCATACTTACTAAATAACTATATTCTGGCGTACCTATAAGATGAATACGATCATTATCAAAATAACTAAAATAACCAGCAAGTTGAAGCCCCGGTCTTGATACGCTTATTGAAGATATAATTATATCACCCCTTCCTTCGTTAATTACCTTTAAATTAAGTGCTTTGGCAAAATCTTCAACTTTTACTTTTTCAAGGTTACCAGATAAATCGTATATTTCAGTATTAATAACGTTCATTTTTAAAAAACTCCTTTATAATTATCGCTTGTTTTTCACCTATTCCGTCAACTTGGCAAAGTTCTTCAACTGACGCTCTAATAATAGAGTTAACGTCTTTAAACTTATCCATTAAAGCGTTCCTTTTTGCTTTACCTATTCCTTTTATATTTTGTAGTAGCGACGCTAAATTCTTTTTAACCCTTAAATTTTTATTGTAAGTGATTGCAAATCTATGCGCCTCGTCTCTTATTCTTTGAAGAAGCCTTAAAGAATAATCGCTTTTATTTAAAACGATAGGCTCTTTTTGATTAGGAAGGAAAATTTCTTCTTCACGCTCGGCAAGTGAAATTACGTCTATATCAATATTTTTTTGATTAAATATTTCTAATACGCTTGAAAGTTGACCTTTACCACCGTCTATAACGATTAAATCGGGTTTAGCTAATCTTTCTTCGTATTGTTCATCTAAATGGTCTAAGCGTCTACTTAAAACTTCTTGTAAACAAGCAAAATCGTTGTTACCTTCAACAGTTTTAATTTTAAAACGCCTATACTCTTTTTTTGCACTTTCGCCATCAATAAACACGACCATTGAGCCTACTTTTAACTCACCACTTATATGTGAAATATCGTAGCACTCAATTCTTTTCGGGTAATTTTTAAGAGATAAAATTTCTTTAAGATGGCTACACGCAATATGCGTCATATCGTTTTTATGCTTAATTATATTAATTTGCTTTTCAAGATAATCGGTAGCGTTTTTTTGCGACATTTCAATAAGCGATTTTTTAACACTTTTTACGGGTACGGTGATTACGACCTTTCTATCGTAAATAGAGTTAAGCGCACTAATAATATCTTGTTCGTTTTCAATGGACTGTGATAATATTATTTGGTCTGGCAATTCTTTTTGACCATTATAATACTGCATAATAAAGGCTGAAAGCCTTTCCGTATCACTTTCTGCAAGCGTTTCAACGGCAAAACATTTTGAACCCATCATTCTACCGTTTCTTATAAAAAGAAGGTTTATACAAGCAAATATGCCGTCGCTTTTAATAGCAATAACGTCACAAGTTAAATCTCTACTTAAAGCAGTAATTTTCTTTTGCTTAATTTTTTCAAGCATTTTTAAACGGTCTCGAAGAATAATTGCACTTTCAAACTCTTCGTTTTCAATAGCACGTTGCATTTTTTCGTTTAAAATTCTTTCACACGTTTTATCGTCGCCCTTTAAAAACTCAACTGCTTTTAATACTTCGTCTTTATACTCTTTTTGCAAACATTTTTGACTGCAAGGCGCTAAACATAAACCTAAATGGTAGTTTAAACACTCTTTTTGAACTCTTTCGCCTATATTAGTTTTTTGACAAGGTCTTACTTTGTAGGCTTCTTTTATAATTGATAAAACT
>JAZOUX010000115.1:0-3364 GCA_045658325.1 Christensenellaceae bacterium | reverse complement strand
TATTATATAATAGAAAAAGTTTTATTTTTTAGCATATTATGTCGTATTTTATAAATTTTTGTAAAACAAAAAAGCAGTCTTACGACTGCTTTAATTTTAGTTTTTAATTTAAGTTAGTTATTGGTTTACTATAAACTATTTCTTGTTCGCTACTTGAAAAATACTCGCTTTCAAAAGATGAAAATACGCTTTCAACGTTGACTGAATTTATTAAATCTAAACTAGCCGTTTGACAAGAAGTATCGTTAGTTTTTCTTAACTCGTTTATAACAAATTGATATTCTTTAAAAATGTCTAATATTTGAATTTTTAAATCATTTTTAACTTGGTTTTTTATATCGAAAAGTTTTTGCTTATTGTCGTTAAATAATTTAGTTAAACGTGATTTTGCACTTTCAATTTCGTCTCTTGTTGCTTTTAAACGGTTATTTAACGTGGTGTTTAAAGTAGATAATTCGTTAAGCACTAAGTGTAAATTCTTTTTATTTTCTTCATTTTCACAGTCTTTCTCATAGGCTTTTTTGCTTTCATCTAACCTTTTTTTGCACGATAAATATTCTTCTGTTTTAAAAAATAATTGGCTTTCAGTTTCGATGCGTTTTTTACCACTAGAAATTACGTTTAAAAGTTGGTTGTATTCGTTACCAAGTAGGTCGGTTACTTTATTTTTATAACTTTCCTTACAGTCGCAAACTGCTTGATTTATCTTTAATATATACTTTTCGTCAATTTCTTTTTTAATTGAACAATTATTACTCATACAGTTTAAAACCAAATTACGCCCTTTGAAATTAGCGTTTGAACACTCTAAAACTACAAATTGTTTACCTAAAACCAAGCATATTAAAAATATAAAGGTAATAGATAACATTATTAATAATTTTTTACTCATACTCCCCCCATAAAAATATGTACGGGGGCTAAACTTAAACTCTTTTTAAATAATCAACTTCTTCGGGCGTTAACTTTCTACAAGCACCCCTATCTAAACCGCCTAAGCCTAAGTCGCCAATTTTAATACGTTTTAAAAATTTAACTTCCTTGCCAACTGTTAAAAACATTTTACGAATTTCTCTATTTTTGCCTTCAGTAACGGTTACATGATATTTTGTAAAAGTTTTAGTTTGGTCTACTATTTTAATAGTACACTTTTTGGTTTTTACACCATCAATAAAAACACCACGCCTTAATTTATCAAGACTTTCATTAGATAATTCGCCTTCAATTCTAACTAAGTACGTTTTAGGAATTTCACTTGACGGATGTAATAACCTATTACACAAATCGCCGTCGTCGGTAAAAAGTAATAAACCTTCACTATCGTAGTCAAGCCTACCAACAGGGAATAACCTACCAACGTTATCTGGCAATAAATCCATAACCGTTTTTCTGTCTTTATCATCTTTTACCGTACAAACGTAGCCTTTTGGCTTGTTCATAATATAATAACTGTATTTCTTTTTTTGATTAATTTTTTTGCCGTCAACACAAATAGTATCGTTAATTTCGTCAACGTCTGTACCTAATGTGCAAACTTTACCATTTACGGTAACTAAACCATCAATAATAAGTTTATCGCACGCCCTTCTACTTGCAACACCTGAAAGTGCAAGAAATTTGTTAATTCTCATAATAATATCCTTTAATTTTTTACAGCAAAACAAAAGTTTTGCAATAATTTTGCATCAGCAAAACGTTAAAATTCCTTGCTTATAATATATATATATTTTGAGAAAAAATCAACTTATTTGATAAGAAAATTTCAAAAACACCAAAAGTTGTTGGATTTTTAAAAAAGTTTTGACTGTTTTGACCGTTTATAGTTATTTGCAAACTTCTAAGTTCGGTCTTTTTAAGCGGATAACTAAACCCTTTATCTATTTTAACGGTAAAAGGTTTGCCGTCTTTAGTTTTATATACTTTATCACAAATAGCGTCTTTATCAATAATGTCGTAAAGGGTGTATTCACTATGTGCGTTATTAATCAACTCAGTCGTTCTATTATACATATCGGGGCTGTTTATAACAACACTTACAACTTCAAAACCGTTTTTGTTGCAACTTGTAACTAAACACCTACCTGCTTTTTTTGTGTATCCCGTTTTTACACCGTTACAACCGTCTAAATTGTATAAAAGTTTATTTTTGTTTATTAGTACCCTTTTATAATCGTAAAATTCGTTTGATATCGAAATTTTTTTAGTTGAAACAATATTTCTAAACGTTTTATTTTTAAGAGCGTGACAAGTAATTAAACATAAATCTTTTGCCGTAGAATAATGATTGTCGTCGTGCAATCCGTGTGGATTTACGAAATTACTGTTAGTAGCGCCTAGCCTATTTGCCGTATTGTTCATTAACTTAATAAACTCGTCGTAACTAGTTAAAGTAGACGCTAAAGTATAGGCACAGTCGTTACCGCTTCTAAGCATTAAACCGTATAATAATTCTAATACTGAAAGTCTTTCGCCTTCTTTTAAATAAATGCTAGAACCTTCAATTTTAGTGGCTTCTTTAGGTACGGTTATTATTTTTGTTAAATCAAAATTTTCAATAACGGTAAGCGCAGTTAAAATTTTCGTAGTCGAAGCAATAGGTAATTTTAAATCTTCGCTTTTTGAATATAATATACGGCCACTTGACACTTCCATTACGCATTCGCCCTTTGATACGGTTGCGCCGTACACTATATTATAAGACGAAAAATGCAATATAAATATCAATAAAAATTGCGATAAAATCAGTAATTTTTTAAACTTTTTCATTTTGAGTATCACCTTTTAAAATTATTTTATTAACTATATCGTTAGTGAAATCGGTTATTTTGTCAACCATATCTTCTTTAATTTTAACAAACTCGTAAACGTCGTTTTTAACCATCAAAAAGCCGAACGGCGTAACGTTTACAACACCACCACTACCACCAATTAACCCTTTGTTATTTGGTTGAAATACTTTTATTTCACCAAACTCGCTACCACCGTTTACATAGCCGAATAACGTTTTAGATACGGGTATTACTGAAAGTTCGTCACTTATTACGATAGGGTTACCTATAACGGTTAAGTCTTTGATAGTTTCTTTTAAATCTAAAATAGACTCGTTTATTATGTTGTTAATTTTATCTGCTTTCTTTGACATTTTTCACCCCTTTATTATAGTAATTTGTAATAAGACGGTAAGTTATGCAAAATATGTTAAAAAGAATTTTAAAGCGTAATTTTGCTTGTAATTGACTTTCACCAGTAATAACGTTGACTGCTATAATAGGTTTTTCTAAAAAATAGTTTTCGTTTAAAAATTCAAATGCTATATTTTTTATAAAATTAAATATTAGAGTAAAATAGTATAAATAAAAAGAAT
>JAZOUX010000114.1:0-8837 GCA_045658325.1 Christensenellaceae bacterium | reverse complement strand
AAGGTTGCACCTAAAAATATTTTAGTATGTTACGACGATATAGATATCGACGTTGGGAAGGTTAGAATTCGACTTAAAGGCTCGGCTGGCACTCATAACGGTATGCGTAATATCGTAGAGCGTTTAGGTAGCCAAGACTTCCCTAGAATTAGGGTTGGCATAAAATCAATTCACCCTATAAACAATTTAATCGACTACGTTTTAAGCGACGTTCGTAAAGACGATTTGCCTTTCGTTGAAAGTGCTATTTCTAAAGCAAGCGACGCGTGTTACGATTTTATTAACGGTGTTAACTTAGAATTAATTATGAATAAATACAACGGTTAAAAACTTTGTAGAAATATTAAACGGTTGATTATGCTTGATAATTTATTAACCACCAATGTTATAGGTGGTACTTTTTCACAAATAATTAACGATATTAGCGACGGTAAATCCGTCGCTGTTTTCGGTACGCAATTTTCGTCAAAATGCCATATAGTTTCGCAAATTATTAGTCCCGTTTTATATATCGTAAAAGATAATATCGAAGCGCAAAAATGCGTAAGCGAGTTAAAGCAATTAAGTAGTGAAGAAGTAGTCTTTTTAAACGCTAAAGACGATACTTTATTGTATAAAGACACTTTTAATAAAGAAAATTTATTTAAACGACTTACAGCCCTTTATAAAATTTCTAAAGGTGCTAAAAAAATAGTAACTACGATAGAAGCACTTTATCAATTATTTCCTAAAAAAATAAACTATATTACCTTTAATAAAAATAGCGAATATAATTTTGAAGTAGTTGCAAAAGACTTGCTTCGTTTGGGTTATAAAAGGGTAGATTTTTGCGAAAATAAGGGTGAATTTTCAATTCGTGGCGATATTATTGAAATTTTTGCAATTAACGAAGAAAAACCTTACAAATTAGATTTTTTCGGCGATTATTTAGAAGAAATAAGGCAAGACGACGTTAAGGGTATTAACTCGTTTACGGCTATTATGGCAAGTGACGTTATTATTGAGCCTAGCGAAGTAAACAATCTTTTAAATTTAATTAAAAATTCGTACAAAAAATACGGCCAATTAGTATTTGTTGAAAACGCTAGAAGCATATATTATAAACTTGCCGAGAAACTTGAAAACGATTTATACGACGATTCGCTTCAATATATTTTTCCTTTAATTAAAAATTCAACTCACTCGTTAAGTCATATTTTTTCAAAAGATACGGTAATTTGTTACGACGAAAGTAAGTATTTATACGAAAATTTAGAGCATTTAGAAAAAGAGCATATAAATAGATGCGAAAGTTTATTTAGGGGTGGTAACGGTCTTGATTTTATTATAAATCAATTTGCATTAAAAGTTGATTTATTAAAAGATTTATCTTTATTTAACGGCGTTGCACTTCAATCGTTTAAGACGGTAATTCCGTTTTTTACGCCACTTAAAACTTATTCGATAACTACTTCGCCATTAGGTAAATACGCTTTAAAACCAGATGAATTAAAAGTAGACTGTTTGGGTTGGCTTTTAAAAGGTTATAGGGTAATACTTTGCTGTGGCGACTTAAAATACGCTGAAAAAACCTATTATTTTTTAAAAGAAAATAAAATTGAAAGCGTAATTAAAAACCAAATGCCTTTAGATTTTACGGGTATTTTAGTAACTACTTATTCTCTTGATAGTGGCTTTATTTATCACGATAGTAAGTTAGCCGTAGTTGGTACGAACGACTTGTTCTTTAAGTCGAAAAGTAAAGAAAAATCGCTTAAAAAGAAACGTGGAGATATGTTTACTGCACCAGCGGTAGGCGACTTTGCCGTACACGAAAATTTTGGTGTAGGTATAGTTAGGGGCGTTAAGCGTATTGCAACTATTGAAGGTAGTAAAGACTACGTTGAAGTTGAATATTATGGTGGAGACAGACTATACGTTTCTACCGACCAAATGGACAAACTTTCAAAATACGTTGCAGGCGATAGAATTCCTACGCTTAATAAAATAGGTGGTGGCGAGTTCGAGCGTATAAAAGAAAGGGTTAGGCAGTCAATTTCAAAAATGACTATTAACCTTAAAAAACTTTACAAAGAAAGAAAAGAAAAAAAGGGCTTCGTCTTTTCTAAAAACGAAGTTTTTATGCAAGAATTCGGCGACGCTTTCGAGTTTGATTTAACCGAAGACCAATCTGTGTCGTTAGAAGAAATTTTTGCTGACATGGAAAGCGACAAAGTAATGGATAGGTTACTTTGCGGTGACGTTGGTTTTGGTAAAACTGAACTTGCCTTTAGAAGTTGCTTTAAAGCAATTTTAGACGGAAAGCAAACGGCGTTAATTGCTCCAACCACCATTTTAACCGAGCAACATTTTATGACGGCTAAAAAAAGGTTTAAAGATTTTGGCGTTAGGGTTGAAGTTTTAAATAGGTTTAAAAGCAAAAAACAGCAAGAAAAAATTGTTGAAGAATTAAAAAATGGCAACGTCGATTTAATTATTGCAACGCATAGGTTATTTTCAAAAGATATAGTTTTTAAAGATTTAGGGCTTTTAGTAATCGACGAAGAACAACGTTTTGGCGTTGAACATAAAGAAAAGATAAAATTAATTAGTAAAGACGTAGACACGTTAACGCTATCTGCTACGCCAATTCCAAGAACGCTTCATATGTCGTTATCTGGAATTAGAGATATAAGCGTTATAAACACTCCACCTAAAAATAGAATACCCGTACAAACTGTTGTAACTGAACTTACCGACTCTCTTTTAAAAGATGCTATATCTAGGGAAATATCAAGAGACGGTCAAGTTTTAGTTATGTATAATAGGGTAGAAACTATTTATTCGTTCGCAAGTAAAATTCAGTCGCTTTGTGATGACGCTAAAATAATAGTTGCGCACGGTCAAATGGAAGAAAAAGACCTTGAAAGAAATATTATGAACTTTTATCAAGGCAAAGCCAACGTTTTAGTTGCAACTACTATTATTGAAAACGGTATTGATATCGAAAGGGCTAACACTTTAATCGTGGAAAGTAGCGATAGGTTAGGACTATCTACTTTATACCAATTAAAAGGTAGGGTTGGTAGAAGCAACGTTATGGCGTACGCGTATTTTACTTATACCGAAGGCAAGTTATTAAGCGAGCAAGCGTATAAGCGTTTATCTGCGCTTATGGAATATACCGAAATGGGCAGTGGTTATAAAATTGCAATGCGCGACTTAGAAATAAGGGGTGCTGGTAACGTTTTAGGTAAAGAACAGCACGGTCATATGGATAAGGTTGGTTATGAACTTTACAATAAACTATTGCGTGAAGAATTAAACGAAGTTACTAAAAATCAACAACTTGAACTTGATATTAAAGTCGACGCGTATATTCCTGAAAAGTATATTCAAAGCGAAAGGCTTAAAATGGAAGCCTACAAGCAAATTGCCGAAATTAAAAACGGTGATGATATTGAAAGGGTTACTTCTTCGCTTATTGATAACTTTGGCGAAATTCCTACACAGGTTGAAAGGCTTATTGATATTAGTTTACTTAGGTTAAAGTTAGAAAACGCTGATGCTATAAAGGTAATAATTTCAAACAAAACGGCAAAAGTATACTTAAAGAACTTAGAAAGTTTAAAAGACGGCAAAATTACTAACAAACTTAACCTTTATAAAGGAATAGTTTCGTTGACTTTTGAAGAAAATCCCGTTTTGGTGTTTACTAAAGACGGCGTTTTAGCCGAAGATTATTTAAAAATTATGTTAGAATTTTTTACTTTTGAGTAAATAGTGCATATTTTTTATTTAAAATGCCTAAAAAGATAAAAAAAGTATTGCAAAAAAACAAAAAATTTTGTATAATTAATTTGTATGTTATATCTTATATAACAATATGCTAAATAAACACTCTAATTGGAGATTTTATATGAAAAAGTTTTTAACTAAAATTGTTACGTTAATTTTGATTTGCACGATGTTTTTGGCAACGTTATCGGGTTGTAGTTTAATTACTACCGACGTTGACAAAGATATGTCGTTAGTCGTTGCAACGGTTAGCATAGACGATAATATTAAAGAAGACGTTTATAAAAGGGAAATGGTTTCTGACTATAACTCTTACGGTTATTATTATGTAAACTATTACGGCTACACCGTTAAAGACGCTTACAATCTTGTTTTAGAAAATATCATAAAAGATAAAATAATCGTTCAACAAGCCGTTAAGGCTTTATTAGGCCCAACGGGTTTAGTAGGTAACACTGAAACTGACGGTGGTTATTTCTATCAAGCAACTAAAGTTGCGCAAGCAGAAAGAACTAGTGTTGAAAATTTATTAGCGGGCAACAATTATAAAGGTGACCCATTAGTAAATTTTACTGACGCAAAAAGTATTTTTGATAATAAGTCATACGACAACTTATTAACTATTTACGAAATTACCGCAGCTAAGTACGAAGTTTTAAATACGGCTCGCTCTTTAATTGAAACGTTTATTGAAAAAGACGAAGACGAACTTCCACCTTACGAAAACGGTGCGTTTACAGCAAGGGCAACGTTAGCCGAAAAAGAAGACGAAGGTGGTAACGAATACGAAATTAAATACGATGCTAAAAAGAGTGTTATTACTGAAGAATATCGCAAATCTGCTGAAAAGGTTGCAAAAAGATACGACCTTAATATTGATATCGCTGATTACGATAATAAATACGATTTATCTTTAAATTTATTCACTAAATACATTGAAAAATTTGAAGAATATATGCAACAAAAGGAAGTTAAGACTGCATTATTTAAAGTTATTAAACAATTAAAAAAGACTGGTCTTGTTAAAGAAAGTGAATCATCAAACGTTAAAAACGTTGACGAATTATTAAAACTTACTTACTTTAGCGATTCGTTAATTGATAAATATCAATCGGCTATCGTTACGAAATATAAATTAGCGCTTGAAAACCAACAAGAAGAAATCTTTGATACAGATACGCTTTATAACGAATATGTAAACTTATTTAAATCTCAATCGGCTGAAACTGACTCAAGCGTTACTACTTATGAAGAAAAACTTGCCGCTTTAGATAAAAACTCTTTCTTAGTATATAACCCAGAAGCAGGTTATGGTTACGTTGCTAATCTTTTAATTGGTTTTAACTCAAAACAAATTGAACTTTTAGGTAAAAAAGAAGAAGAAAAGAACGTTACGGCTTCTGAAGTTGAAGCGTATAGGCAAGAACTTTTAAAAGGTTTAACGGTTAAAGATTTAAGAGAGTCTTGGGTATACAACGGATACGGCACTTACGACGAAACTACTAATACTTACGCTTTCGACGATAAATACTGTCGTACTGACGCTTTAAAAACGTATAACGGCACTCTTTACGGTGCTAAACCGTACACTTTTAAAAACGACGACGGCGATGAAGAAACGGGTTACACTTTCGATGAAATAATCGCAACTAAAACTTCGTTTAAAGATTTTTATAATAACGTAATGGTATCGACTATGGGCTTTAACGCTAATTATGTTGACTCTCAAGGTTTATTAACTATTGATTATAATAGTCTTTCAACTATCGGTAGCGTAAACGCAGACCCTATCGGCTCTAAGAAAATTAGCGACGATAATAAAGAAAAGTTTACTGACTTAATTTACGCTTACTCAACTGACGGTGGTTCGTTATCTGAAAACTTTGGTTACGTTTACTCACCAATTACGTCTTCAACTAAATACGTTAAAGAATTTGCCGATGCTTCTCAAAAGGTAGTTGAAATGGGTGCAGGTTATTATACAATCGTTGCAACTGAATTTGGTTACCATATCGTATTATGTACTTACTCGTTAGGCGTTACAGGTGAAAACCCAATTGATAAAGCAACGTTCATTAACGACCTTAGTGACGAAAATTCTTTTGCAAGTCTTTTCAAACAAAATAAACTTAAACTTATCGTAAGTGCTGAAGTTGAAACGTTATCAAGCAGTTTTATCACTACTAACTTAAAGAAAGTTAAATATTTTGAAGAAAGATATTCTAATTTATTAGGTGAATAAAAAATTCTTAAAATTTAAGGAAATATAAGCAATTTTGAAAAAATCCACAATATTCGGTTACCGATATATTGTGGATATTTTTTTGACAAAAACACAACATATAGTATATTTTTTAAAAAATTTTAATTTTTGTTGCAAATGCAACAGTCAAAAAGCGCTAAATGTAGTATAATGTCGGTACACTCTTAAAAAGAGTGCGAAAAACGTAAAAGGATAAAAAATGATGAAGATTATTAAGCGTAGTGGTATAGAAGCAGATTTCGACTTAAATAAGATAATAAACGCCGTTAACCAGGCAAACGAGTCAGTTGAAGAAGAAGACAGGCTTACGCAAGAACAAGTTTTAGCAATAGCGTTAAAAGTTGAAAACGTATGTAAGTCAAGAACTCGTTCTTTAAGCGTTGAAGAAATTCAAGATTTAGTTGAAACTGAAATTATGCGTCACGGTGCTATTAACTTGGCTAGGTCGTATATTACATACCGTTATAAAAGGCAACTCGTTAGAAAAAGCAATACTACTGACGAAAGCATTTTAGCGTTAATCGAGTGTAATAATGAAGAAGTAAAGCAAGAAAATTCTAATAAAAATCCTACCGTTAATAGCGTACAAAGGGACTATATGGCAGGCGAAGTATCTAAAGATATTACTAAGCGTATTTTATTAAGCCAAGATATCGTTACTGCTCACGACGAAGGTAGAATTCATTTCCACGATGCCGACTATTTTGCTCAACATATGCACAACTGCGACTTAGTAAACTTAGAAGATATGTTACAAAACGGTACGGTTATTTCGGGTACTATGATTGAAAAGCCACACAGTTTTTCTATTGCTTGTAACATAGCCACTCAAATAATTGCGCAAGTAGCGTCATCACAATACGGCGGTCAAAGTATATCGTTAACGCATTTAGCACCTTTCGTACAAGTTTCTCGTGATAAAATCACTAAAGAAGTTTTAGAAGAATTTGCTATTGCTAACGTAGTTCCAACCGACGCTCAACTTAAAACTATTGTTGAAAAAAGGGTAAGGGACGAAATTAGAAAGGGTATTCAAACTATTCAATACCAAGTAGTAACTTTAATGACTACTAACGGTCAAGCGCCTTTCATTACGGTATTTATGTACCTTAACGAAGCAAAAGACGAAGTCCTTAAAAAAGACTTAGCAATAATGATTGAAGAAACGCTTATTCAAAGAATTAAAGGCGTTAAAAACGAACAAGGCGTTTATATTACGCCAGCGTTCCCTAAACTTATTTACGTTTTAGAAGAAGATAATATTAAAGAAGATAGCAAATACTATTACTTAACTAAACTTGCCGCAGAATGTACTGCTAAAAGGATGGTTCCAGACTATATCTCTGAAAAGGTTATGTTAGACCTTAAAAAAGATAAAAACGGTGAGGGACATTGCTATACTTGTATGGGTTGTCGTTCTTTCTTAACGCCTTACGTTGACGAAAACGGCAAGCCTAAGTATTACGGTAGATTTAACCAAGGTGTTGTAACTGTAAACCTTGTAGATATAGCGTTGTCTTCTAAGAAGAGTATGGCAGATTTTTGGCGTATATTCGACGAAAGGTTAGAATTATGTCACAAAGCCTTACAATCCCGTCACGAAAGGCTTTCAGGCACGTTGTCTGACGCTGCCCCAATACTTTGGCAACACGGTGCGCTTGCAAGATTAAAACCGGGTGAAAAAATTGATAGTTTACTTCACGGTGGTTATTCAACTATTTCGCTTGGCTACGCTGGTTTATGGGAAACTGTATTCTATATGACTGGTAAAAAATTAACCGAAGAAGAAGGCAAAGCGTTTGGATTAGAAGTTATGCAAAAACTTAACGAGTATACTAATAAATGGAAGGTGGCTGAAAATATCGACTATTCTATTTACGGAACTCCGCTTGAAAGCACTACTTATAAATTTGCGAAAGCACTTCAAAGCCGTTTTGGTATAATTGAAGGCGTTACTGATAAAAACTATATTACAAACAGTTATCATATTCACGTTACTGAAGAAATCGACGCGTTTAATAAACTTAAATTAGAAAGCGAATTTCAACGCTTATCTCCAGGTGGAGCAATTAGTTACGTTGAAGTGCCTAATATGCAACACAATATTCCAGCCGTATTACAAATAATGAAATTTATATATGAAAACATTATGTATGCGGAACTTAATACTAAAAGCGATTATTGTCAACAATGTGGTTACAACGGTGAAATTCAAATAGTAACCGACGAAAACGGTAAACTCGTTTGGAAATGTCCAAACTGTGGCTGTATGGACCAAACTAAAATGAACGTTGCAAGAAGAACATGTGGTTACATCGGCACGCAATATTGGAACCAAGGTAGAACGCAAGAAATTAAAGAAAGGGTATTACATTTATAATAATTAAGAAATCTTTTAGCACTTGCTAAAAGATTTTCTAAAATAGGTAGAATTATGAATTACGCTACTATAAAATATAACGATATAGCAAACGGTTTAGGGGTAAGGACTTCGCTTTTCGTTTCGGGCTGTACTCATAGGTGCAAAGGTTGTTTTAACAGTGAAGCGTGGGATTTTAATTACGGCAAACCTTTTACCCAAGACGTTGAAAATGAAATAATCAAGTCGTTAGACAGCGATTATATAGACGGTCTATCTCTACTTGGTGGCGAGCCTTTTGAACCAGCCAACCAGCAAGCCTTAGTGCCTTTTTTAAAAAAGGTAAAAAGTATTTATCCAAATAAAAAAATTTGGTGTTATACCGGCTATTTGTTTGACGAAGAACTTTTAAAAGATAGGCGTGCTAAAACTAAATAC
>JAZOUX010000113.1:0-5260 GCA_045658325.1 Christensenellaceae bacterium | reverse complement strand
CCTTTTTTTATGTTACAATATTAATTATACGGGTAATTTATGTATAAATTAGATTGTAGCGTTAGCGTAACTTGTACTCGTTCAAAAGGTTTAAAAAATTGTGAATACGGCTATTTCGTAGACGAAAACTTTGCAAACACTTTAAAAGAAATTAAGGACGCTGGTATTAATAATATTGAACTTTGTTTTATGGCTGGCGTTTACGCTAGGGGCGATAAAATCGTTAAAAACTTTAAAAAGGCTATAAAACTCGTTAAAAAATCAGGGCTCAAACTTAATTCGTTACACTTTCCTTTCGGCCCTAATTGGATTGATTTAGCCTGTCCTTGGAAACAAGATAGAGTTGAAATCGTTAGATGGATTGGCAAAATGTTTAAAATTTCCGACAAGTTAAAACCAAACGCTTACGTTTTTCACCCGGGTGGCAACAACGTAAACGATAGCAACTTAGAGTTTTCAAAAAGTCAATTATATAAAACGGCAAACGAACTTGCCCTTTTAACAAAAACTCCCGTTTGTGTCGAAAATATGGTAGTTGGCTCTTTAATGCGTACTTGCGACGATATTATACAATTTACTCAAAATGCCGATAAAAGTTACGCTATAATCGACTTAAATCACCTTTTGTTTGATAAACCGCAAGACGTTATTCGTAAAGTTGGTAAAAAAATTAAGTCACTTCACGTTTCCGACTATGACTTTGTTAGTGAAAAGCATTTATTACCAGGTCTTGGTTTAATCGAGTGGCAAGAAGTATTAAAAGCCCTTGAAAAAATAGGTTACGACGGATGTTTTACTTACGAAGTGTATAACGATAGATACGGCTACACTTACAAACAAATTAAAGAAAATTGCGACGCATTATTTGACGAATATAATAAAAACAAAGCCTAATCTCACGATTAGGCTTTGTTTTTTACTTATTTAATTTTCAATTAAAATACTTTCAACGTTTTTCAGTCGCCTACGGTTACCAATAGCGTATTTAACACAAGCAGACTCGTATAAAATATAAAGTCTACCTTCTTTATAAACAATTTCTTCACTCATTGCAGGTGCTTCAATATCTTTTACTAAGTTAGCACTGCTAAGAACGTTTATACTAAAATCAGTATCGAATAACTGCACCGTTTTTTGACTTTGAGCGTCTAAAGAATATATTAATATATGTGCACTTGGCACTGAGTACGACGTTGAGCAAATAATTTTGCCGTCGTTAGTAAAATCAATTCCTTGCACTTGGTTAGGCAAGGATATGCCCTTAATTGGCGTAGTCGACTCTATGCCGAAAGAATTAACTTCATTTATAGTAAAGCAAAACGCCATAGCCTTGTTAGTGCTAGTTTCATCAATTTTATAATAGTGCGACTCGTCAGTTTCGTAATTGCCTTGTCTATAAAATTCGCCAACCCATAAATAGCCGTTAAAAGCCGTTATGAACGAAGAATTGGTATTAGAGTCAAATCTATCTATTGCCGTTACCGTTTGACCGTTTTGAGCCGTAAGCACTGCGTTTTTATCAAGCCTATAAACTTTACCACTTGTTGCCACCCAAATAGTGTTATTATGTACGGCAATACCACCCATATGCCCCGCATTTACCTTGTCGTTATAAGTCATTGTAACGAATTTAGAGTTACCGTTATTATCAACGCTATAAATGCGTGAAGCACTATCGTCTGCCATATAACCGCTTAAAAAATAAGTGTCAGTTAAATCGTCATAGCAAAAGCCTTGTGGAACGAACTTTTCGTTAAGACCTGGGATAGCGAACTCTACCCTTTTAATACTGTCGTAATAAGGATAAAACGCCCCAAAATAATAAATTAATACTGCGCCCAAAAGAAAGGCTATTATTAAGGGAATAATAATAAATAATATTTTTTTAACTTTTTTCTTTGCCATAATAATTTCTCCCAAGCAATATTTTACGATATTTGTCGTTTTATGTCAATAAAATTAACAAAAAAGGCTAACTGAATTGCTAGCCTTTAATTTATTGTTAATTAACTTATATTTTTCTACCCGATACTACTTCAAAGTGGTATTTTACAATTCCTAAATCGACTTTTGTATAAAACCCTAACCCTGCTTTTGCTATAACCTTGCCGTTATCGTAAATTAATTTAAAATTTTGTTGATTCATTGCCGTTGGGGCAAGAAGTGCCATCTCTACACCCGTGTTAAACCAATCGGGGGTTTCACTACTTGCGTTACTAACTTGTTTAACGGTCTTACTCTTACGAGCAACGCCTTGCGTTTTTCCGTAGCCAAGAGAAATTACCAATGCAAGTTTTTCCCCTTTACCTACTTTAAATGCGCTAGGAATTTTTTTATACGTCAACGCTACCCAACAAGTATTTAAACCAAGTTGCTGTGCTTTTAAAACGAGACGTTCGCCGTAATATCCACAAAGTTCATAAAGTTCGTCGCTTTTCTTTCCAACAAGAACAATGTAATTTTTAACGTTACTAAACTTTCCGTAATGTGCCATAAAACTATCAAAAGCCTTAGGCTCGTTTGTAACAAGTTGAATATTTAACCCACTTTCATTATTGCAAACGTCTATTTCAGTTTGCAATTCGCTTAAAAGGTCTTTTTCAATTTCTTTATCTAAATACTGACGTACGCTACGTCTTTTTTTAATTGCTTCTAAAATTTCCATACTAATTTAAAGCCAAGTTGATATTTTACTTTTTTTATTTATTATTATGACACCTATTGCACATATAGCAATTGATATTGCACTTAATATCGCCAAGAACAAATAATAATTCGCCCAACCAAAAGCGTCCATTACTAAACCCGATACGACGGCAATTAAACCTGCACCAAGCGATGCTGACGAGTTTACTATAAGTGTAGATGTTCCCGTATTTATGTAGTTTTTAAATTTCATTATTGTATAAGACGAAAAACCAGCGATAAACGCTTCAACTAATAATTTTAAAACCAAACTTGCTATTATTGCAAAAAGCAAGTTCAAGCCGTAAGTAAACACCATTACAACAAGTATTATCGTTAAAATTAAGCCTATTAACGTACATTTAGGAAATATCTTACCACTTTTGTCAAAAGACTTAAACATTATTATTCTTGATGGAACAGCCGCCAAAGGCATTGTCAAGGTTATTAAAATCGAAAGCGTCGTTGGAAACAAATGCACTTCTTTTAAATACGAAGGAATCCAGTTGCCTATTCCGTAATATAAGCAATTTGCTAAAAAAGATAATACTACAATATATATCATTATAGGCACTAAATTAACTTTTTCACCTTTTGGTATAACGTAATCGTGCGAGTGATCCTTTATGAAAGTGTCAAAGTCAAGTTCGTCGTGTCGGCTAAGCATTTTTTCAATTTTATTTTCTTGAATAAGCAAAAATAAAGTCGATGCTAAATACAAAACGCCAATTACTACGAAAGTTAATTTCCAAGATAAAAATTCGATACAAATTGAAGATACAAGATACGAAAAAGCCGTTCCTACAACCGCGCCCGTAACTAAAACTTTATTACAATGAGATAGCGTGTCGTTTGGCAAGTGTTTACCTAAAATGAAGGTAACGCCACCCCAACCACCACATTGGAATATGCCGTTTAACCCTAAAATTATCCAAACTTGCCATAGTTCGCTTGTTACACCTATTAATGAAAAGGATACGGCTGAAAGTATTGCCGTTATAACTAAAAATTTTTTAATATCTATTTTAGAAATTATAAGTCCTAAACCTACTTGTGCTAAAGCGTAAACAAAATAGTAAATTGTAAGTCCAAGAGATACTAACGCTTTTGACGTATTAAAAAAGATACGATTTCAACAAGTTGCGCAGTGTATGACAACTTAATAGACATCGTCAAAGTGTAAAACAAATAACACGCTACTAAAACAGTTTTGTATTGATTCCCATATTTATATTTTTCAAATACCGACATAAATCTCTCCTTAAACACAGGCATTATACTCTTTTAAAAAATATAAGTCAATTAAAAGCGTATACTTAAATTTTATTTAATTTACATTTTTTTACCATTTATTTTATAAATAAAAAAGGACTTTCAAAGTCCTTTTAGCCGACTACTACATAACCGGAACAATTTATATAATGGTCTCTTTCTCCCCACGTCATATCAATAGGCGTTGCACCCAAAAACAAGGCTTTTAATATCGTATCTATCATAACAATTTGCACTCCTTCTTCCGTCCATTTTTCTGAACTATTTGCAACCAATATGTTATTATCTTTAGTGTAACCAACTGCCATAACGTAATGTTCAAATTGAGAAAAAGGATTTTCCTTAAAACTTTCGGTTGGGTGCGACCAAAAAATTATTTGTTTACCTTCTTTTAAACATTTTTCAAAATGTTCTTTTACTATTTTTAAGTTAGGAACTCCAAAATATTCTGCCTTTACACCATGATAATTTAATATTTTAGTAATTCCAGCAACAGATTGCAAATTGTCTTGTGGAAATTCCCTTTCTCTAACAGGCGCTCCCCATAATTTTCTACAAAGTGCAAATTCTTCATGCGGAGTAATTTTTATTACTTGTAAATTTAAAGCCATAGCCGTACAACAATGTCCACAGCCGTTTTTAACAATAAACTCTTGATATTCTCCACTATTCCACCTATTTTGTCGCCAAACAGGTGTGTTTTCTTTACCAAAAGTAACTATTGACGCAACCACGTCGTCGTTAATATACTTATATTCAGCCAACATATTTCACCTTATAATAAATTGTTTTTTTCTTTAAACTTTATTTCATTTATAAGGGTGAATCCTAAAATCAAAATACCGCCTATAATTTGCCATAAAGTCATTGTTTCTTTAAGTATAGTAACCGAAACTAATACGGCTACTAACGGGTCTATATAACTTAAAATCGCTACCTTTTGCCCACTTAACTTACTAATTGAAGAAAAATACATGCAATACGTTAATCCCGTATGTAATAGTCCAACAATTAATAAGCATAACCACCCTATATTATCTAAATATATAATATTAATGCCACTTGACAATAAAACGTACGGAACTAATACTATTATTGCCGAAAGGAATTGTAAAAAAGTTCTGTGTATACCTTCAACATTTTTTATAAACTTGTTTAAAAGGACTACGGTTGCATAAAATATCGCCGCACCAAGACCGAATAATATTCCTATAAAATGGTTACTACCATTATCGTCGCCTATTGCTGTAATAAAAACTAGTCCAATGGTTGACGCTAAGAAACAAATAATTTGTTTTAACGT
>JAZOUX010000112.1:0-9087 GCA_045658325.1 Christensenellaceae bacterium | reverse complement strand
GCAATGGTTTACAACTTATAGGCAAATGGGTGTTATGGGTATTATTAACAATCGTTACGTTTGGTATATACGGGTTATTCGTTTCAATCCGTATGGAAAAATGGAAAGCGTCGCATACGCATATTTCTAAAGATTACGAGTATGTAATTTAATAAAATTAAAATTTATAATTAGTCGGCGTATCAATACGATGCGTCGACTAAGTTTTTTATAAAATATAACTAGAACAATATAAAAATGGCTTGCTAAAAATTAAAATATGTAGTATAATTTCAATAATTAATAAATATTAGACGATACGAGCAAATTTTAGTATGCTTGCCAAGTTGTATAAAGAGAGTTGCCGTTTGGTGCAAGGCAATTAAACTGTAAAGCAGAATTACGCATTTGTCAGTCGCTTTTAATAGAAGCCGTTTGGGGTACGTTATAGCCCTTGTGTTTACACTGTAAGGCCATTTTTGGCGAACAGAGGTGGTACCGCGATATATTCGCCCTCTTGCAAATTTGCAAGGGGGCTATTTTTTATACTGGAGAAAGAATATGCCTATTTTTGACGTATTAACAAAAAACTCAGCCTTTTATCCTAACGACGTGTGCTTAGTTGAAATCAATCCTAAGTTAGAAGAAGGCAAACTTATGACGTGGCGTGAATTTTCACTTATGCAAGCCACTTCACCCGAAGCGTTTCGTAGAGAAATAACTTGGGGAGAATTTCAAAAAAGTTCTAACCGTTTTGCCAATCTTTTACTTTCAAGGGGAATAAAAAAAGGTGAAAAGGTTGCCATTTTACTTATGAACTGTTTAGAGTGGTTACCTATTTATTTTGGTATTTTAAAGGCGGGAGCAGTAGTTGTTCCGTTAAACTTTCGTTATACGGGCGAAGAAATTGCTTATTGTTTAGATAAAGCCGACTGCGAACACATTGTTTTCGGTTCAGAATTCGTTGGTAGAGTTGAAAGTATTTGCCACAAAGCAAAAAAAATCAAAACTTGGCTTTACGTTGGTGAAAGTTGCCCCGTTTTTGCTGAAAGTTACGATAAATTAGTTACTTATTGTAGTTCAAAACTTCCTAGCGTAAAAGTTAGTGACGAAGATGACGGTGCAATTTACTTTTCTTCGGGTACGACGGGCTTTCCTAAAGCAATTTTGCACTCTCATAAAAGTTTAATGCACTCGGCAACCGTTGAACAAATGCACCACGGTCAAACTAAAGAAGATACGTTTTTATGTATTCCACCACTTTATCACACGGGTGCAAAAATGCACTGGTTCGGTTCGTTAATGTCGGGTAGTAAAGCAGTTTTATTAAAGGGTACGGAGCCTAAATGGATTATTAAAGCCGTAGCCGAAGAAGGTTGTTCTATCGTATGGCTTTTAGTTCCTTGGGCGCAAGATATTTTAGACGCTATTGATAGGGGCGAAATTAATATAAACGATTACGATTTATCTAAGTGGAGACTTATGCACATAGGTGCGCAACCGGTTCCACCAAGTTTAATAAAGCGTTGGCTTAATATTTTTAAAAACCATAAATACGATACTAACTACGGTTTATCTGAGTCTATTGGACCAGGTTGCGTTCACTTGGGTATGGAAAACGTGCATAAAGTAGGCGCAATAGGTAAGGCTGGTTACGGTTGGCAAACAATGATAGTCGATGAAAATAGAAATGCTGTAAAGCGTGGTGAAGTAGGTGAACTTGCCGTTAAAGGCGACGGAGTTATGAAATGCTATTATAAAGACGAAGAAGCCACTAACGAAATTTTGACAAACGGTTGGCTTTTTACGGGCGATATGGCTATGGAAGATGAAGAAGGGTTTATCTATTTAGTAGATAGAAAAAAAGACGTTATAATTTCGGGTGGGGAAAATATTTATCCCGTTCAAATTGAAGACTTTATTCGCAAGCACTGTGCCGTTAGCGACGTAGCCGTAATAGGTTTACCAGATAAAAGACTTGGCGAAATTTCGCTTGCTATCGTTCAACTTAAAGAAGGTGCAACTTTAACCGAAGAAGAATTAAACGATTATTGCTTAGAACTTCCGAGATATAAAAGACCTAGAAAAATAGTTTTTGCTCTCGTTCCAAGAAATCCAACGGGCAAAATAGAAAAAACTAAGTTAAGAAAGCAATACGGTAGCGATAATCTCGTATCAAAACAAAACGAACTTTAATGGAGAATAATATGAAAAAACTAATGCTTGGCAACGAAGCAGTTGCAAGAGGTGCTTACGAAGCGGGGGTAAAGGTAGTATCTTCTTATCCAGGTACTCCAAGCACTGAAATTACTGAAAATATAGTTAAATACGATAACGTTTACGTTGAGTGGGCACCAAATGAAAAGGTTGCTTGTGAAACGGCGATAGGTGCGTCTATTGCAGGCGCACGCGCTATGACGTGTATGAAGCATGTAGGCTTAAACGTTATGGCTGACCCTGTGTTTACCGTTAGTTATATAGGCGTAAACGGTGGTTTAGTTTTATGCGTAGCCGACGACCCGGGTATGCACTCATCTCAAAACGAGCAAGATTCACGCCATTACGCTAAGGCTTCAAAAATACCAATGCTTGAGCCGTCAAATTCAAATGAGTGTAAAGAATTTACTAAACTTGCTTTTGATTTAAGTGAAAAATTCGATACGCCCGTATTTATAAGGCTTTCAACGAGAGTATCGCACTCACAAAGTTTAGTTGAAGAGTTAAATCCAACTAGCGTTGAATTAAAACCGTATGAAAAAAACGTGGCTAAAAACGTAATGATGCCAGCAAACGCTATTCAAAGGCACGCAGTTGTTGAAAAAAGGGAAGCCGATTTATGTGAATTTGCCGAAACGACTACTCTCAATACGATAGAAAATAATGGCACGAAAATTGGCGTAATTACGTCGGGGGTGAGTTACGAATATTCTAAAGAAGCGCTTGGAGATAAGGTAAATTATTTAAAATTAGGTATGGTTTATCCGTTACCTAAAAATTTAATAAAAGACTTTGCTTCTAAGTGCGAAACGGTTTATATTATTGAAGAATTAGACCCTTTTATTGAAGAATTCGTTAAGTCGTTAGGCATTAGCGTTAAGGGTAAAGAAGTGTTTAGCCTTTTAGGTGAATACAGTCAAAGTTTAATTAAAAAAGTCGTTATAGGCGAACGAGTTAAAAACTTAACTACTGATAAAATTTTACCTAAACGCCCACCAGTTATGTGTGCTGGTTGTCCACATAGGGGAACTTTTTACGTTTTAAGTAAACTTGGCGTAACCGTTTCAGGCGATATAGGTTGTTATACTTTAGGTGCAGTTGCTCCACTTTCAAGCGTTGATACTACTATTTGTATGGGGGCTTCAATAAGTGCGGCGCACGGTATGGTTAAGGCTAGGGGTAAAGAATTTTCTAAAAAATTGGTTGCAGTTATAGGCGATAGTACCTTTATGCACTCGGGTATTACGGGGCTTATTGACATCGTTTACAACAAAAACAATAATACCGTTATTATTTTAGATAATCCCATTACGGGTATGACGGGACATCAAGAAAACCCTACTACCGGCTTAACTATAAGGAACGAACCTACTAAACAAGTTGACTTAGTTGCTTTATGTAAAGCCGTAGGCGTTGAAAGAGTAAGGATAGAAGACCCGTTTGACGTTAAAGGTTTTGAAAAGGCAGTTAAAGAAGAATTATTAGTAGACGAGCCATCGGTTATTATTGCTCGCCGTCCTTGTGCGCTTTTAAAAGGTGTTAAATACGATGGCAAATTTAAAGTTGATAGTGAAAAATGCCGTTCTTGTAAAATGTGTATGAAATTAGGTTGTCCAGCAATTACCTTTAAAAACGGCAAGGCTATAATAGATGCAACTCAATGTAACGGTTGTGGACTTTGCTCAAACGTTTGTCCTTTTGGGGCAATCGAAAGGGGGAACGAATAATGGCTAATATAATGATAGTTGGCGTAGGTGGTCAAGGAACGTTACTTGCAAGTAGAATTTTAGGAAACGTTGCTATAAAGGGTGGATACGACGTAAAAGTGTCTGAAGTTCACGGTATGAGTCAGCGTGGTGGTAGTGTGGTAACCTACGTTAAATACGCAAAAAAAGTTAATTCACCTATTATTGATTTAGGCGAAGCCGATATTATTTTGGCTTTTGAAAAATTAGAAGGTATAAGGGCGTTACCATATCTTAAAATAGGTGGTAAAATTATATTAAACGACCGTGAAATTGCGCCTATGCCGGTAATTACGGGGGCTTGTGGATATCCATTGGGGATTGTAGAAGAACTTTCTTCAAAAACCGACCTTATTTCGTTAGACGCGCTTAGTTTAAGTTTGCAAGCAGGTTCACCAAAGGCAGTAAACGTAGTGTTAATTGGAGTTTTAGCAAAAACTATGCCGATTGAAAAGCAAGTTTGGTTAGACGTTATAAAAGAAACGGTTCCGTCTAAGTTCTTAGAACTTAACGTTAAAGCGTTTGAGTTAGGTTATAATTTTTGTAAATAATATGAATAAAAAAACAAAAAGCACGTTAATTTTAATTTATATAGTAGCAACTTTATCGGCGTTTATAATAGTGCTTGTCGTTCCTTCATTAAACGAGTGTTTTAAAAAACTATCAAGCGAAAGTCCTTATATTATGGGCTTTGTTAAATTTTCGCTTTTAGCAACGGCTGGCGAACTTATAGCAGTTGCTATTTCTAAAAAAGAGTTTGATTTACCAGCAAAAGTAGTATGGCGCTTTGTTATTTGGGGCTTTATAGGTGTTTGGATAACCTTTATGATGAAAGTTTACTCAAACGCCGTGGGGGCTTTAATAGCGTCGGGTATGTTGCCGGGTGAAGATAGTAGATTTTTAAACGCTTTATATACAAGCGTTATTATGAACACGACTTTCGGTCCTACTTTTATGGCAGTACATAAAATATCGGACAAAATGCTTGAACTTGGCGCACAAAAAGAAAAGGTTAGTTTAACTAACGCCGTAAAAGGCATTGATTGGAGTGCTTTTTGGGGGTTTACAATTTTAAAAACGGTTCCTTTATTTTGGATACCAGCGCATACGGTAACCTTTATGTTACCGACTGAATATCAAGTTATTATGGCAGCGGCACTATCAGTAGCGTTGGGTGTAATTTTAAGTTTAGGCAACAAAAATAAGGAGAAAAACTAATATGGCTATTAGAGATACGAAATACGAAACGATGCCTAGAGAAGAATTAAAAAAACTTCAAAGCGAAAGGCTAGTTAAACAAGTTAAACGTATGTACGAAAGGGTTGAGTGTTTTAGAACGCGTATGGATGAAAAGGGGCTTAAACCCGAAGACGTTAAAGGGGTTGAAGACTTACATAAATTACCTTTTTCATACAAAAAAGATTTACGCGACTACTATCCTTACGGCTTATTTGCCGAGCCTATGGCTAATATTAAAAGAGTTCACGCATCAAGTGGTACTACGGGTAAAAGAATTGTAGTTGGTTATACTGAAAACGACCTTAATATGTGGGCAGAATGCGTTGCAAGAATGTTGCAAGAAATAGGTGTTACTAAAGACGATATCTTTCAAGTAGCCTTTGGTTACGGCTTTTTTACGGGTGGATTTGGTTTACACGCCGGTGTTGAAAAAATAGGTGCAACGGTAGTGCCTATATCGGCGGGCAACACTGCGCTTCAAATTCAAACAATGATAGACTTTAAAGCAACGGCTATATGCTGTACGCCGTCTTACGCTATGTACTTGGCTGAAGAAATTGAAAAGGCTGGCGTTAAAGACCAATTATCTTTAAGGGTAGGTGTTTTCGGGGCAGAGCCTTGGAGCGAGTCAATGCGAAAAGAAATTGAAAGTAAACTTGGTATAAAGGCTTACGACATTTACGGCTTATCTGAAATTTTAGGGCCGGGCGTTGCTTGCGAGTGCCAATACCAATGTGGTATGCACGTTTGGGAAGATAATTTTATCGTTGAAATTATCGACCCTGAAACACTCGAAGTATTGCCAGAAGGTAGCACGGGCGAGTTGGTTTTCACTACCATTACAAAAGAAGGCTTTCCTATCATAAGGTACAGAACAAGGGACATTTGCTCGCTTGAATACTCTCCTTGTAAATGTGGTAGAACGCACCTTCGTATGAATAAACCAAGTGGCAGAAGCGACGATATGTTAATTATTAGGGGCGTAAACGTATTCCCATCACAAATAGAAGAAATACTTATCAGTATGTGTGATGGCAAAATTACGCCTAACTATTTAATTAGAATTAATAGAATAAATAATAACGACACTTTTGATTTAGACGTTGAAATGAGTGAACAACTTTTTGCCGACGATTTAAAGAGTATTTCGTTAGTAGAAAAAGAAATTGCCGATAAATTACGTTCAACGTTAGGGCTTGGTGTAAAAGTTCATTTAGTAAACCCAAAAACTATTGAAAGAAGTGAAGGCAAGGCAAAAAGGGTATTAGATTTACGAAAAATTTAAAGGGGGTATAATTATGATAGTAGAACAAATTTCAGTTTTTATTGAAAATAAAGAAGGTAGGCTTTTAGAAGTAGCCGAAGTTTTAGCACAAAATAATATTGATATTTCAGCGCTATCACTTGCCGATACAGAAGAATACGGCGTGCTTCGTATGATAGTTAGCGACCCTTATAAAGCAAAAGAAGTTCTTTTATCACACGGCGTTATCGGTAAAGTTACCGACGTTTTAGCCGTCGTTATTAGCGACGAGCCGGGCGGATTTTATCAAGCGTTAAAACAAATAAGCGAAAACGGAATTTCAGTGAAATATATGTACGCTTGTACGACGCATAAAAAAGGCAAAGCCCTTATGATACTTTCAGTATCAGATTTAGAAAAGGCTGAAGAAATAGTAAAAAGTAGTGGTCAAGATTTAGAAGACCCAACCGAAATTTACCGTATAGAAAAAAAGCAATAATTTAAAAACAAATAAAAGGATAGCAAGAACTATCCTTTTTTCGTTTAAAAGATTAAAACTTAAACTGAAACGTATATTGTTAACGATTTTAATTAAAACGCTTATTAGGGTTTTAACTACTAAGATTTTTGGCGATATAAAACGAATAAATATTTTAGTTTCTTATACTTCTACAACTATAATAATTGCTTCGGTGTTTATTTTTAAACTTTTGCATTTAAAATTAGAAAATGATAGTAATTAAAAAATAAACAATAACTTAAACTTTGATATAAAAAAGACTTGATTAAAAAATCAAGTCTTTTTACTTTTAATAATCTTTTAAACACAAAATATAGTCGACTGAAACGTCGAAATTTTTTGAAATTGTAATTAAAAATTCAGCAGTAGGAACACTTTTGCCCTTTTCCCAAAGCGAAACCGTGTCTTGCGAAACTGATAAAATTTCGCCAAACTTTTGTTGAGAAAGTTTACGTTCTAATCGAAGTTCCTTTATTCTATTACCTATACGCTCAATACTCATACTTATATTTTACGACAAATTCTCGTAAATTATTTGACATACGAGAAATTCTCGTATATTATTATAATTATTAACTATGCAAGTCTTTTATACATAACGGCTTGTATAATCGTTTTTAGGGGGTTGTTATGTTATTTATAGATAATAGTATAATGCAAGACGTTGTTTTAAGAAATAGGGCAAAAAGAGTTTCGTTATTTACGCCAGGGGTAATAGGCTGTATATTTTTACCTTTTTATCTAGTGTATTGTCTTTTTTTATTTATTTTATTTCCAGTCTTATCAATCGGCGTTAAAAAACCAAGCGCAAAGCGAGTAAACGCTTTTGCGACTATATTTTGCGTAGTGGGTTTTCTTTTTAAACTATTGTTACGCTTAATTGCTAGTTTTGGTATTTTTATGTTTATGGTAGAAATTGCTTTGGCTTTGACTTATGTGATAATGGAAGGCGTTGATTATTATCAAGCCATAATTATGGCGGGTGTGCCTATACCAGTTCAAATTTGGTTCTTTTGTAGTCTTATATTAAATGCTATTCTTATAATTAAAAATATTAAGATATTAAGCAAAAAAATACCAGTATACGATAACGTTGTAATAGAAGTTAAAAAAGAAAAAGGTAAAAAAGAACAAAAACAATTTATTAAAAAATCGTATATTCTCGCAAAATCAAAAACGCCTACTCAATTTCATAAGGCTCTTAACAACGAATATAAACCTTATTTAGAAAAAGCCTTTGCAAAAGAAATTGCTTATGTTGAATCAGGATTAACGCAAGAAAAGGTGCAAAAAGATAAGATACAAAAATTTAATGAGTTTGGTGTTAAAGAAGACGAATTTATTAAAGTTTTTTACGGCACTAAAATAAATTGTCTTTTTACTTTAATTAAAGCATTATTATTTAGTAAAGACACAATGCCTATTTTTAGCGAAACGTCAAGACAAGTATATATTTCAAAAGGTAAAAAGGCTCAAATAAAGTTTATTTTAAATGCTTATAAAAGTTCAAAAGACGGCTATTTCGACCAAGTATATTCTTTATTAAAAGCCGAAAAAGAATATTACAAAACTATTGAAGATATCGCTTGGACTCCTAATCAGTTTGAAGAAAAGTCAAGGGAAATTGTTTTAGGTTATGCCTTGTTTGACAAAATTTCGGCAAATAAAGATGTAAAAAAACGAGTTAACAACCTTTACAAAGTTAGAGATTATAAATCCCTTAACGAACTTTATGACAAATTCCACCCACAAGTTGAACAATATAAAAATAATATAATTAAAACTGAAGGTCAAAAAGAACTTGCTTTAGAATACGACGGCAAAGGTACTTTTGACGGCTATTTAATACAAAAAATCGGCATAGAAATTCTTTGTGGACTTGTAAACGTAGTAACTTTATTTATAGCCTTTCCAGCAACTATTTGTTGGAAGCAAAAATGGCTAAGTAAACACACTGTATACGACGGCAAACGTCTTTCGTTTGACGAAACGGGTATGCAACTTTTTGGCAAATGGTTATTATGGCTTTTCTTAACGGTAATAACGTTTGGTATATTCTTAATATTCTTACCAAATAAAATTGAAGCGTGGAAGGCAAAACACACTCACATAAACGGTGAAATAAAAAGTCTGGGTGGAACGTT
>JAZOUX010000111.1:0-2030 GCA_045658325.1 Christensenellaceae bacterium | reverse complement strand
ATATTATCTGCTATAATTTTTGCAAGTCCGTTGCCCCCGATATTAAAAATTTTTTCTTTCTTAATCTCTTTTAACGTTCCGTCAACTGCTAAATATTTGCTAAGGCAACTATATTTAACTTGATATTTTTTATAAGCGTTTATATACATAAATTACCCCTTTTCAAGTTCGTTACGTTTAGCACGTTCGATTAAACTATTTCTACATAATGCGTCATTTTTATAGCCACACATATCACAAAAAGACTCGTCGTTATTACCTTTAAAATGCTTACAGCCAAAACAAAACTCAACGTCGGTAATATCATTTAACAATGCGTCAATAATATTTATGTAAATATTTTCTTCGTTGTAACGTTTGCTGTTTGAAATTAAAAATCTTATTACGTCCATATAATACTCGTTGTCGCATTTTTTAACAGGTGCAAAAATAGGCTTATAATAAACTTGCCTATAAATAAAACCTTTATCTTCTAAAACGTTTAAGCAGTTAGATATAAGCGAATATGAATAAGCAACGCCGTATTTTTTCTTAATTAACGTTATTGAAAAATGTTTATCATTTTCGTAACAATGGCAGACAAAAGCAAAAATAATCGCTTCTTCAATGCATAAATCATAACTTGACAAGTCTAAATCTTTATCAAATTCTATAGACGTATCTTTAATTGTTAATTGAGAATATAATTTTTTTGCTTGTTCAACCTTTACTTTAGAAAAAACTTTAATTTTAATCATTTTTACCCCCTAAAACACACATAACGTGCATTGTATTACAATTTTGACAACTCCTTATTTTAGTGGTAAAATAAAATTTAATAGTAACAAGGAGTTATGAATATGAAAAAATATTTAAAAGTAACAAATAAGCACATTATCGAAAAGAACAATCAATATGTTATGAAAGAACCTGTTAGTAAAACCGGTACTTGTATCGATATTATAACTGCACGTTCAGGGGCTATATTGTATATAATAGACTTTGGCGAATTTAAAAAAAGTTATAGTAAAGCACAATTCAAAAAAACTGTTGTCGGTTATATACCTAAACCAATTAACAATAAACGTTGCTTTTTTGCCGACGTCGGTATTGACGGCAAAGAATTGCACGGTTTAATTGTTGGTTATAATTTCTATTATGGAAATAAAGTTGTAATATTACGTAAAGGTCTTTGTAAAATTCTTTGCGAATATGAAGAAGACGAACCTATTTCGTTTGCAACGCCTAAACTGAAAAAAATTTATAAAGAAAACGTGCAGAAAAATGTATAAATTACTACTTTTTAATGTTCGTTTCCGTCGGTTTATACCGGCGGTTTTTTTATGCCATTTTTAATTAACTTTTCTAACTCTTTATCATAGACTTGAATTATTAAATCAATACAAACAAAAGAGTCAGTTAAATTATAAGTTTTATGTTTTGTATAAGAAATTGCTAAATTACTTAAATCTTCAACACAAATTCCGTCATTGATATAAATGGCACTTCTACGAAGTTCTTGGCGTATAGCACCGTCTTTTAAAACTACGTCATAAATTTGAACGTAAACTTGTACCGTCGTTTCTTTTTTATTAAAAGAAATAACGTGTTTATCGTAATCGCTTAACTTATTTATAAACGTAGGCATAGGAAAACCTAATTTGTTATTTGAATATTCTTTCATACTAACCCCCCTAAATATTAGCGAAATGCTAAATTTGTTATTATTATATATCGCATTTTGCTAAATGTCAACACCTTTTTTAACATTTTGCTAAAATATATATAAAAAAGGAGCAAATTTATGAATAAATTAAAAGAAATTAGAGTAAACAACTCATTGAGACAAAAAGACATTGCAGCAAAATTAAATAAAACAATTACTTGTATTTGCGACTGGGAAAGGGGAAGAACAGAACCATCAATAAGTGATTTAATTAAACTTGCCGATATTTATGAATGCAGTATAGACTATCTTTTAGGTAGAGAAGTCGAGTTCGGTATTATTAAATCAGACGTCAACGAATATTCAAGCGACGAAAAGCGAATTA
>JAZOUX010000110.1:0-1690 GCA_045658325.1 Christensenellaceae bacterium | reverse complement strand
AGGGAATATAACGTTTTCAAATAAAACTGCACCGTTTAAATAATCTAAATTTTTTAAACTTGCTAAAGCAATAACTATAATTATAATAGTAATCATTAGCGTTAAAGCAATTTCAATAACGTTTTTAAACCTAAACAAGTCTTTTATAGCGTGTTTTGGGTTTAATAAAAAGATTATTAAGAAAACTATTGGAACTGCACCTACGAATAAACTCGATTTTATTAAAAGGTTAAAGTTTACCGTCTTTAAAACTATTAATGAAACGCCTATAAATAACGCAACGTAAACTGCAATCCATATACACGACGTGTGAAGCAGTAACGTATTTAATAAAATTTTAGAGCCTTGATATCTATTCGTATCGGCTGACGTTCTAATTTTAATACCATCTTTCTCTGCAAGTTCGTAAATATCGGTTAAATCACCTTGCTTTTCAGTAGTAGGGGTTGGTTCAACCTGTTGTTGTACGGAAGGTTCTTGCGTTACGTTTTTAGGAAAAAGTTCGTTTAAAACGTTGCCATATTGATATACGGTACTACCAACGCTATCATCAGTGGGTTTTTTAACGCCAATTTTATTAAGTTCGTCTTCCTTTTCCATATCTTTTTTAAGATTATAGTCGTCAATGGTAAACGTATCGGTTGGCGTATCGTCTTTTATAACGGGTTCTTCGTCAGCATCACTTTCTAATGGCGAAAAATCAATATCAGTCGTTGATGAAAGGGTAGCGCTGTGAATATAAGTAGTATAGTCTTCAGTTTGTGCTGGAACGTCTTTTAAAGTGTTTTCGTCACCTATAATTTCGTCTTGAGTTGCAGTTTCTTCTTGTTTTTTAGCCGTTTTAGGCGTTCTTTTTGGCTGTTCAGCGTAACTTTCTTGAGCAACGTCGTCACGAACGGGAAGTTCTAACTTATCGGTAAATACGCTTGAATACTTTTCATTAAATTCTTTTTTGCCTTTATCGGTAAGTTTATAATATTTACGCCTTGAGCCGTTTAAAGAACTTGCTCTATATTCGTTTATGAACTGTTGATTTTTTAAACGCGTAATAACAGAGTAGAGCGTACCAATTTTTATACCGTTAAACAAACTATCAATAATTTCTTTTAGTTCGTCAGTATGCCTATCACCGTTAGATAAAATATACAAAATTATACCGTCGTTTTGACTTTTTAAAAGGTCTTTACTTTCCATAATTCACCATAAATCAATAAATTTTAAAGATTTTTCTATTTAAGAACGCTACTTATAATAATTATAACATTTTTATAAAATATTGTCAATATTAATATGAAAAATACCTTTTAACGCAATTTATTTTATCTAGAATTATGCTGTGCGTTTTGTAATAAATTAAACTACGATAACCAGCCGATTATTAGTAGATTATTACTAATTTAGTAATTTTAAAGGTTAAAATTCTTGTTTTTTATAAGCAAATTGATTAAATATATATTTTTTTAAAATTATTTTCAATTTTTATAGTAGGGAACTACCAAAACAAGTTAATTATGGCGTATGTATATTTATTTTAAGTTAAAAATTTAGTGTTTATTTAAAATTTATATTATTTTTTTAAATTATTGTAAAGACTATTGTAAAGATTGTTGTAAGAAATGAAGTTCAATATAAAATAATAGCATTAGTGTATATTTATGTATCTATGCGCAAAACACAACTTTTACGCATA
>JAZOUX010000109.1:0-2167 GCA_045658325.1 Christensenellaceae bacterium | reverse complement strand
AATATTGGCTTCAATTTCACTAAATACGCCTTCAGGCGTTTTGTCTTGCTCTTTTCTTAAAGAAATAATCATTTTATATGCGTTTTCAACTTCAGTGAGCATTTTTGCGGCGTAATTGCCTTCTTCACCTTCTAAAAACCTTTCTCGTTGATATTTTGCTTTTAAAGTTTCGTAAGCGTTTACAATTTCTTCATTAGTTGCGTCTTGTGATACACCTAAAATATCGTAATATTTATTGTTCATTTTTATCTTTCCCTTTTTCTAAAATTCGTTTTGTTTCGTTAGGTATTCCCCTATAAATTATATTTGACGATAAGTCTTTATTAAACTTAAACTCAATTTTTTGGTAACTTTCAGTCATTTGCGCAAAAACGCTACCGAAAATCGACACAATTTCATTATAATGATTTTTTATAAGCGAATTATAGTCGCTTTCATTAAAACACGCTTTAAAAACGTTATAGTTTGACTTTTTAATATCTTTATCGTAATCGTCAAGCGCGTCGATTAAATACACCCATTTGCCTATTGTATAAAAAAGTAAATCAGTATTTTCGTTTGCAAATTCGCCTAATGCGTAAGAAGAAATTTCTTCAAGCATTTTAGCAAAACAATCGCTAACCATATCTACGCTACTACAACTAGATTTTTCATAATCAGTTAAAAGTATGTATTGCTTTTTAACTATTTCGTCAACTTTACTATGCCTTTTTACTGCTTTTTTATACCCTTTAGAAAATATTAAATTTTTAACTTTACCCTTCTTTTCATCTAAAATATCGTCGCTAATTTTATATTTTGCTAAAATTAAGTTAACGTCGGCTAATAAAAGTGAAATTTCGTCGGCTTTTGCCATCGGTCTACTTTTTATAGCGTGGGCTACGCATTTAGAATTTTTAACTTCAACGTCTACACCTTTTATAGAGTGTACTAAAAGCGACATAAAAGCAATATCGTAGGTCAATGAAAACCTTGCTATATTACCGTTTGCCTTTTTTATGCTTTTGCACATTCCACAGTATAAAGCACGGTATAACGTATCGTCTTTTAAATATAAGTAAGGGTAATTAGGTTTAATATAGCCAAACATATCAAATACCGTATAATCCTACTTTTCTATAAACTTTTGATAAAGTCTTTCTTGCTAAGTAATTTGCCTTTTCTGCACCGTCTTTCATAACTTTTACTAAATAATCTTTATTCTTTAATAAATCAAGACGCTTTTCAGTTATAGGTTTTAAACCTTCGCATACAGCGTTACCTACTTCAAGTTTAAAGTCACCGTAACCTTTATTTTCAAATCTATTTACCGCTTCATCAATAGTGCAACCGTTAAATACGGCGTAAATGGTAAGCAAGTTGCTTATGCCCGGCTTATTTTCAACGTCGTAAATAATTTTATTGTCACTATCAGTTACTGCCCTTTTAAACTTTCTAATAATAGTGTCGCTATCGTCGTACATTGAAATATAAGCGTTAACGTTAGCATCACTTTTACTCATTTTTTTAGTTGGTTCAGCAAGAGACATTATTTTTGCGCCGTATTTTGCGAAAATACACTCAGGAACGACGAAAGTTTCACTATACCTACCGTTAAACCTTTCGGCTAAATCACGAGTGAGTTCTAAGTGTTGCTTTTGGTCGATACCTATTGGCACTACATGAGTGCCATAAAGTAAAATATCGGCAGCCATAAGTACGGGATAATCCATTAAACCAACGTTTACGTTGTCAGCATGAGATTTTGACTTATCTTTATACTGAGTCATTCTATTAAGTTCGCCCGGATACGTCATAGTGTTTAAAATCCAAGTAAGTTCGGCGTGTGCCGGAACGTGTGACTGCACGAAAATTACGCACTTTTCAGGGTCGATACCGCAAGCGATATATAACGCAAGCAAGTTTAAAGTTTGTTCTCGCAATTTTGCCGGTTCTTGCTTAACCGTTAACGTATGCAAGTCTGCAATAGAATAGATACAGTTGTATTCGTCTTGTAATTTAACGAAATTGTTTATTGCCCCAACGTAGTTGCCGATTGTTGGTATTCCACTTGGTTGTACGGCACTAAACAAAGTTTTTTTGTCGTTCATAATAGCCTACCTTGATATTTTTTGTTAAAAATTATTTATATGATATAAATAATATATCAAATTTGATTATTTTGCAA
>JAZOUX010000108.1:0-2218 GCA_045658325.1 Christensenellaceae bacterium | reverse complement strand
ACAAAGATTTTGCTGAAAATTCTTATAACCGTTTCCAAAGTGTTCGCGGTAGTGGTATGACAGGTTGGGCAGACCTTCCTTATAATCAAGATGAAATCGTTAACGATATTATCGAAACTGCATCAAAAATTCGCGATGAATTCGAATATTTCGTAGTTTTAGGTATAGGTGGTTCGGCACTTGGTCCAATTAGCGTATTCCAAGCACTTTGCCATTTACATTACAACGATTTATCTAAAGAAAAACGTAACGGTCCTAAATTTTACGTTGAAGATAATATTGACCCAGAGCGTATGCTTGCATTATTAGACGTAATTGACGTTGAAAAAACTACTTTTAACGTAATATCTAAAAGTGGTGCTACAAGCGAAACTATGGCGCAATATTTAATCATTTGCGACATTTTAAAAAAGAAATTAGGCTCAAAATTTAACGAACGTATCATTGCAACAACTTCAAGTCAAAAGGGTAACTTAATTAAAATAGCAAAAGCCGAAAATTTTAAAACTTTTTATATTCCTGATAACGTTGGCGGTAGATTTAGCGAACTTAGTCCGGTAGGGTTATTATCGGCAAGCGTTTTAGGTATTGATATAAAACAACTGCTTGAAGGCGCTAAATATATGGATAGTATTTGCAATAGTGGCGATATTAAAAACAATATGGCACTTTGTAACGCTTTAATTAGTTTCTTAGCAATGAAAAGGGGCAAAAATATTTCAGTTATGATGCCTTATAGCGACGGTTTAAAATATATTTCAGACTGGTACTCGCAATTATGGGCTGAAAGTTTAGGAAAGAGCGTTGATAACTTTGGTAATAAAGTTTACGTTGGTCAAACGCCAGTAAAGAGTTTAGGCGTTACCGACCAACACAGTCAAGTTCAATTATATACTGAAGGACCATTTGATAAGATAACTACGTTCATAGCAGTTGATAAATTTAGACAAACGGTTGTAATTAGCGATGGTTGTGAAGATATTGCCGACGTGAACTTTTTATCGGGGCATACTTTAAACGAACTTATTAACGCTGAAAGAGTTGCAACCGAATATGCTTTAACGGTAAAAAATAGAATTAATAGAACTATTTATTTACCAATTTTAAACGCTTATACGCTAGGCGAATTGTTATTCTTTTTTGAATTAGAAACGGCGTACGCTGGGGAAATGTTAAATATTAATACTTATAATCAACCTGGCGTTGAAGAAGGTAAAAACGCAACTTACGCTTTACTTGGTAAAAAAGGTTACGAAAAAAAGCGTGAAGAATTAAATAACGCTCCTAAAAAGAGTAATAAGTATATAGTGTAAATAGGAGAGAAATATGAATAACTTTTTTAAACGCTTCGGGGCTTTTCTATTAGGTATGTTATTTATGCTAGTAGTTGAAGTCGGCTCGATAATCGGCTTAGGTTGGTATGCTTTTACCGGCTTAACGCTTGAAAATATGGGTGTTACGAACGATAATAAATTATCAAACGGTATTGACCTTGGTAATTTTGCCACCTATTCTCTTGATAATTTTATAAAATACATATCAAACGCTCAAACTGATAAAGGTCAGTTTACTTTAGATACTTTAAAAGAAGAAGGTTTTGATATTATTGAAACTTTAAAGATTTTAAACGTTGACGTTGATAATGCCGACAGTAGAGACGTTCAAGCAATTAAAGATATAGATATTTTAAAACTGTTTTCTGACCAAGCACTTGAACAAATAGATTTTGGCGTACTTTTTACCTTCCTAGGTAAAGACGATAGTGGTAAATATCCTATTTTAAACGAAAGTATAAGGGAAGCCTTACGCGGTAACTCGATAGACGAGTTAATGGCAACAAACCCAAATACGACTACTTCAAATTTTATTGAAATAATTAAGCCTTTTAAATTTGGTGCAATTTTGCCTAAAACTTTTGAAGAAAGTTTAGAAGGCACTGAATACAAATATACTTGCGATAATCCAGCGCTCGAAATAGTAGGTAATTTACCTATTGAATTTGTTGTAAATATTGCTAATACTAGCCAAGTTGATATAGGTAAAGAATTAAACGAAGGCACTTTAACTGAGTTAGGTGCGTTAAAAGTTAGTGAATTTATTGCTAAACTTACTTGTCAAACAAAAGATAATTACGACAAAACGTTAGAATCGTACGAAGATTATACTAACAAAACGTTAGCCGAAATTTTTGTTAAAAACGAACAAGACGTTTACGAAT
>JAZOUX010000107.1:0-2155 GCA_045658325.1 Christensenellaceae bacterium | reverse complement strand
CGACGAAAAGCGAATTATAACAATTTATCGTTCTTTGACTGAACGTGAAAAAACCTTGTTTGATAATTTAGTAAACTCTTTTGAAGATAGTTCGCTAAACAAGAAGAAATCAAATATATAAAAATGGTGTTCAATGAAATTTGCAGTTATTTTTAAAATTTTAATCCTAAAAAACGGTTATACACAACAAACAATAGCAACTCTTTTAAATACAACACAACAAACGGTTAGCCGTTGGCTTAATGGTCAAAACGAGCCTGATTTAACAAATTTATATAAACTTGCTGATATTTTTAATTGTTCGGTTGATTATCTTTTAGGTCGTAACAATAATTCTAATATCATTCAATTTGAAAGAAAAACTTTTGAAGAACAATGGATGAAGAGAATTAAAAGATTAAGAGTACAAAACAATTTAACGCAACGTGATTTGGCGAATAAACTTAACACAACTAATAGTACTATTTGTGACTGGGAGAAAGGACGATGCGAGCCGTCAATATACGATTTAATTAAACTTGCCGATATTTTTAATTGCTCGGTTGACTATCTTTTAGGCAGAGAAGACGACTTCGGCATTATTAAATCAGACGTCAACGAATATACAAGCGACGAAAAGCGAATTATAACAATTTATCGTTCTTTGACGGACCGTGAAAAAACCTTGTTTGATAATTTAGTAAACTCTTTTGAAGATAGTTCGCAAACAAATAAAAAAAAGCAGTCGTCATAAAGACTGCTTTTTGCATACACCGGGGATTGTAATACACTCGGCCACAATGTAATACAACGACGTTAGCGTAATACACTCGGCGCCGAACGTAATACATTACCTGCAGGTTAAGTAATACAAAATACGTATTCGATAACGTATTACAAAATCGATAACGTAATACAACGACGTTAACGTAATACAACGACGTTAGCGTAATACGTACGCCAGGGAGCGTAATACATTACCTTGAGGTTAAGTAATACAAAATACGTATTCGATAACGTATTACAAAATCGATAACGTAATACAACGACGTTGACGTAATACTCATAGATTCTCTTTGTATTACTATTCCTGGAGCAATAAAAAAAGGGGGGTGAAAAAGTATTGTTTTTGTAAAAATTTTAATTCGTGCTAATTAAAATTTTTAAATAACGTAATAAGTTTATTTATAAAATTAGCGTTATAATCGAGTTATGAAAAACATTTATTCAGAACTTGAAAACTATTTAAAGCAATTAAATGAAATTAACGCTAAAGTTTTAGGCTTATCACGTCAAATAATTAACGAACTTAACGAACACGACGAATATAAATCGTCGTTTAAAGTTGTTAAAAGTAGTAATAAATGGGGCGAAACTAAAAATTCGGTAGTATCTTTAAAGGAGCAAGAAATGTTTACAATAAAAGATACTAAAATCAGAGAACGTCGGGGCGGTTACGAAGTACGTTTCCGAAAAAACGGTTATGATAAATCGTTTTTCTCTACAAGCAAAACTAAAGCCATTGAAAAGGCTAAAATATTTTTAAAATCATTAAATCAGACGTCAACGTTAAATGATATAACTAAAGTTAAACGCAATAAAGCAGTTGACTTTTTTGAAAAATTCTTCAACGACGTTAAACGTAATACCGTAAAAGAAATAACTTATTATAAGTTATATCGAAAATATGTTAATCTTGTTAAACCATATATCGAAAACCTTGACGTTGATGGTATAACTGCCGAAACGATACAATCGGCGTTAAATCACGCAACGCCACGTTGTAAAGAAGACGTTAAGTCAATTTTTAATCAATGTTTAGAATACGCTATCGGCTGTAAAATTATAACGTTTAACCCTTGTAAGTACGTTAAAATCGTTAAGCATATAAGGGAGAACGGAAAGGCACTTTTGCCGGGCGAAATTACAACGTTTAAAGAAAGTATAAAGGGTAGTGAACTTGAGATACCGTTTTTAATTTTTTTATACACCGGTATACGTAGTTGTGAGTTTGTAAGCGTTCGTTTTGACTTTAACGTCGGTGTTGCTACCGTGATGAACGGCAAAGTTAAAAGCGGAACACGGCAAACGGAACGTCAAATTCCTATTTTAAAGCCGTTATATGAATACCGGGAGCAACTTGAAAATTTTTCGCCGAGCAATTATTCCGTTTACG
>JAZOUX010000106.1:0-26530 GCA_045658325.1 Christensenellaceae bacterium | reverse complement strand
TTCTAACATTTCACTTGTTAACTCGGTACAAGTAATAATCGTTTGTATGCCTTTTATTACTTTTAAAAGTTGACTGCGTCTTTCTTTATCTAGTTCTGAAAAGGCATCGTCTAATATTAAAAGTGGGTATTCGTTAAAGGTTAAATTAAAAATTTCAAGTTCGGCAAGTTTAAGCGATAACGCACAAGTCCTTTGTTGACCTTGTGAGCCGTAAACCTTAACGTCTTCACCGTTTATTTTAATTTTAATATCGTCACGATGTGGACCTATAGTAGTATAACCTAATATAATATCACGCTCGTACCTTTCTTTTAACGCTATTAGTAACGCGCTTGAAATTTCTTCTTCACTACCAAAAAAATCACAGTCTAAGGTAACTTCAATATCTTCTAAACCGTTAGTTAAAGTCGAGTGTTTTTTTTTACAAATTGGTAATAACTTTTTAATAAAATTTTGTCTTTCACTAATTATTTTAGAAGCGTATTCACATAGTTTTATATCCCAAAAAGGTAACGTTTCAAAAATAAGTTCTTTATCTTCGTTTTTAAGTAAATTGTTTCGTTGAGCAAGCACGCTATTGTACTTTTGCAAAGCGTAAAAATAACTTTTAGACATTTGCGATAAAGAAATATCCATAAACCTACGCCTATCTTCTGGGCTTTCTTTAATAAGTTTTAATTCGTTAGGATTAAAAAATACCGAATTGATACTACCTATAAACTCGCCCATTTTAGACACTTTTGCGCCGTTTACTTTAATATCTTTTTTACCCCTTTCATTAAACGTAATTTCAACCGTCACTTTGCCGTATGAAGCGCTTGCTACACCCTTTATAACAGCCTTATTTTCGCCGTACTTAATTACTTGCTTATCTTTAGTCGCCTTTGGCGAATAGCCCGTACACAAGTAAAAAATGGCTTCAGCGCAGTTAGTCTTGCCTTGAGCGTTGCCACCCGTTAAAACGTTTATTCCGTTTGAAAAGTTAAATTCGCTATAACTATAGTTTCTATAATTATTTAGGATTAAATTTTCAATAAACATAAACCCACCTAAATTTCTTGATTTTTTGTAATTTGTAATATATAATAAATATGTATGTATTGCTACTCTTTGATTTTACCACAAATTTTGAAAAAATACAAAAGAATAACAAAAAATACTTGGAGAATAAATGGAAAGTTATCAAATTATTTGGAACAATGCTAAAAATGAATTAAAAAATACCGTATCAAGCATAAATTATTCAATGTACGTTGATACTTTTGAACCTATCGATATAGTAGGGAATAAACTCATTTTAATGACTAGAAGTGAAATTTTTGCTTCGTTTGCACAAAAAAATTTATTAACTAAAATTAAAACGGCTCTTAAAAACTTAAATTTAGGCATTAAAGACGTTGAAATTTTCGTTGGCACTAGTAAAGAAGATTATAAAAGCGTTACTTTAGAAGAATTACCAGAATTAGAAGGTTCGCCTATCGACCCTACTTATACTTTTGAAAATTTTGTAGTTGGTGATTGTAACAGTTTTTGCTACGCTGCAAGTAAAGCCGTAGCCGAAGACCCTGGCAATTCGTATAACCCACTTTTTATTTACGGCTCGTCGGGGCTTGGCAAAACACACCTTCTTCACGCTATCGTAAACGATATGAAAAAGCATAGCCCTAAAAAGAAAGTTCTTTACGTTACTAGTGAAAAATTTTACGACGAATTTATTTCACTTATACGCTCGGGCAAAGCTTATTCTGAAAATGGCACTACGAGTTTTAAAAATAGGTATAGGAACGTTGACGTGTTGATTATCGACGACGTGCAAGCCTTTCAAACTAAACAAAAGTCAATGGAAGAATTATTCCATACCTTTAACGACTTATATAGTATGAAAAAGCAAATAATCTTATCGGCTGACCGTCAACCTAAAGACTTGGATATGGACGATAGGTTAAGAACTCGTTTTGAAGGTGGTCTTTTAGCCGAAGTTCTAATCCCAGATATTGAAACAAAAATTGCTATTTTGCAAAAAAAGGCTGAAAATAAAAAACAAATTTTACCGCTTGACGTTGCTACATATATTGCCGAACACAGCGACAATAACGTTAGAAGTTTAGAAGGTCTTTTAAATAAAGTTATTTTCGCTTCACGCTTAAAGGAAGCGCCTATCACTTTACAACTTTGTTACGACGCTTTAAAAGAAGGCTCTAACGCTGAAAATAAAGAGTGTATTTCGTCTACGAAAATTATTGATACCGTTTGCTCTTACTATAAAGTTTCAAAAGAAGACGTTTTAAGTAAAAAGCGTAACAAAGAACTCGTTGAGCCACGTCAAATTTGTTGCTACCTAATGGCTACCTTAATGGCTATTCCACTTGAAACGATAGGTCAAGCCATTGGTGGTAGAGATTATTCAACGGTTATTCACTCTCGCGATAAAATAACTAAACTTATTGCTATTGACGATAGAATAGCAACCGACGTAAACGATATTAGGAATTTAATACTTAAAAAATAATATGGAACAATACATTAAAGAAGGCGAGTTTGACGCAGTCGTAGTAGGGGCAGGCCACGCAGGTTGCGAAGCGGCGTTAGCCCTTGCTAGAACGGGAGTTAAAACTGCCCTTTTGACAATTAATTTAGATAATATTGCCTTTATGGCTTGCAACCCGTCGATAGGTGGAACTGCAAAGGGTCATTTAGTTCGTGAACTTGACGCTCTTGGCGGTGAAATGGGAATTAATATTGATAAAACTATGTTGCAAGTTAAAATGCTTAACCGTGGTAAAGGTACTGCCGTTCAGTCTTTAAGAGCGCAAGCAGATAAAAACTTATATCATCGCACTATGAAAAAGACGCTTGAAGAAACTGAAAACTTGCGTATTTTACAATGCGAAGCAACTGAAATTTTAACAAGCGACGGCAAAGTTACCGGTGTGGTTACCAACTATAACTCGGTTATTTACGCAAAAAAAGTTATTTTATGTACGGGCGTTTACTTAAATAGCGATATAATCTCTGGCGATTATAAAAAGTTTTCAGGTCCGTCAGGTTTTTCAAACGCCACTAAACTTACCGACTCTCTTATTAAGTTAGGCTTTAACGTAATGCGCTTTAAAACGGGTACACCCGCCCGTATTGATAAAAGGACTATTGATTTTTCAAAATTCCAAAAACAAGACGGCGAATACGACGTATATCCTTTTTCGTATATGACTAAGGAATTACCTAAAATACAATATCCTTGCTACTTAGGTTATACTAACCAAAAAACTCACGAAATTATCTTAAAAAACCTTGACCGTTCACCACTTTATAACGGTTTTATTACGACGGCTGGTCCTAGATATTGTCCGTCTATCGAAACGAAAGTCGTTCGTTTTGCCGATAAAGATAGACATCAAATATTTTTAGAACCAGAAGGTCTTGATACTAACGAAATTTACGTTCAAGGTATGTCGAGTTCAATGCCGATTGACGTTCAAGTTGAAATGTATCGTTCAATCGAAGGCTTTGAAAACGTTGATATTATGCGCTATGCGTACGCTATTGAATACGACTGTATCGACTCTTTAGATTTAAAGCCATCGCTTGAATTTAAAAAGGTTGAAGGTTTATATACGGCTGGTCAAATTAACGGTACTAGCGGTTACGAAGAAGCCGCTTGCCAAGGTTTAATTGCTGGTATTAACGCTAGTTTATCTTTACAAGGTAAAGAGCCTATCGTTTTAGGTAGAGACCAAGCGTATATAGGCGTTCTTATCGACGACCTTGTTACCAAAGGCACTAACGAGCCTTACCGTATGATGACTTCACGCGCTGAATATCGTTTACTATTACGTCAAGATAATACCGATAAACGTCTAACGCCGTTAGGTAGGGATATAGGGCTTGTTAAAGACGATAGGTGGCAAATATACTTAGAAAGGCAAGAAATCGCCCGTAGAACGCAAGAAGAACTCGACACGGTAGTTCCTTTTAAAGAATGTAAAGAGTTCGTTACGGCAAACAGCGTAGGCGAAGTATACGGCTCGCTTAAATACCGTGATATGATAAAACGTGGTATTTCAATTAAACTTATAAAAGAAAGGTACGGTGCGTTTAACTACTGCCCTTACGATATTTTAGAAAGTGTTGAAACTGACGTTAGATACGAAGGTTACATTAAAAAAGAATTAGAACAAATTGAAAAAACTAAAAAATTAAAGGATAAACTTTTACCTATAGACGTTGACTATTTGCAAATTGAAGGTTTAAGGATGGAAGCAAGAGATAAACTTAACGAAGTTAAACCTTTAAACTTAGACCAAGCAAGTAGAATTTCGGGGGTAAATCCAGCCGATATAGCAGTGCTTATGGTATGGTTGAAAACAAGTGCTAATGGAAAAAAATAAAAAAACCGTTCAAAAAACGGAAAAAGATAAATTAAAAGAAATTAAAAAGAAAAAGGCGAAAGCCGAAACTGCAAAATTTAAGTCGAAATATTTTGATTATTACGACGATATTAAAATTAGCGATAGACAAGATTGGTAGGTGAATTATGATTAAACACGTTGTATGTTTTAAATTAAAAGACAATTCTGGCGACAATAAAGAAAAGGCGGCTAACGTTCTTTATTCAATGATAACTAAAGTTCCGTCAATATGGGGTATTGAAATTGGGCAAGACGTTTTAGGCTCTGCTCGTTCTTACGATATTATTCTTCAAGTAGTAGTTGAATCAATGGAAAAACTTGAAGAATATCAAAACGACCCGTACCATGTAAACGTTGTTAAAAAATATATGCACAGCGTTTGCGAAAAATCAGTTTCAGTCGACTACGACTGCGACTAAAAATTTATAATTCTAATAAAAAGAGTTCAGTGAAACTGAACTCTTTTTTTATTTTGTTTTATTAGAAATGCCTAAAAAATAATCTGCACTAACGTCATATAATTTACACAAAGATATAAGATGACGTATAGGAAGTTCGTTAGCACCACGCTCATACCTAGCGTACATTGTTTGCGAAGTCCCTAATATTTCGGCAACTTTCTGTTGTGTTAAATCGTTATCTTCACGCAAGTCTCTCATTCTTTTATGATAAATGTACTGCATATTTTTTAGCCCCCGAAAATTATTATAACAAGTAAATATATTTACTTAAAATTTTAGTAAATATTTTTATTAAATTAACCTTAATTTATTTGACATTAGTAAATATATGTACTATAATCATTAGTAAATATTTGTACTAATAATTATTGTGTTATTAAAAATATTTAAACAAAACAACGAATTTAAATTTATAAATAATATAGGGAAATATGAAAGAAAACAAAAATAAACGCATTAAATATAATTTTAGCGACCATTGTGTGTGTTGTGGAATTTTAGTTCCTGAGGGCTTTATGGTATGCCCTAATTGTGAAGCACACCCTACGTCTAAAAGCAATATTCAATTAAAGAAAATATTATTTTTAAAAGGATATAAAAAGTAAATTTAAATAATTTTAACTTACCTAATAAATACATAAAAAGGAGAATATATAATGAAAAAATTTTTAGTAAACTTATTTATGATTATAAGTTTAGTTTGTTTGTCAACGTTAGTTGGCTGTCAACAACACGAGCACTCTTATAATAATAACTGGTCGAAAGACGCTACACACCACTGGCATGCCTGCTTAGGTTGCGGTGAAAAGAAAGACGTAGCAACTCATAACGGAGCAATATGCTCTATATGTGATCATAACGACGGAACAATTGCTATGTGGTCTGGCAACACAAGCCAAAATCTTCCAGAAATTGTTGAAAACGTTTTAACTATAACGACACCAGAAGAACTTGCATCTTTTTCACAAGCAGTAAATAACGGCACCGATTATAAAGGCATAACCGTAGCGTTAGCAAACGACATCAACTTAAATAATATTTCGTGGACACCTATCGGTAACTCTACTAATAAATTTAAAGGTATGTTCGACGGCAACGACAAAACTATCTATAATTTAACTGCTGGCGCAGTTGGTCAAAGCGACGTAGGTTTATTTGGTTTTACAACCGACGGCGAAATTAAAAATTTAACAATTATTAACGCTACTATAGTTGGTAGATTAAACGTTGGCGTAGTTGCAGGCACACCTTACACGGCAAAATACAATAATATATCGGTAAAAGGTTTGGTTAAAGTTGATGGACTTGCCTACGTTGGTGGTGTTTTTGGTAAAAACGTTTACGCAAACGTAAGTAATATCACGGTTGACGTTTTAGAAGGCAGTTACGTTAAAGCACACTCTATCGAATATAGCGAAAGTAAAGGAAAAGACGTAGCATATAGAACATACGTTGGTGGCGTAATAGGCTTTATGGGCGAAGGTGGTCATACGGTTAGTAACGTTACTTCAAATATTGACGTTTTCGGTAGCACGCTTGACGTTGGGGGTATTACAGGTATTGCACATTATGGTAATAGTTTTATCAACTGCTCTTCAAGTGGTAACGTAACCTTATATTTAGGCGACGCTCAAGAGCAATTAGAAATAGGTGGTATTGCTGGCGTTTGGAATAATGGTGGGGCTGACGTTACTTTGGAAAATTGCTCGTATACGGGAACTCTTACTCTCACATATGCAGACGGAACAACTTTTGACGGCGAATTTGCTAATAATAATTTATGTGGCGTAGCATACGACTCTACTGGAAACGGACAATTAATAATCAAATAATTTAAATTAAAAATCACTTTTTTGAACGTAGCAATTAACCTAAACACCACAAAGGAGAAACTTTATATGATAGATATAAAAACACATATATTGCCGTTCATCGATGATGGAAGCGACACACAAAATAAGTCTATCGAAATGTTAAAAAAAGAATATGAATTAGGTATAACCGACGTTTTTTTAACCCCTCATTATAGACCTTGTGAATATGAATATAGTAAAAAAACTCTTATAAAAAAATATAATGATTTTTTAAAAAGTATCGAAGAAATTGAAGAAATACCTAAAATTTATTTAGGTCAAGAAATTTATTGCGACTACACTATTTATAATCGTATAGAAAATAATGAAATAATGCCTTTAGGAAACGGAAAAAGCATTTTAGTAGAATTTAACGATAACGAAGAAATTGACATAGCCGATTTCGTATACAATTTCAATATTTTAGGGTACACGCCAATAATTGCACACGTTGAAAGGTACGCTTACCTTAATATACAAAAAATAATTTCAATTAAAAAAAATGGTGGACTTATTCAAGTAAATGCACCCGCCGTTATAGGTCTTTTAGGCAAACCAGTTCAAAGTTACGTTTTAAAGTTAATTAAAGAAGGTTTAGTAGATTTTATTGCAAGCGACTATCATTATGGCTGTGAAAACTACTTAAAAGAAGCCTACGTTTTTATCAAGAAAAAGTTTAAAAATAAGGTTGCAGATAATTTATTTATAATCAACGCGAAAAAATACATATTAAACAAATACTAATTGTTTTTACAATTAGTTTAAAACCCCAATATCATAATAAAAATACACCTTTAAAGGTTAATTCCTTAAAAGGTGTATTTTTTGCTTTAAATATTTTTTCTTTTTGCGTTAGGCATTTTATCTATCAAACTAACTAGCGTTTTATATTCATCTTCAGTCATATCTTTAACGCAAATAGGATAAAACGACGTTTTTGTCGGGCTTAAAAATATATGGTCTTTAACCCTTTTTACTAAGATAAATTCGTTGTAAAAATGCCTAGCAGTTCCTTTAATAACGCCGTCTTTAACCGACTTGGCATTTATAGTTTTATCGTAAAACTCGTAGTAGTTTATAACGCCTAATTTGTTGGCTTTTTTAATTTGGTCGGCAAATACTATAAACATACCGACGCACGCCAAAAATATTACTGCCGAACAAGTTATAACCACTACGTCTAAATCGTATTTTAAATTTATGCTTAAAATAATATATGCTATAAAAGTAATTACGTCTACTATTAAAAGTATAATCCAAAGCAACCTTGACTTGCTTTGTAATAGGTTTTGGCACTCTCCGTCTACTTTACTGTAACAAGAAAATACCGGTTCGCTTTGCTTATTAGGTGCTTCTCCGTTAGTTTTTTTGCCCATATTTACTCCGTAAATAATTTAATTTCTTGACTAGTTAAAAGCCTACTTTCGCCTTCACGCAAATTTTTATCAAGTTCTATCCCTGCAAAAGATATTCTCTTTAAATAGGTAATTTTATTGTTTTTTGCGCCGAATATACGCTTAATTTCGTGGTATTTACCTTCAGTTAAAGTTATTTCACCCGAATTTGTTGAAAGCATTTTTATTTTACAAGGCTTAGTAGTATAACCGTCTTTTAAGGTTACTCCACCTTCTATTTCTAAAACCGTGCTATCGTTAACTTGGTCAGCCGTTTCAAAATAATACACCTTTTTAGCGTGGTGTTTTGGTGATAATCTTTTATGCGCCGACACACCGTCGTTGGTCAAAATAACAAGCCCTACCGTATCTTTATCTAATCTACCACAAGGAAAAATACCTTTTAACCTATATTCTTTTGGTATTATATCTATAACCGTAGTCGCTCCATTTTCATCAGTTGAACTAACCACTCCTTTAGGTTTATTTAACATAACGTAAATATACAAATTAAAGGATATAGTTTGATTATCTAAACAAATAACGTCTTTTTCACTATCAACTTTTTGCGCCGTTTCTTTAACGATTTGACCGTTTACCGTAACCCTTTTTTGCTTAACCGCTTTACCAAATTCACTTCTAGATAAAATTTGGCAACTTGAAAAAAGGCTATCAATTCTTTTAACCATTAAATTTCCTTCCTATCAACGAAAGCCCTACTTAAAGTAACTTCGTCAGTGTACTCGATATCGCTACCTATTGGAATACCGTGCGCAAGCCTTGTAACCTTTACGCCAAAAGGTTTCAGTTTTGATGAAACGTACATAGCCGTAATTTCACCGTCGTAATCGGGGTTAGTTGCAATTATAATTTCTTTAGGCTGTTGTTCTTTAACCCTTTCAATTAAACTGTCAACTGTAATGTCTTTAATACCTACGTTTTCAGTTGGTTTAAGCGTTCCGTGAAGAACGTGATAAACTCCGCTAAACTCGTGTATTCTTTCCATTGCGAGAACGTCTTTAGGCTCTTTAACAACGCAAATAACGTTTGGCGAACGCGTCGTACAAATATCGCAAGTTTCTTTATCGGTATAATTGCCACAAATTTTACAAAAATGCACTTTGGTTTTACACTCTAATATGCTTTTGCTAAACGCTTCAACTTCTTCAAGCGACATATTAATTATTTCGTACGCGAAACGTTGCGCCGTTTTGCCACCAACGCCAGATAATTTAGAAAAATTATTAATGAGTTTACCAATAGGCTCAATATAAGTTTTCATTTATTAAAACATTCCCCCAGCGCCACCGAGTGGACCCATCTTTTCTTGATAAAGTTTATCTGCCTTAGCGTAAGCATCGTTCATTGCTACTACGATAAGGTCTTCAAGCATTTCAATATCGTCAACGTCAACGTAATCAGGGTTAATGCTTATTGATTGCAATACTTTTTTACCGTTCATAATAACGGTAACTGCGCCGTCAGTTGCTTTACCTTCAATTTCTGCTTCGTCAAGTTCTTGTTGAGCCTTTTGCATTTGTTCTTGCATTTTTTGCGCTTGCTTCATTAGTTGTTGCATTTGACCACCGCCGTTAAATCCGCCGAAACCACCACCAAATCTTGCCATAATAATCTCCTTTAATCTATAATCGTTTTATCTTTTCCAAAAAAGTCGGTAACTACTTGCTTATTGTCTACCTTGGTATCAATAATCTGTTCGCCTTGACTTTTTATTACTAACTTGTAAGGACCGAACTCGCTAACAATTTGTTCAATAATGTCCCTATTTTCTATATCTTCAAGTAACGCCCTTTCGCTATTGCCGTTTACAACTACTACTAAGTTGTTACCAACTACCGTTGCAGTCATTTCTTGACACGCCACCCAAAGCATTATTTTATTTTTTACTTGACGTAACTTTCTAACTACTACGCCCCAAATTTTACGCCCGTCAGCACTGTTTACTTGCGCCGTTTGTTGAACAGTATTATCTTCTACCACGACGGTAGGTTCTTGACTACTTTTAGCCGTTTTTTCAACCATAGGCTTATTTTCTAATATAGTTTCGCTATCAGCCTTATTAAGTTCTACTTGAGTTGACATAGCAGTTTTTTGCACCGTTTCAATCGGATTTTCTTCAACTTTAACTACTTGAAGTGGACTGCTAGCAAGCCCCTTAATTTGACTTTCAAGTTTTGAAATTCTTGCTAAAAGTGCGTCTATATTATAGTCAACTTCGGGCATAGTTGCCTTTATTAAAGCCGTTTCAAATAACGCCCTTGGCTTAGAAGCGTATTTAAGCGAAGCGTCTTCTTGACTTAAAATTTCAAGTATTCTAAGTACCCTATGCGCATCAACTAACTTAGCAGTTTTTTGTAAACTTTCAAATCTGTTAGACGGCAACGACAATATCTCATTTGCATTATTACAACTTTTACAAATTGCAACGTCGCGAATATAAGATATAAGGTCTTTAGAAATATTTGAAATACTTTTACCTAAACTAACTAGTTCGTCGCATATAGTTAATACTTTACCAATATCGCTGTTAAATATGCCTTGAACTAAAGCATCTGTTTTACTTACGTCGCTTGCGCCTAGACAAGTTAAAACGTCTTCGTAAGTGATTTTACCATCACCTACCGATAAACATAAGTCGGCAACCGATAAAGCGTCTCTCACACAACCTTCACCAGCGCGTGCTATCGCCATAACGGCTTCTTCGGTATACGGTTTACCAATTTCGTCGTAAATTGAAGAAATTAATTTGGCTATTTCTTTATCAGCAATAAGCCTAAAATCAAAGCGCATACACCTTGACAAAATAGTTGCAGGTAATTTTTGTGGTTCGGTTGTTGCCAAAATGAATATAGCGTGCTTAGGCGGTTCTTCAAGCGTTTTAAGCAATGCGTTAAAGGCTTCAGTCGTGAGCATATGAACTTCGTCAATAATGTAAACTTTATATTTTACGTTTGCCGGTGAATACTGTACGTTATCTCGAATTTCCCTAACGTTTTCTACTTTGTTGTTTGAAGCCGCGTCAATTTCAACTATATCAATATTAGACGCGTCTTGTAAACTTTGACATGCTTGACATTTACCACAAGGCGAGCCGTTTTGATTGTCTAAACAGTTTACCGCTTTTGCAAAAATTTTAGCAATAGAAGTCTTACCCGTACCCCTAACGCCACAAAACAAATAAGCGTGCCCTACGTTTTCAGTTTTTATTTGATTTATTAAGGTTTTAATAATGTGTTCTTGACCGATAACTTTATCAAAAGTAGTTGGTCTAAAACGTCTGTATAGTGCTAAATACGACATTTTTACACCTCAAAATTTTTATAAATTTTACTCTTTGCTCTTACGAGCGCATTATCTACGGCTTTTACGTCTAAATTTAAATTTTCAGCAATTTCAACGTAATTAAGCCCCTCTAAATATAATTTTAAAACTTCCTTTTCTCTTTTAGACAAATCTTTATAAATTTTAAGCAAAATTTCATTATCGCTTTCTTTATCTAAAACTAATTCTTCAGGAGTGGTTACTAAATGGCTAAACCCCTCAATGCTTTCAATAGAAATATTACCGTTAAATTTAGCCGTCTTATTTTCATTGTACTTTTTTATAGCCGTAAGTATCGAAGTTTTAATACAAAGCGAAGCGTAAGTTTTAAAAGAAGCAACCCCTTCTTTATACGTTTGAACGGCGTTAAATAAACCTTTCATACCTTCTTGCGTGATATCTTCAATTTCACTGCCTATCCAAAAGAATTTTCTACAATGAAATTTTACCACCGACTTATAACGGTTATATAATTCAGTAAACGCGTCTTGACTACCCGATTTATAAAGTTGTACTAATTGTTCGTCTGTTAAAAGTTTCATTTTAATCTTTGTCTTACACCTTCAAATACGGCAACGCCTAACGCCACCGAAGCGTTTAAAGAATTAACTTTACCACTCATAGGTATAGTCATAATAACGTCGCACTTTTCTTTGGTTAAACGGTTAATGCCCGTGTCTTCACCACCAACGACGATACAAAGCCTACCTTTTAAATTGGTTTTATAAATTTCTTCACCACCAAGTTCAAGACCGTAGGTCCAAATATTATGTTTTTTAATAACGTCAATGGCTTGGTTTAAGTTAGTTACCCTTGAAATTTTAATATGGTTTGCGCTACCTTCTGAAATACGCATAACCGTTTCGTTTACTTGAGCGCTTCTTCGTTTGCCGATTATTATGCCGTCAACCCCAGCACACTCGCATACCCTAATAATGCTACCTAAATTGTGTGGGTCTTCAACGCCGTCAAGCAAAACTAAAAAAGCGTCTTTCTTTTCGTCTAGATCATTAATTAACTCGTCAAAATTAGTGTACTTGTAATCGCTAACGTAAGCAATAAAACCTTGGTGACGCTTAGTTTCACTTTCTTTATCTAAAATCGCTTTGTCAACGAATTGATATTTATAATTTTTTAACGTACTGTCTTTTGCTATTAATTTAACAAGTTCGTCTTTAACGCTGTTTTGAATTAAAATTTTATCTATCGTTTTTTCAGTTTTAATAAGTTCATATACGGCGTTTCTTCCTTCAATTTTCATTTTAACCTTCTTCCTTTTCGTCTATTACGATATTAAGTAAATATTCTAACCTTTCATGGCTACCTAAAAGATACAAGTACCCTATAAGCGCTTCAAAACCCGTCGATTTATTATACTCGGTAACCGAAGCGTGCTTAGCCCTTGTCCCCTTTTTAGCATTACGCCCCCTTTTGTAAACGGCTAATTCTTCTTCAGTTAAAAGGGGTAACAATTTTTCAACTGCCTTTGCTTGACTTGGAGCTTTAACTACGTCTGCCGTCTTTTTATTTAATTCGTAACCCTTATCGTCTTTTATAAACACGAAACGCTTTCTAACGTATAACGAATATACTGCGTCGCCTATAAACGCTAAGGTCAGCGAACTCAAATTTTTTACATTTTGAATATCTAACGAATCGTCAAATTTAAACATACATAGTTATTATAACATAATAGTATTGAATTTTCAAGTTTTTTTATTATACTCGTTACGGCTTTATTTTATAAAAAATTAGTTTTTAAAGCAACAAAAAAACAAGGCTAAAAACCTTGTTTAACTTACTATTTTAGATTTTGAAAAATATCTAAAAACCCCACTATACACTCGTTTTGCTAAATTTTTACGGTGAGAGTCACTAAGAAGTAACTTCTCGTCAAACTCGTTAGATAAAAACCCACACTCTACTATTACTCCACTACAATTTATCTCATTTAAAATAAAGTAGTCGCCACTTAACGCGTCGTACATACGCTTTTGCTCTTTAAGTAAATTTACTTCAAGTTGAACGTTTTCGGCAAGAGTTTTGCTTAGCATATCCCCTTTTTTATAAAAAACTTGAACGCCACTCCTACTTGGCATACTGAACTTGTTTATATGTATCGACACTAGCAAATCGGCGTTTGAGTCGTTAACTATATCAACTCTTTTTTGTAAATCTCTCACCTTAAACCCCGGACTTTCGTCACCGTAAAGACCGTAGTCCCCGTCACGAGTTAATATCACTTTAAACCCTGCTTGTTTAAACAAAATCTCTAACTCTTTAACGATTAATAGGTTTAAATGGCTTTCTTTAACACCCGTCGTAACACCTTGAGTACCACCGTCAATACCACCGTGACCAGCGTCTAAAACTATTGTCGTTTTTTTAAAATCGGCAACGACTTTATCGCTACCTAACGAATATATAAAACTTACTATAAACAAGCAAACTACTGCTAAAAGAACGGCAATTTTTCTTTTACTAAATAATTTCATAATATAAATATATTTTTACGAACGCTAAAATATATCAAGTTGTTGACAAAATAATAAATATTATCTATAATAATATATTATTATCTACGAAGGAGATTTTTATGGGAATACCTGAAATTTTCGCATGTAACGTTTTTAATGAAGACGTTATGAAAAAAACTTTATCACCTGAAATTTTTAATAAATTATTAAAAACGGTTGACGAAGGCGCTGAACTTGATATAACAGTAGCTCAAGAAGTTGCCAACGCTATGAAGAATTGGGCTATTGAAAAGGGCGCAACACACTATACGCACTGGTTTCAACCTATGACGGGAATTACTGCCGAAAAACACGACAGTTTTATTTCAACCAAAAACGGTAAAATCATTATGGATTTTAGTGGTAAAGAACTTATTAAAGGCGAGTCTGACGCTTCTTCTTTCCCTAACGGTGGAATAAGGGCAACTTTTGAAGCAAGGGGCTATACTGCTTGGGACCCTACGTCGTACGCGTTTATCAAAGATAAAACGTTATGTATTCCTACGGCGTTTTTCTCGTACAGTGGCGAAGCACTTGATAAAAAAACTCCACTTCTCCGTTCGTTAGATTATCTTAATAAACAAGCCGTAAAAGTATTAAACTTACTTGGCAATACCGACGTTAAATCAGTAAAAGTAAACGTTGGTGCTGAACAAGAATACTTTTTAATTGATAAAGAAATGGCAAGTAAACGTAAAGACCTTTTATATACTGGTAGAACGCTTTTCGGTGCAAAACCACCTAAGGGTCAAGAACTTGAAGACCACTATTACGGTACTATTAAACCAAAAGTTAAAGCGTTTATGGAAGACCTTAACCAAGCGTTATGGCAACTTGGCATTTTAGCAAAAACTGAACATAACGAAGTTGCTCCGTCTCAACACGAACTTGCACCTATTTTTTCTACCGTAAATATAGCAACCGATAATAACCAACTTACTATGGAATTACTTAAAAAGGTTGCCGACAAGCACGGTCTTATTTGCTTATTACACGAAAAACCTTTTGCTGGTGTAAACGGTAGTGGCAAACACAATAACTGGTCAATTTCGACTGATACGGGCGTTAACTTATTCTCTCCTGGCGAAACACCTGGTGAAAATTTGCAATTCCTTGTATTTTTAATGGCAGTTATTAAGGCTACGCATAAATATCAAGAATTATATAGATTATCGGTAGCAAGCGCTGGTAACGACCACCGTCTTGGCGCAAACGAAGCACCACCGTCAATTCTTTCAATATTCGTTGGTGACGATTTAATTAGCGCTCTTAACGCCATTCTTAAAAACAAAGACGTTTATCACGTTCATAAAACGGTTATGGAACTTGGTGCTAAAATTTTACCAAAACTCCCTAAGGATACGACTGACCGTAATAGAACGTCACCACTTGCCTTTACCGGTAATAAATTTGAGTTCCGTATGGTTGGCTCAAACGATTCTATTGCAGACTGTAACGTTATTTTAAACACTACGGTTGCCGACGTTTTAAGTGAATTTGCTTTATTGTTAAAGAATTCTTCAAACATACCTACTACGGTATACGAAATAGTTGCAACAACGCTTAGAGAACATGGCAGTATTATCTTTAACGGTAACAGTTATTCAAAAGAATGGGTTGAAGAAGCCGAAAGACGTGGTCTTGCAAACTTAAAGACAACTCCAGATGCTTGCAACGCTTACACGCTTGAAAAAAACATTGCCCTTTTTGAAAAGTCTAAAGTATTTACTTTAACTGAGTTAAAAGCAAGGCAACACATTATATTTGAAAATTACTCACGCATAATCAATATCGAAGCACTTACTATGGCTGAAATGGCTAAAAAAGACATTTATCCGGCAGTTAATAAGTACGTTTCAAAACTAATTCACACGGCTGAAAGGAAGCAAATGGTTGGTGCTAATAACGAAATTGATATAACGGTTGCAAAAAAATTATCCGACTTAAATACGAATATTTATAAAAAGGCTGAAAAGTTAATTTCTCTTTTAGAAAAGGCGTTAAAAATTTCAGATGCTAAAGACTTGGCTTTTTATTATAAGGACAAGATTATTCCTTGTATGAAGTCTTTAAGGGCGTTTGCCGACGAAGCCGAAACTTACACGCCTGAAACGTTATGGCCTTTCCCAACATACGGACAACTTTTATTTAGCGTAAGATAAAAATTTATTTCACCAAAAATACTGCCCTAAAATCGCAATATTTTAGGGCTATTACTTATATTAAGGAGAACATTATGAGAGTTTATAATTTTGCCGCAGGTCCATCAACTATGCCACTTGACGTATTAAAAGAAGCACAAAAAGACCTTTTAGATTTTAACGGCACGGGTATGAGCATTACCGAAATGTCGCATAGGTCTAAACCCTTTATGGCGATAAACGACGAAGCCAACGCTTTACTTCGTGAACTTTTAAATATCCCAGACGATTACGCCGTTTTATTCGTTCAAGGTGGTGCTTCACAACAATTTGCAGCAGTTCCACTTAACTTAATGACTACCGGCGTAGCAGATTATATAGTTACCGGTAACTTTGCTGGTAAAGCGCAAGAAGAAGGTGCAAAATACGGCGTTGCTAATATAGTAGCATCGTCTAAAGATAAAAACTTTACTTATATTCCCGACGTTGATAAAATTAAGTTTACCGACAATGCAGACTACGTTCATATTACGTCGAACAACACTATTTTTGGTACTAGATATACTAAGTTGCCTAAAACAGTTGCTCCACTCGTTGCCGATATGTCGTCTTGCATTTTAAGTGAACAAATTAACGTAAAAAATTACGGGCTTATTTACGCTGGCGCACAAAAAAATATTGCTCCAAGTGGCTTAACTATCGTTATAGTTAAAAAAGACTTACTTGGCAAGCAAAAAGATATTTGCCCTACTATGCTTTCTTACGAAATTCAAGCAAAGAACGACAGTTTATATAATACTCCACCTTGCTTCCCTATTTACGTTGCAATGCTCGTATTTAGACACCTTAAAAAATTAGGTGGGGTTAAAGTAATGCAAGAAATTAACGAATACAAGGCTAAAATGCTTTACGATTTTATAGATAATTCTTCGTTCTATACTAATAAAGTTAATAAGGTTGACCGTTCGATAATGAACGTTCCTTTCATTACGACAAGCGAAGAACTTGACGCATTATTTATTAAAGAAGCATCGGCTAACGGACTTGTATCGTTAAAAGGCCACCGTTTAGCAGGCGGTATGAGAGCTAGCATTTATAACGCCATGCCGGTTGAAGGCGTTAACTCGCTTATAGAATTTATGAAAAAGTTTGAATTACAAAACAAATAAGGTGTATTATGAAAGAGATTTTAGCACTTAACCCAATTAGTCCACTTGTAAACAACGTTTTAAAAAACGATTATACGGTATGCGCTTCTTGTGAAAACCCTATTGGTATTATCGTAAGAAGTTTTGAAATGAAAGATTACGCTTTGCCTAGTAGCGTTCTTGCAGTAGCAAGGGCTGGCGCTGGCGTGAACAATATTCCTTACGACGAATACGCTAAACAAGGCGTTGTAGTATTTAACACGCCTGGTGCTAACGCTAACGCCGTTAGCGAACTTGTTATTGCTTGTTTGTTATTAGGTTCAAGAAAAATCGTTCCAGCAATCGACTGGGTAAAAACCCTTAAAGGTAAAGAAAATTTATCTAAGTTAGTAGAAAAAGGTAAAAAAGACTTTGTTGGTAGAGAATTACTTGGCAAAAAACTTGGCGTTATCGGTCTTGGCGCAATAGGTGCAAGGGTGGCAAACACTGCGCTTGGCTTGAATATGGAAGTTTTAGGTTATGACCCTTACCTTTCAGTAAATAGCGCGCTTCATTTATCAAGACACGTTGAAGTAACGCAAGAAATTAACGAAATTTTTAAAACTTGCGATTATATTACTTTACACGTTCCACTCACCGACAAAAATAAAAATATGATTAACGATGCCGTTATAAAAGAAATGAAAGACGACGTTGTTATTATAAACTGTGCAAGGGGTGAACTTTGCGATACTAACGCAATTTTAAACGCAATTAACGACGGTAAAATTTCTAGGTATATTACCGACTTTCCAAGTGACGAATTAATTGGTGAAGAAAACGTTATTTGTATTCCACACCTTGGCGCATCAACACCAGAAGCAGAAGATAACTGTGCCGTTATGGCATCTAAGCAACTTAAAGACTATATTGAAAACGGTAATATTACTAATAGCGTAAATTACCCAACTTGCCACGCTCCAAGAAATTCTAATATAAGGGTTGCAATTTTACACTTAAATCAAAAAAATATGATTGCTCAGTTTACTACTATTTTAGCAGACAATCATATTAACATTGATAACTTTGTGAACTCGTCAAAAGGTGATTTTGCCTATTCAATTATAGATATTCCAACCATTAGCGACGAAGCAGTTGAAGCCTTAAAAAACATCGACGGCATTATCAAATTAAGGGTAATAAAGTAAATTTATAAATTAAAAACGACTAACTTATGTTAGTCGTTTTCTTTATTCTTCGTAATTTTTATTTATTTACGAACGTTTAAAATTGCGTCGGCGTTAAGGTAATTTTCGTAACATTTTGTGTAATCAACGCCACTTGGAGTAAACGTCTTTTTTATATTTATTAAACTAGAAACACTTTCAACGTCTTTAAATAAACCTATTCCTACGCCTGCTAAAATTGCACCACCTAAACAAGCCGTTTCGCTATTTTCAAGGGTTACTAGCGTTTTGTTAGTTAAGTCGGCTTTCATTTGACACCATAAACTACTGTTAGCGCCACCACCCATAGCCCTAATTTCAGTAACCGAAGCACCTATGTAATCTAAATTTTCTTTAAGCGTGCAAGCAATTGATTCCATTATGCTTCTAACGAAATGCGCGCGAGTATGCTCTGGCGTTAAGCCCGTAAAACTACCCCTTGCGCTTGGATTATATTTAGGCATCGTCGAGCCACATAGGTACGGTAAAAAGGTTAAACCATCGCTACCAACTCCAACCTTTTCGGCTAAAACGTCTAAGTCTTTAAACGAAAAGTCTTCACATAGTGCGTTTTTAAACCATTTTAACGCCATACCCGCCGTTGACGACCAAGCAAGTAAACAATACTTGCCGTCGTAGTTATAGTGGCACGGAATAATACTATCTTTATTGTATTTAGGAACGCTATCACAAGGGCTAAATATTACCATAGTAGTACCAGTCATTTCGCTAACTATTCCTTTTTTAATAACGCCTGCGCCAATAGCACCACTAACTTGGTCCATTGCACCCGTAACGACTTTTATACCGTTATACTCGCCAACCAATACTCCACTATCACATAAAGATGGTAGCATTTTTTGGTCAACGCCTATAAAATTTAGCATATCTTCCCAATAAATACCTTTATTAATATCAAAGTAAATAGTTGAAGATTGTAGAGTTTTTTCGGTAACGAATTTACCCGTTAACTTAAATAATAAATAATCTTCAAGCAAAAAGATTTTTTTAGTCTTTGCCCAAACTTCTGGCTCGTTATTTTTTACCCATAAAAGTTTACAAGCCGGCCAAGTTGCCGTAATTTCTGGCTGACCGGTTATATTATAAACTAACTCTCTACCAAAATGCTTTTCGATAATTTCGGCTTCCTTAGTTGCCCTATTATCAAGCCAAACTATTGCTTCACGACAAGGGTTACCGTATTCGTCGGTTAAAATAAGAGTTTCGCATTGAGTATCAATTGCTAAAGCGTCAACTTTAATATCAAGGTTTTTGAGTTCCGATTCAACGATTTGCCAATATTTTTCAGCACAAAACTCAACTACGTTGCCTTTTGCTTGAACAACGTAGTCGATATTTGATGATTTTATTAATTTGAGATTTTGGTCAAAAACAGCCGTCTTGACCGACGTAGTACCTACGTCAATACCCATTAAATTCATTATCTTTTTTGTTGAAGGTCAAAGTGTTCGTCGTACGCCTTTTCTTCTGGAGTGAATTTTCTTAAAGTGTTAACAACTTGACCGTTGTTCCATTTTCTATCTTCAACGTCGTCAGTCGTACCCATAACCGTTACGTTAAGTTGTCTTCTTCTTGCTCTAACTTGGTCCCAGTCAACGAAATAAATGTGCGCAAATTCGCCACCATCTAAAACGCCGTCTTTAATAGTCATTGCTTCGCTTCTACCGAAGAATACGCTTCTTAAGTGACCGTCTGTGTTAAGAGAAGTAAAGTCACCTGGTTCGTTAACGTATCTACCAAATTGCGAGTGAATTGGACCTGGGTGTAAATATTCGTTGTCTTCAGAATAGTTAGGAACGATTTTTGACATAATTTTAAGTAAATCGTGTTGTAAAAATTCTAAATCGTATTTATCAATATCGTGTGAACATTCTTGTACCATAACGCTACAAGTTGTGTGGTGAGAAGCGATAGTAACCGTACCGTTTTTAATACCCGATGCTTTAACGATTTCAACAATTTCTTTTGAAACGTCGTGGAAAGTTGGTCTCCAACCCCTTGATTGTAATTCTAATTCTTTTTGAAATACTTTAAATTCCATAATAAAAACTCCTTATGTTTTATTTATTTTAAATTTTTTTATTTGTTTAATCTTTCGCCAACAGCCCCACCTGGATGAATAAGAGCAAATTGTTCGTTTTTATAGCCTGTTTCTTCAATTAAAGCCGTTTGAAGAAGATGGAATATAACTGCAAGCGACGTAGAAGACGTAGTTCCTTGCGAATTATACTTGTCCGTCTCACGATTAACGTATTGCTTTAACACAACGTCTGCACCAGTTGCAAGTGGAGACTCTAAATTTTCAGTAACCGTAATTACCTTTACGCCTTTTGCTTTGCAAATATCTAAAATTGGTAACAATTCTTTTGTTTTGCCACCCCTTGAAGCAAACACCATAACGTCGCCTTCTTTTAAATAACCCGTTGCGCCGTGTACGGCTTCTGCTGGAGAAATAAACCTTGTAGGAAGTTCAATACAGCACATCAAGTGCGCAAAGTGTTGACAAATTATACCACTATGTCCACAACCTGCCGTTGCAATTCTAGTTGCGTTTTTTAACAAGTCAACTGCCTTTGAAAATTGTTCTTCATCAAAGTATTGTTCCATATTTTTAATGCACTCGCTTTCGATAGCGAATACGTTTTTTACTTGTTTTAAAGTTTCTTTATTCATAATGCCCCTTAACCGTGAAGTTCGTCCCACGCTTTTCTAACGCTTGCAATCATTTCTTCAGCAAGTGCTAACGGATTTTCGGCTTTTGCTATTGCGCTTGAACAACCCGAAGCCGACGAGCCGGCTTTAATTATATTGTAACAATCTTGTCCTTTTGAAATGCCTGCCGATGGGAAAGGTAAAATTTCTGGATTTATATCTTTAATAGCCTTAATAACTGCGTCAACATATTCTTTGTCGGCTGGTTTACCAGTACCGATAAGTTCAGTAGGTTCGGCAACTAAAATGTTAGGAGCAAGTTTTGCAATAGCCTTAACTTCTTCAATACTGTCGGCACATACCATAGTAGCAAGACCAACTTCGTCAGCACGCTTAATTGCTACGGCAATTTCTTCAAGTGTAAGTTTGCGTTCAGCGTGGTTAAGCATTACGCCAACTGCACCCGCTGCCTTTAAGGCTTCTGGTAAAGATTTGCCCATACCTTTGCCTATTGGTAAACTATCCATATGTTGTGAATAAACGTGTACCCTTTTAACGTTCTTTGCGATATTGAAAATTTCAGTATCTGGAACGTCTAAAACAACGTCAACGTCGTATTTTTCAGCAAGTTGGTCTAAGCCTTTTGCTATATTTAAAAGCGTTTCACCGTACATATAGCATTTTGGGCCGTATTCAAAAAACGGTTGTTTAATTTTATAATCTTTATACATAAAAGTTCTCCTTTTTACTACTTTTTAGTATACTACACAAGCCCATAATTGTCAACACAAAATTTAAAGACTATTTAATAAAAAAATTATAAAATAATTTTTATTTAAAATAAAAGCCCCTAAAGTTTTTGCTTTAAGGGCTTATTAATTTATATGCTGTTTAATATATGCTCAACGTATCTTTTTGCTACGTTTTTATGAGTAACTTTTTCAATTCCACCAAAAAAGGCGTTAGAATTAACTTCGCAAATTATAGGCTTGTTATTTTCGCCAATTAAAACGTCAATTCCACAGTAATCTAGATTAAGAATTTTTGACGTTTTTTCACAAAGGTTAACAGTTTCTTCATTAATTTGAACGCTTTTGCCAATACCACCAAGTTCAATGTTTGACCTAAAATCGTTATCAGCCGAACGAAGCATACTCGCAAAAACTTTACCACCTATAACTATTACCCTAATATCTTTACCATAACTAGACTTAACCATTTTTTGAAATAGGTGGGGAACTAATTTTACCTTGCTTGCTAACGATAAAAGTTCTTTTAAGTTATCGGCTTTAAAAACGCCTTGACCTAACGAACCGTAGTTGTGTTTTACTATTACGGGGTACCCTAATTTATCGCCTATTCTTTTAACTTTTTCTTCGTCGATACGAGCGTCTTGAGTATAGCATAACGCCCCTGGAATAGTGTCGACAATATCAACCCCGTTTTCGCAAAGAGCAATATAGGTACGCATTTTATCGTCGCATAAACGTATAGCGTTGTGGTTATTAAAAAGTCTAATTCCCTTTTTTTCTAAAATTTCGCTAACGTATTTGTCTTTATCTAAATACACGCAAAAATCGTATTTGTCGTAGTCTGTTTTAAATGAGTTATTTTCAATAATAGTACAAAATTCGCCGTTTTTAACTATATCAACTTGAACGCCGTAATTTAAAAATTCTTCTTTTAATCTGGTTGACTGGTTAAGCGCCGTAGTTAAAGACGAATAGGCGTTTACCAATATAAGTCCTTTTTTATTCATTTTTCACCTATAAACTTATAGCGTAATTTAATATATCGTTTTCGTTGACCACTTTAATACGGCTATCAAAATCTTCAGTAAAACCAACGCCGTGAATACACTTGTTAGTTAAAGGTAAAAAAAGTTTTGCAGTAGTTAATTTTACTGCGCTACCGTCAAAATTAAGGTAAGTCGTTTGCATAATTCCTTTACCGTAAGTTGACGTATTACCTTTATTTTCGTTTGAAATTAAAACGTTTAACTGTAAGCCGTTATAGTTAGTGGCGTAGTCTAAAATCGCTCCTATTAAAACTTCGCTTGCCGATGCACTCATTCCGTTTGCTAACACTACTAATTTTTGAATATTATAATCTTCAAAAGTTATGCTTTTACTTTTAAAATATTCAATCTTGCCGTGTTTATCATTGCTAATGCCAATTATTTGCGACGTGCCGTTTTTTGCTGGAAGCACCATTGAAGCAATTTCTTCTAAAACGTCAACGTAACCGCCACCGTTATTTCTCAAGTCTAAAATGAGTTTATTTTTGCCGTTGTTTTTAAATTCTTCAAGCGCGCGTCTAAACTGACCAACCGAGCCTTCTAAACCCTTATCTTTACCCGAAAACGACGTGTATTGCAAGTACCCAACGCTCGTATCGTCAATGTCCGTTAGACTACTAATTTTTTCAAAATTTATGCCGTTAGTTCCCCTAAAAGAATACTCGCCACTACTGTCGATATATTTAACGAAAGTCTGCCTATAGTTTGATTTAACAATATTATACGTTATTTCAGTTCCGTTATAATCAATAACTAAATTTAACGATTGTCCTATATTTAGACCGTTTAAAACTTGAGTATGATTTTCAGTAAACTCAACGTTATTTACTATAACTTTTTTTACTACACCACCACTTTTTACGCCTGCGATATCGCAAGGGGAATTGCCTAAAACTAACACGATTTTATTAGTTTCAGTATCAACCCTAATTCCTATACCGTCGGTATATCCTTTTGCTCCGTCTTGAATTTTTTTGTATTCTTCACGAGTGTAGTAAGTAGAATAATCGTCTAGTATCGACGACGAAATTATATCTACAACGTTACCTTCTTCAAAATAATAATACGCTTTATACTTTTCAAGCAAGTTTTTTATAGCGCGCACGTCTTGGTCAAGCACGCCGTTTCCTACAAAAATACCAGTAAAAAAGGCTACTACTATTAAGACATAAGGTAATATTTTTAATAAAATTTTACCAAATTTTTTCATACTAACTCATCACCTTGTTTAAGAGCATAACTAGCCTTATACATAAAGCGTCGTTAAAATTCCTAATATCATAACCGGTCATTTTTAAAATACGCTCGATACGGTACATTAAAGTATTTCTATGAATAAACAACTGCCTTGACGTTTCACTAATATTTAAGTCGTTATTTAAAAACGTTGAAGCAGTAAGCAAAAGTTGCTCGTCATCTAAAATTGCGCTTGCGCTACCCCCAAGTAACGCATTAAAATATTCTTCAGCCCTAACTTTAGGTAATTCTTCAATAATTTTAATTAAAACATAGTCTTTATAACTGTTTAAATTTCTTGTAATTTTTAAGTTTTTAGTAAACCTTAAAGCATCCATCGCTTGCTCGTACGACGTGTGTATGCTTTCAAAACTTTTAACTTCGCCACCAATATAGCAAGTTGCATTTATTCCCAATTCTTCGTATAGGGCTTTTATCGTGTAAGACGCATACTCTTTTACTGAAATAAAGTCAAAGTCGTTACTAGTACCACTAAATTTAACGTAACAGCATAAATCATCACTAGTAATTACTGCAATATCGTCACCGTTAGTTGAATATTCATTTAAAAAGTCTTTAACTTGTTCAAGTTTATCTCTATCAATTTCGTAAACTAGTACAAAGCAAGGTGATTTGCTTACCGAATACTTTTCCATTAAAGCAATTATTCTATTTTTACCAAAAAAGCCCGACACAACCGATGCTACTTGACTGTTATAGTCGTCGACTTCGCCTTTAGATGTCATATTTTCCATATAACCGCCTATAAGAGTTGCAAAAATTTTAGACTGCTCGTTAGCACCGTCAATAAACCCTATAAAATTAGTTTTATTACTAATAAACTTAAACATTGTGCATTTGTTTTGTTTGTCTTGTTAAACGTTCCCTTCAAACGATATTTGTGACGGCATTTCTTCTCCGTCAAAGCCAACGCTTATTAAACCGTTTTCACTAATTGCTTTTACTTTTATTGATGTCTTTTCATAAACGACTGCTAATAACCTTTGAATCTCTTTAACCATATTAACTCCCATTGTGCAAATTGCACAAATATATTATATAGCATTTTTTTTAGTTTGGCAATAATTTTTACTGTTTTTAATGATTTTTGTAAAAGATAACAAAAAAAGGATAACGAAAAACGTTATCCTTATATTTTGTTTTTGCAAATTATTCAGCATCTGCAGGGGCATCTTCGGTTGCTTCTTCAGCCTTATCACCCTTTTTTGCTGCTGCTTTAGCAGCCTTTTCAGCGGCTTTTGCTTCTTCTTGTTCTTTAATTTTAGCAAGCCTTTCAATTTCTACAGTTGGAACGTATGCTGGAGTGCCTTCACCTTCAATAATAGAAAGTTCAGTTTCTTTATCAAAGAGATGTGCGTGTAATACGTCGATAGCAAGTTCAACAGTTTGGTCAACTTCAGTCTTAGTACGCGAATCAACTTTAGCAATAAGAGTTTTACCAGCGTCAACAAGACTTCTAATTTGTCCTTCATCTACCGTTTCTTCTTTAATGAATTCGCAGTATAAGAGAGTTTCAGCACCAAGTTTTTCAACTACTTCAACTTTAACGCTAATTTTAGTGTCTGGCGAGTTAGAAATGAACATTTCGTCATCGTGGAAATCTTCTGGACGAACACCGAATACAACTGGTTTACCAGTGTTAAGATATTCTTCAAGGTTAATGATTTTGCTAGTTACTGCCTTTGGACATAATACTTTGCAACCTTCAAATTCAATGTAAGTTTTAGTCTTAGTTCCAGTAATAACTGCATCAAAGAAGTTCATTTGTGGAGTTCCAATAAAGCCTGCTACGAAAATGTTTGCTGGGAAATCGTAGAGTTTTTGTGGAGCGTCTACTTGTTGAATAAAACCGTCTTTCATAACAACGATTCTCGTACCCATTGTCATTGCTTCAACTTGGTCGTGTGTAACGTAAATGAAAGTCGTAGCAAGTCTGTGGTGAAGTTTAGTAATTTCAGTTCTCATTTGAGCACGAAGTTTTGCGTCAAGGTTTGAAAGTGGTTCGTCTAAAAGGAATACCTTTGGTTCACGAACGATAGCACGACCGAGTGCAACCCTTTGTCTTTGACCACCTGATAAAGCCTTTGGCTTTCTTTGAAGGTAAGTTTCAAGACCTAAGATACGAGCGGCTTCTTTAACCCTTGCGTCAATTTCAGCCCTTGGCATTTTACGGAGTTTAAGACCGAAAGCCATATTGTCGTATACAGTCATGTGTGGATAAAGTGCGTAGTTTTGGAAAACCATTGCGATATCTCTATCCTTAGGTTGAACGTCGTTCATTTTAACGCCGACAATGTAAAGTTCACCGTCAGAAATTTCTTCAAGACCGGCAA
>JAZOUX010000105.1:0-7846 GCA_045658325.1 Christensenellaceae bacterium | reverse complement strand
ATCGAAAACTGCCTTTGAATAAGGTCTTATTTCTTTAATTAACTTATAACCAAACGACATATTTGGTACGAAAACCCCGTCCATTACGTCAAGGTGAATATAATCAGCCCCACATTTAGTGATATTTGCCGTTTCTTCACCGATAATTGCAAAGTTGCTTGATAAAATTGATGGTGCAATTTTAATTTCTTTCATAATAACTCCTTAATTATTTTCATTTTTTATAACGCTACGCCTAAGTTGACCGCATGCGCCTTCAATATCAGCACCGTTTAATCTTCTAACCGTGGCTGAAATTCCGTTCTTTTCTAAATAGCCAGCAAAAGCATAGGCTTCTTTTTCGGTAGTTGCTTTTAAATTATTTTCTTTAACTTCGTTAAGCCTAATAACGTTTACATGGCAAGGTCTACCTTTTAATATTCTAATTAACTCGTCTAAACATTTTTGTGTGTCGTTATGCCCTTTTACAAGCGAATATTCAAAAATATAACGCCTACCCGTCTTTTCAAAATAATATTCACATGCTTTTAATATTTCTTCAACCGAATACGCTTTGGTAATTGGCATTAACTTTTCCCTTTCTTTCGTAAAGGGTTGGTGTAGAGAAATCGTTAAATTTAAAGGTAACTTTTCTTCACTAAACTTATAAATTTGTGGAACTAAGCCAGACGTTGATAAACTAATATTTCGCAAACTAACGTTTAAACCTTCTTTTGAAGATACTAAACGTAAAAATTTTACAGTATTATCGTAGTTATCAAACGGCTCGCCACTACCCATTAAAACGATATTTGTAACTGCCCTTTTTGAAATATTGCCACCACCAAGCCTATTAACTAAGCATACGGTTGCAAGCATTTCGCCACTTGATAAATTTCTAACTAAGCCCCCTATCCCCGAAGCGCAAAAAACACAGCCCATACGACAGCCTATTTGCGTTGACAAACATTGTGTATTGCCGTAATTATTTTTCATATAAACGCCTTCGACGATATTGCCGTCGTAAAGTTTAAATAGGTATTTTTCAGTGCCGTCTACCGATACTAATTTTTTATATAGCGAAACGGGCTCGTCATAATAATTTTCTAAAAGTTTATCTCTAAACGACTTAGAAATTTCAGTTATTTCACTAATTTTTAAGCCGTTTGCTAATGCCCTAAAAATTTGCCCTGTTCTATACTTTTTTTCTCCGTACGATAAGACTATTTCGTTTAATTCTTCGTACGAGTAATCTTGTAAAACTTTCATTATTTAACCCTTTTTAATTTAGCAAAATAAAAGCCTGCACCTAAAGATAAATGTGATAAAAACTGTAACCCGTATTCGTCTTTAACAGCATTTAATTTAGACGTTGTTTTTTCTTCGATAAAATTGTCGTTATTTTTTAAAAATTCAGCAATTTGCCTTGAATTTTCGTCTTTTAAGATACTGCAAGTAGAGTAATATAAATACCCACCAACTTTAACGTAATTACTAACAACTTTAAGTAGTGATTTTTGCTCGTTAATAATAGACGGCAAGTCTTCTTTTTTTCTATTTAAAAATATGTCTGGATTTTCTTTAACTACGCCAAACCCACTGCAAGGAGCGTCTAATAAAACAGCGTCGAACTTATTTTCAAACGGAGAATAATAATCAGTCATATTTTTACATATAACGGTAATATTTTGCTTATTCATACGTTTAGCGTAACTTTTAATAAGTTCAGCCCTATGAGAGTGAAGTTCAGTTGCCGTAACCGTGTTAAATTTAGACGATAAGTTTACCGTTTTTCCACCCGGTGCACTACAAGTATCTAGCAAGTTTTCGCCCTTTTCAACACCGTCGCAAATAGCAATACTGCCTATTGACTGGAAGGTATAATCACCATTATAAAAACCGTTTTCCATTTTGAAACCGTTTACGAAAAAAGCGTTAGAAAACGGTGTTGTTTCATATAAAAACCCTAAACTTTTTAAATATTCTTCACCATCAACGCCGTCGTTAAACCTTACGCAAGTTTTTTCTTCAATATTTTGCATAATATCTTCGGCTTGCTTAAAACCGTAGTCATTAATAAGCATTTCAACAACGTATTTAGGGTACGAATATTTTATTGATAAATAATCAAGTTGGTTATTTGGCATTTTATAGCCGTTACGAAGATAAGAACGCAATACGGCGTTTACAAAACCTTTCATACCACCTTTGCCTAACTTTTTTAAAAGTTCAACGGTATTATCCGTCACGGCGTATGGCGATTTACCCATATAAATTATTAAATAAAGGGCAATTTTTAATATAGTTCTAACCGAAAGTTTGGGTTGTTTATCGCATAAAGACGAAATAATATAACTAAGCGTTACGTCTTTTTCTAAAACGCCGTAGCAAATTTTAGTAACCTTTGCCCTATTCAACGGCTCAATTTGAGTATCTAAAATTGCTTGCTTTAAAAACGCGCCTTTACTATAAACTTTAGTTAAAATATTGTAACTGTCGTAAACCGTAATTAACATTTAAAACCTATATCCAACTGGAATTTTTTTACCTAATAAAAAGTCTTTTATAGGCATTTTTTTACTTCCTTCAATTTGCAACTCGTCTACTTTTAATAAACCTTGACTAGTACCAATTAATAAACCTTGCTTAGTATCGCTACAAACGACTTCGCCAGCGTTTCCTATACCGCCAACTACGCTTGCCTTATAAATTTTAAGCATTTTACCTTCGTAATTGGTAAAAGCAACCGGCCAAACCGATAAACCTTTAATTAAATTAACAATTTCTACTGCCGATTTGTTAAAATCAATTAAACCATCTTCCTTTTTAATCATTTTAACGTGAACGGCTTGACTTTCATCTTGCTTAGTAAAGGTTGCTTTACCCGTTTCAATTAAATCTAACGCTTCAACGATTAATTTTGCCCCTAAATTTGATAAACGATTAAATAACGTGTCAACGTAATCGCCGTTAATTTCTAATTCTTTTTGTAAAACTATATCACCACTATCAACACCTAAAGCCGTTTGCATTATAGTAACGCCCGTAGTTTTATCTCCGTTTATAATTGCCCATTGAATTGGCGCAGAGCCCCTATATTTAGGAAGAAGCGAAGCGTGTACGTTAATTACGCCGTGTGGGGCTAAATCTAAAATTTCTTGCGATAAAATTTGACCGTAAGCACAAGTAACTAATATATCGGGATTTAAACTTTTAAGCGTTTCAACGCCTTCACGACTAATTTTTTCAAACGAAAATACCGGCAAATTTAATAAAAGTGCTTGTGATTTTACTTGGCATGGTGTAATTATAGCCTTTCTACCCACCTTTCTATCTGGTTGAGTTATAACACCAACTATTTGGTGAGACGAAGCGTGTATTGAGTTTAAAACGCCTACTGCAAAATCTGGCGTGCCTAAAAAAACGACTCTCATTATTTTACTACCTTTATATCGTTTGCTTTATCAATATACAAAATGCCTTCTAAGTGGTCGTATTCGTGACTAATTGCCTTAGCAAAAAAACCTTCAGCCGTTAAAGTGTGATATTCACCCTTTCTATCTTGATATTTTACAGTAACGCTATACGGTCTTTTAACATTACCTTGTTTACCAACCACAGATAAACAACCTTCTATACCGTATTGTGAGCCATGCTGACTTATAATTTCGGGGTTGATAAATTCAAAATAACCTTCTTCAACGTTCACTACGAAAATACGCCTTAAAACGCCTACTTGCGGTGCTGCTAAACCTGCGCCTTCGGCTTTAATTACCGTATCTTTCATATCGTCTAATAATTTTTGAGTTCTTTCACCAAAATCGGTTACAAGATTACTCTTTTTTCTTAAAACGTCGTCACCTATTTGTACTATTTGTCTAATTGCCATAATTCACCTAACTTAAATTTGTTGGATTAATTTCTACATAGCATAACGCGTTCCTTTTTGAGTGTTTATTGCTAATGGTGTAGAAAATATCTTCAATTTCTTTTCTATTATCAGTTATCCTTGCTAAAATTTGGTATCTAAATTTATTTTTTATACGTTTTAAAGGACTACGCATTTTATTAAAATAAACAAAACTACTATTATACTTTTCGTATACTTGCTTGCACTCGAAATATACGTTTTTAAGCGTGTCTAATGCTAAAGCGTCGTCATCACTTTCAATCATAATTCTAACTATATCGGCGTAAGGTGGAAAACTAGTTGATAACCTAAGCGCCTTTTCTTTTTTAAAAAAGCCTTTATAGTCATATCTAATAGCGTAATTTAAAATGCTATTTTCTGGGCTGTACGTTTGTAAAACGACTTTACCTTTACTGCCTGCCCTACCTGACCTTCCTGCAACTTGGGTAATTAACTGAAAAGTCCTTTCACCAGAACGGTAGTCAGAAAAATATAGGCTCATATCAGCGTCGATTATTCCTACTAACGTTACCGACGGAAAGTCGTGCCCTTTTGCTATCATTTGAGTGCCTACTAAAATATTTGCTTTTTTACTTGCAAAGTCGTTTAAAATTTTATAATGACCTTCTTTAGTAGACGTTGTATCGTTATCCATGCGTAAAATTTTACTTGTTGGAAACATATTTTGCAATTCTTCAACGACTTTTTGAGTACCCGTACCCGAATAATTAATTTTTACCGAGCCACAGTCTGGACACGCTTTAGGGGTATGATAGGTCGAGCCACAATAATGACATTTTAATAAATTATCAAACCTATGATACGTTAAAGATACGTCGCAATGAGTACATTTTGCAACGTAACCACACTCTCGGCATATTATTTTTTGCGAAAAACCACGCCTATTTAAGAAGATTATTACTTGATTATCGCTAACAAGGGCTTTATTAATTTCTTCTTTTAAAACGCTTGAAAACATAGACGGATTACCACGCCTTGCTTCGTCTTTCATATCGCTAATTACGATTTCGGGCATTGGTTTACCGTTTACCCTTAAATTCATTTCGCATAAAATATATTTTTTATCAATAGCGTTGTTGTAACTTTCAAATTTAGGGGTTGCACTACCTAAAACTACTTGTGCACCGTTTAATTTTGCTCGATATAGCGCAATATCGCTGGTAACGTAGCGTGGACTAGTTTCACTTTCATAACTAGAATCGTGCTCTTCATCAATAATAATTAATCCTATATTTTCAAGTGGAGCAAAAATCGCACTTCGTGCGCCTATTGCTATTTTGGCTTCGCCACTACGAAGTCGCCACCACTCGTCAAATTTTTCGCCCTTAGATAGACCACTATGTAATATCGCCGATAAATCGCCAAAACGTGCTTTTAAACGTGAAAACATTTGTGGTGTTAACGCAATTTCAGGCACTAACATTATTGCCGTTTTGCCATTTTTAACGGCGTTTTCAATTAAATTTAAATAAACTTCCGTCTTTCCACTACCTGTAACTCCGTGTATTAATACCGGTCTATCAGCGTTTAATACTACGTTTACGGCGTTTTGTTGCTCGTAAGTTAAAACGTGCTTATTGTCTTGAAATTTAATATCTTTGTACGGAGTGCGAATTTCTCTTTCTTCAATAACGGTTAAAACGTTATCGTCAATTAAATTTTTTATTACTGAAGAAGATGCGATTTCAGTTAAAGCCGACCTTTTTGTTTTACCTTTTTCGTATAAATACTCGCATAAGCGAAATTTTGCTTTTGAATTTTTACTAAACGACGATATAACTTTGTTATAATCTAAATTTTTATTAAATTCAACGTAGTCAACCGTCTTTTTTCTTACCGTTCCTTTACGCATTTCAGTTGGTAAAAACAGCCTTAAAATAGGTGCGTATGGAACGTGATATAAATCGTGCATATAATCGCACAATTTTAAATTTTCACTAGTGAGTGCTGGTATATCGTCAACAACCCTTAAAATGCCTTTTAACTTTTCAACGGGGTACGAAGAATTTTCTTTTAAGCGCATAACAAAACCTTCGGTAACGTATTTACCGAAAGGAACGACTACTCTACTTCCAACGCTTACGTTAAAAGCGTTAGTTTTATAGTCGAAAATTTTATCAAGTTCGCTCGTCGCTACGTCAACGATTACTTCAGCTATCATATCAACCCCGAAAAAATAAGGTCAAGAGAGCCTTGACCTTAAATTTTAACCATTTATTGCAGTAATTTTATCTTCTTCAATTTCTATTGCTGCCTGAGTCAAAGGCTTATTGTTGTTTTGAATAGCCGTGTTTTGACTTTTGCTTATTTCAATAAGTTGCCTTGCCCTTTTAGCCACAACTACGCAAAGAGCGTATTTTGAGCCTTTATATTTATCGCCGATTTTACTAGTTAAATTATCAATAGGTGGTTCGTTTATCATTGTTATGTACTCCTTTATTCAATATTTTGGATTTGTTCCCTAATTTTTTCAATTTCGCATTTTAATTTTAATGCGTTTTCGGTAATAGTTACGTCGTTCGACTTACTGCATACCGTATTTGCTTCACGGTTAAATTCTTGTATTAAAAAGTCAAGTTTTTTACCAACTTCACCGTCTAATTCGCAAATTTTGCAAAATTGCGATATGTGTGAATTTAAGCGTGTAAGTTCTTCGTCAATATTAGACTTGTCTAAAAACAACGCCGTTTCTTGCAAAATACGCGTTTCATCAATTTGTGATTGAGATAAAACTTCTTTTATCCTATCATATAACTTTTCACGATATTCTTGCGCGATTTTAGGCGCTCTATTTTTAATTTCTTCAACTATTTCACTAATAACTTGAACCCTTTTTAACAAATCTTCTTTAAGTTTGGCACCTTCAATATCACGCATTACGTTTAGGTTTATACATGCGTTATTTACCGTTTGCTCTAAAATTGGGGCAACCTTATTAATATCAAAAGTTTGTTGTGAAGATTTAATAACGTCAGTTACCTTCATTAAAGAAGTTACCGTTAAATCGTACTCAAGTGAAGGAAATTGGCTTTTTATAACGTTAGAAGCGTCAACGTAGGCTTTTGCAAGCGGTAAGTCAACGTCTAAACTAACGTCAGTTAAATTGGTATCTTGGTAAGTGATAAATAAATCAACCCTACCACGAGATAAATTTTTTTGTACCGTTTTACGAATAACGTCGTCAAGCCCGATAAATGCACGGGGATATTTTGGCGTTAAATCTAAGTAACGATTATTAACCGTTTTTAACTCAACGGTTAAAGTAATTCCGTCGGCAATATATTCGGCTTTGCCGTAGCCAGTCATACTTCTCATAATTACCTTGTTGTTGCGTTTTTGAATTTTTTTTACTATTTTAGCAACAATCGTAATTATTATAGCATAATAATTTTAAAATATCAAGCGTTAATTAGATTTTCAAACATACTTTCGTCAATTATTTTTATACCTAACTTTTTAGCCTTTTCAAGTTTTGAACCGGCATCTTCACCAGCAATAACTAAAGTTGTTTGTTTTGTAACGCTACTTAATATTTCACCACCTAAACTTTCAATAATTTGGCTGGCTTCTGCTCGTTTATATTTAGTTAAAACGCCCGTCAATACGACTTTTTCACCTAAAAATACACCCTTTGTAACTATATTTGAACTTTCAGTAATTTCTACGCCTAAATTTAAAAGTTTATTAATTTCTTCAATATTTTCGCAATTATTAAAATATTCGTATATATTTTGACTGATAATTTCACCTATATCTTCAAGAAAACTTAACTCTAAAACAGTTGCATTTTTTAAATTTTCTAAATTTTTATAGGCTTTTGCTAAATCCTTAGCCGTTTTTTTACCAACACCGTCAATACCTAACGCGTAAATAAACGAAGCAAACTCAACCTTCTTAGATTTTTCGATTGAATTTAATAAATTATCAACCTTTTTA
>JAZOUX010000104.1:0-8707 GCA_045658325.1 Christensenellaceae bacterium | reverse complement strand
ACAAAAGAAAAAGAACTCGGAAGAAATATCCAAGTTCTAATTTTCTTTTGACCGCTTGAAAGTGCAATTTCCTATAAATTTTTAATGTTTCAAAAAATCCCTTATAGGGAACGCCTTTAGGCGTTAGTTTATTTTGGTGGAGATGGCGAGAATCGAACTCGCGTCTTAATTAGGTCGTTTACGCTTTCTACATACTTATTTCGTCTTTATCTTAATTAGCGTGCTTCAACGAACAAACTCACGCTAACGCAAATTGCTAAATACATATAAAACGGCACAATTAAACCAAATTATACGTTTTTCGTCTATGATTATGCCCTTTATAAACCGACGACGCTTTTATATCGGACAGCCACTATTAAGCAGCAAGTGCAAAACTTCTATTAGTATCTGCATTTATTTTTAAGTTCCTTTTTTTAACGAAGACTAGGAGACTTCGGTATGCTTACAATAAAGTTGCTAACTAATCAAATCCAGTGCATCCCCATATATTAAATATTTTTAATTTCTCTTTCTGCTTGTCTTTTTAAATCTTTTTCTTTTAAAGTTTTCTTTTTATCAAAGGTGTGTTTACCTTTACATAAACCTAGTTCTACTTTTATTAAACTGTCTTTAAAAAACAATTTTAAAGGAACTAAAGTATAGCCCTTTTCATTAATTTTACCTACAATTTTATTAATTTCGTACCTATTTAAAAGCAATTTTCTTTCCCTTTTGCTATCACGCGAATTGAACACGCCCGAGTGGTCGTATACGGCGATATGCATATTCCTTACGAACACTTCACCGTTATACACGCCACAAAAACTGTCTTTTAAATTAACGCTACCATTTCTTACTGACTTAACTTCAGCCCCTTCTAAACAAATACCGGCAATATAAGTTTCGTCAACAAAATATTCGTGATATGCTTGCTTGTTTTCAGTTATTAACTTCATATTGCCTCCTTTTTTGTTAGATAATTGTATCACACATTTTTTGTTTTTACAAGTTTATAATTAAATTAATTCAAAATCAATCTTTTTTATTGCAAAATCTACGCCTGCAACCATTATATCAACTCTATCGCCAAGCGAAAAAGTGAATTTGTTACAACTTAACGTATAAGTAGACTCGTCAAATAAATATTCACCACGCGGTAAACGCTCAAGCCTAATTATACCTTCAACCGTATTTTCAAGTTCTACGAAAATACCAAACGACGTAACACCGCTTATTACCCCGCTATAAACTTCGCCTATTTTATCTTTCATATACATACATTTGTAATAATCGTCCATTTCTCTTTCGGCAAGGTCGGCTTTTCTTTCGTTTAACGAAGATATTGCACTTATTTCGTAAACCTTATCTTTTAACCTTTCTAAATAGTTAAAGTCGTTATTTATAATACTTTTTAACACCCTATGAACGATTAAATCGGGATATCTACGAATAGGTGAAGTAAAATGGCAATAGCAGTCGCTAGAAAGACCAAAATGCCCAAAATTTTCTGGATAATATTCGGCTTTTTGCATTGAACGAAGCATTACCTTGTTTATTATTGAAAATATATTTTCGCCCCTTAATTTTTCAAGTAAAATTTGAAAGTCTTTCGAGTGGCAATTTTCGTAATTCCATTTAACGTTTATGCCTAAAATCTTTAAAAAGTTTTTAAAATTTTCAAACTTGTCTAATTCAGGTTTTTTATGAATTCTATAAATAAACGGCAAGTTCAAATAATAAACGTATTCACTAACCGTTTCATTGGCTAAAATCATAAATTCTTCAATAATTTTATACGCTTTAACACTACTACGCGCTTCTACTACTATTTTATTATCGCTATCTATATAAATGTGGCTTTCTTTAACGTCTAAATCAATGTTACCTTTTTTCATACGCTTATTATTCAAAATCTGCATAAGAGCGTAGCAGTCGATTATAAACGGATAAACATGCCTATTTAACGCTATAGTTTCCTTATTGCCGTCTAACATTTGTTGTACTTGAGTATACGTTAAACGATTATCTGATTTAATTACGCTTTCAACTATTTCGTAAGAAGTTACTTTACCTTTTAAGTCAATGTCCATACATACCGACAAGCAAAGCCTAACTTCGTTTTCATTTAACGAACATATACCGTTAGAAAGTTTTTTAGGAAGCATTGGTATAACCATTTCAGGGAAATACACGCTTGTTGAACGATTTAACGCTTCTTTGTCTATTTCACTACCCGTTTTAACGTAATGAGATACGTCGGCTATATGAACCATTAAAGTATAGCCGTTTTCGGTTTTAAGTAACGATATAGCGTCGTCAAAATCTCTACTGTCTTCACCGTCGATAGTAACGGTAAAAATGTCGGTAAAATCTTTACGACATTTTATATCGGCTTCAATAACGTGGTCTAAAACACCGTCAAGTTCTTTTAAAACTTTACTAGGAAATTTAACGTCGTAGCCGTGATTTTTAATAATAGACATTTCTTCCGTCTTAAAATCGTGCTTTTTGCCTAAAATTTCAGTTATAACGCCTTCGGGATGACGACGGCCTTCGGGATATTTTTCTATAACGCAAACGACCTTATCACCGTTTTTTGCCCCACGAGATTTTTTGAACGGAACGTACACGTCGGTAAAATAATTTTTATCGTCTGCTATAACAAACCCAAAATTTTCTTCCTTTTGAAAAGTACCTACAAGTTGCTTAACCCCTCGTTCTAAAATTTTAACTACTTCACCCTCGTCACTGCTACCACGCTTAGAATTAACTTTTCTTATTAAAACGGTATCTTTATTTAACGCTCCGTGCAAGTTGCTTGACGGTATAAAAAAGTCTCCCACGCTTTTGTCGTGTGGAATTAAAAAAGCAAAACCCCTTTCGTTACCCTTTAATTCACCTTTTATTAAACCACTGTGCTCGATTAACACGAATTTACCGTTGGAATAAGTAATTTTACCTTCATCTTCTAACTCGTTTAAAATCGCCCTAACGCTATCCTTTTCAAAATTGCTTTTGGCTTCTAAAAGTTGAAATATTCGTTTTGCGCCCTTATATTCAAATTCACCGTTTAAAAATTTTTCGTAAATAATATCTTTTAAATTCATAATATACCAATAAAAAAACGGCTTGTAACAAGCCGTTTCGTTTTATCCTAAAAGTCTTTTTGCTAAAAGTGTAAGAACAGTAAATGCTATCATACACACTGCTAAAACTATAATTGAAATTACTGTAAGTTTCTTCATTTTACTTTCTAACGTTTTAGATTTGTTTTTACCGTAGAAAGTGTCTTGACGACCACTTATCGCACCGATACCATCTGAGTTGGCTGGTTGCATAATAACTACAATTATAACGAAAATTGATGCTACAACTAATATTAATAAGAATATTCTGCTTAAAAGCAAAAATAAATCGTAATTCATAAATTCACCTATTTTTATATTTTTATTGAAATCTTTAACATTGTATCATAAAAATATTATTTTTACAACTATTTTTAAGTCAATTTTTAACTATTATTTAATAATTAGGCTCTTTCCAGTCATTTCTAATGGAATTTCTTCACCCATTACTTGTAACAAAGTAGGGGCAATATCGGCTAAAACGCCACCTTCACGCAACTTAACGCCGTTAAATTTATTAGAAACTAAAATAAACGGAACAGGGTTAGTTGTGTGAGCAGTAAACGGTTTTTTATTAACGTCGTCTTCATACATTTTATCGGCGTTGCCGTGGTCAGCCGTAATTAATACCGAACCACCTTTACCTAAAACGGCATCAACCACCTTTTTAGTACACTCTTCAACCGTTTGAACGGCTTTAACCGAAGCGTCAACAAAGCCCGTATGACCTACCATATCGCAGTTTGCAAAGTTTAAAATTATAACGTCAAACTTGTCGCTTTCAATCTCTTGTAAAACCTTGTCAGTAACTAAACGGGCGCTCATTTCAGGTTGTAAATCGTAAGTTGCAACTTTTGGTGAGTTAATTAAATCTCTATATTCGTTTTTAACGGGTTGCTCTACGCCACCGTTAAAGAAGAACGTTACATGCGCGTATTTTTCAGTTTCGGCTATACGAAGTTGAGTATAACCTTTGCTTGATAAATATTCGCCTAAAGTGTTGTTTAATAAAACCTTTTCAAAAGCAATTTCTACGTTTTCAAAAGTAGCGTCGTATTTAGTAAAACCAACGTAGCATAAGTCTAATAACCCCGTTTTTCTAACGAAACCGTCAAAATCACTAACTGTCATTGCCCTTGTAATTTCCCTTGCCCTATCAGGTCTAAAGTTAAAGAAAATTACGCTATCTCCCTTTTCAATAAGACCGATAGCCTTGCCGTTTTTAACTACGTTAGATGGAAGCATAAATTCGTCGGTAACGCCTTTAGCGTAACTATCTAAAATAGCCGTTTCAGCATTTGTTGTTTGTTCGCCGTTACCAATAGTTAACATATCGTAAGCCTTTTCAACTCTGTCCCAACGATTGTCCCTATCCATAACGTAATATCTACCGCATACCGAAGCAATTTCACCTACTCCAATTTCGTTTAACTTTTGTTGCAATTCTTTAACGAAAGATGCGCCACTAGTAGGGGCAACGTCTCTACCGTCTAAAAAGCCGTGAATATAAACCTTTTCTAAGCCAACCCTTTTTGCCATTTCAACAAGGGCGTATAAGTGAGTAATATGACTGTGTACGCCACCATTTGAAAGCAAACCGTATAAATGCAATTTTTTGCCGTTATTTTTAGCAGAATTCATTGCTTTTAAAAGTTTAGCATTTTCAAAAAAGTCACCGTCTTGAATTTCTTTAGTAATACGAGTTAAATCTTGGTAAACTATTCTACCAGCACCTATATTTAAGTGACCTACTTCACTATTACCCATTTGACCGACGGGAAGACCAACGCTCATACCACTTGCGCCAAGCGTAGTTGACGGATAAGTCTGCATATAACCGTTAATAACTCCAGCGTTTGCAATTGAAATTGCGTTGCCAGACGTTTCATTGTTCAATCCGTAACCATCCATTATTATAAGACAAACAGGTCTAGTTTCCATAATACCACCTCTAAATTTTAATATCTTAGGTATTATATAACATTTATAGCAAAAATGCAACAATAATAAGGTTATACACCATTTATCTTTTCAACAATTTCATCTTTTTTTAATGAAAATTCTTTTTTATAATCGCTGATAACTACGTCGCCCATTTCAACTATACTTCTATTTTTTTCGTCAATATAAAGGGGTACGAATTTTAAGTCTTTACCCGTTTGTCTTTTATAAATTTCGCCAAGTATTAAAAAGCCGTCGTATATAGGCGAAATTTCACCGTAACCCGCTTTATAGTCAATATCGGGGTAAACTATTAAACTTTCACCTTTTTTAAGATATTTAATGCTAGATTTTAGTGTTTTTATGGGATTAGATTTTCTATATACGGGTACCGATTGCAATCCGTTTATTATTTTAGGCGTTATAAAACTAAAAAGTTTAATTTTAAGGCTAAAATCGTCGTTGTAATTGCCGTTTTTAGAAAAAGTGTGCGTTCTAAAATGTTTTTCGCTACTTTTTTTATCAAAAAAAACGTTTAATACTAATGGGTGAACGTCAAATTTTAACGACTTAAGCGTAGTTAACGGACCGTGCATATTTAAATGTCTACACACATACACGCAAGAAGTTTCACGCTCAACAATATTGCAGTCGTACTTTTTTGTAAATAATCGGTAAACGCTTTTTATCACCCTAACTAGCCCACCGTAAAATTTACTCTTTTTTTCTTTAACGGTTACTATTTGTTGACTTAACTTTTCTTCAATTTTTTCACTTTGCATACTAACTCCTAAAAAATTGCACGACAAAAGGCAGTCTAAAACTGCCTTTGCTTTATCATTAGTATACAAGTTATATATTATTTAAGATTTTCAGCATTTAAACATTTAAGTTCATCTAACACGAACACGCCGTCTTTTCTAATTAAAACGTCGTCAAAATAAATTTCGCCACCACCGTACTCTTTAGTTTGAATTAAAACGAAATCCCAGTGAAGTGCCGATTGGTTACCGTTGTCGCACTCGTCGTAACAAGAGCCTGGTGTAAAGTGTATTGAGCCAGATATTTTTTCGTCAAATAAAATATCACCCATTGGCGTTTCAATATACGGATTTACGCCTATAGCAAATTCGCCAACGTATCTTGCACCGTCGTCAATATTTAAAAACTCGTTGAGTTTTTCAGTGTAATTTGCCGTGGCGTTTATTATTTTACCATCTTTAAATTCAAGCCTTACGTTTTCAAATTTTAAACCGTTTTTAATTGACGGAGCGTTATAAGTAATTACACCGTTTACGCTATTTTTGATAGGCGCAGTAAACACTTCCCCATCTGGAATATTATGGCTACCCGAACATTTTATGCCTGGCATACCTTTAATTGAAAATGTAAGGTCGGTATTTTTTGCTACTATTCTAACTTTATCAGTCTTTTCAATTAAAGCGCATAAACTGTCCATAGCCTTGTCCATTTTGCCGTAATCTAACGTACATACGTCAAAATAGTAATCTTCAAATGCTTCAGTGCTCATATTAGCAAGTTGACTCATAGCGTCGTTAGGATATCTTAAAATAACCCATTTAGTTTTTTTAACGCGTAAATCTAAATGTACTTTATGTGAATAAATTGAATTGTAAAGTTCGTTAGTTTTACCGTCAACGTCGCTAAGTTCAAAGGCGTTTGTTCCCCCCCTAATACCAATATAAGCGTCCATATCTTGCATTAAAAAACTGTCGTACTTAGACATTAATTCAATACACTCTTTACTAGCACCTTGTAAAATTTGACGTGTTACGCTACTGTCTCTAAGCCATACGAAAGGAATACCACCGGCGTTATATACTTCTTTAACTAATTCTTTTACAAGCATATTATCTATGCCCGTTGCTTCAATAAGACACTTTTCGCCCTTTTGAAGTTTTACTGAATAATTAACAAGCCCTTTGGCGAGTTTACTAATTCTTAAATCTAACATAATTTCTCCTTTAAATTTCTAATATTGTAACATTTTAACTAAATTTTGACAAGGCTTTTTTAATATAATTGTTACGAATTCTCTCTATTAAACGTTTTTGTATAAAATACCTTTACAAAACACCACTAATACTTTATAATTAATATATGAAAATTATTCTTGCAAGCAACTCGCCAAGACGTAAACTTCTTTTAAACGAGCAAGGTATTGAATTTACCGTAATTCCGTCTAATACAGACGAAAATATTGATAAAACTTTACCACCTATAAAATACGCTGAAACGTTGGCTTATATAAAAGCAAAAAGCGTTTTTGACGTACATAAAAATATAGTTATCGGCGCAGATACTATCGTGCTTTTTAACGGCAAAATTTTAGGTAAACCTAAAAGCGAAGAAGAAGCCTTTTTTATGCTAAAAAGTTTATCTAATAACACGCATAAAGTAATTACGGCATATTCCGTTTTAAGTCAGCAAAAGCAAATTACGTCACACGAAGTAACAACCGTTACTTTTAATAATTTAACTGACGAGTTAATTATTGACTATATTAAAAATATTAAACCGTTTGACAAGGCTGGTAGTTACGGTATTCAAGACGGATATCCACTTGTAAAAAGTTACGACGGCGATTACGACAATATAGTTGGTTTACCAATTAAAAAAATTATTAACATATTAAAGGAGTTCAAATGAAAAATAAAATTGCAATTGATTTGGGTTCTTCTTATACTAAAATATACAAATCTCAGCAAGACGTGGTTTTATACGAACCTACTTGTATCGCCATTGAAAAAAACAATTACTCTAAGCCCGTTGCTTACGGTTTTGAAGCCGAAAAGTTAATAGGCAAAACTACGAGTGGGGTTAAAATAATTTATCCCGTAAAAGGCGTTGAAATTATTGATGAAAAGGCGTTAAAAGCCTTAATTTTAGAATATATTTCAAGGGTACGCACCAATTTAGAGTTTAAACCGGATATTTTATTTTCAGTTTGTTGCGGGGCAACGCGTGAAAGTATTAAAAATTTTGAAAGGGTGTTTAATTTAGCGGGCTATTACAATATCGACTACGCTGAATCGGCTTCACTTGCTATGATTGGTGCTAACGGTCCACATGGAGATTCGACTACTTCGTTTATAATCGACTTAGGCGGTAGCCAAACTACCGTATGCGCATTAACTATGCAAGGCGTTATTTCGGGCGTGTCGGCTGAATACGGTGGAAATACCCTTAACTCGTTAATAATAAACCAACTTAAAGACGGCTTAACCCTTTCAGTTGGTGAAAATCAAGCCGAAATTTTAAAAGTTGCAATAGCAAGTTTAAAAGAAGAAGACGATACTAAAACGGTAGTTTACGGTAAAGACGCGTTGACTTCAAAACCTAAAACTATGCAAGTTTCTTCACAAGACATATACGCTTCAGTTAAAACTTTTGCCGATAAAATAATTGAAATTGCCAATATAATAATTACGAGTTTAAGCGAAGAAGTTATATTAGATATTCACACTAACGGCATACTTTTAGTAGGTGGTGGTAGTTTAATTTACGGTATAAAAGATTATTTAGAAAGCCAATTACCGTTTAAAATTATTATTCCTAAAGAAAGTGAAATTGTATCTTGCATTGGCAGTGGTATTGTAATTGAAGATAAAGCGTTATATAATAAAATTAAAATGAAA
>JAZOUX010000103.1:0-6651 GCA_045658325.1 Christensenellaceae bacterium | reverse complement strand
ACTATATATTGTGATAAAATATATTATAATGAAATAGTATTGCTTAAAATTATTTAATTTTAATTAGGTAATTTTAAGTGTTGGAGGCATTGTTTTGGCTAAATCTTACAGTTCACAAGATATTCAAATTCTTAAAGGGCTAGAAGCCGTTAGAACGAGACCGGGTATGTATATTGGTTCAACGGGTTCAAAAGGGCTTCACCACATTTTATGGGAAATAATAGACAACTCGGTTGACGAAGCGGCAAACGGATACGCTAAAAAAGTTATAGTAACTTTATATAGCGACGGTAGTGCGTCGGTAGAAGACGACGGTAGGGGTATGCCCGTTGATATTCACCCAGAAGCAGGTATTAGTGGCGTAGAAGTAATATTTACTCAACTACACGCAGGTGGTAAATTTAATAGCGAAAATTATCAATTTTCGGGTGGTTTGCACGGCGTAGGTGCATCGGTAACAAATGCGTTAAGCGAGTGGCTTAAAGTTGAAGTTTATAATAAAACTATATATCAAATGGAATTTTCTTCATACGAAGATAAAGAACAAAAAAAGATTTTATCAGGTATAAGAAAAGGTCCTTTAAAAAACACGGGTATAAAGACTATTAAACGTGGTACGTTAGTTAGGTTTAAACCAGACGCTAGGGTTTTTGAAACGGTTGAATTTTCAAGCGATATAATTGAAACAAGGTTAAGGGAAACTTCATTTTTAAATAAAGGTTTAGAAATCGTATTTTACGACTTGCGTAAAAACGAAAAAGCCGAGCCAATTATTTTCAAAAGTGAAGGTGGCGTATGTGATTACGTTAAATATATTAACGACGGTAAAACGGTGTTGTACGACCAACCTATTTACTATGCTGGTGAAATCAATGGTATTCAAATGGAAATAGCCCTTCAACATAACGACGGCTACACAGAAAGTATCTTTTCTTTCGTAAACAACATACCAACAGTCGACGGGGGTATGCACGATATCGGTTTTAAAATGGGTTTAACAAAATTCTTTCAAGAATACGTTAAAGCAAACCGTAACTCAAAAAATAAAGACGTAACTTTTAACGGTGACGATTTTAGGGTGGGCATTACGGCTGTAATCGTCGTTAAAATGAAAAACGTTCAATTTGAAGGTCAAACGAAAGGCAAGTTAGGTAATATTGAAGCAAGACCAGCCGTTGAAAACGGTACTTATAACGGTCTTTTAGAAATATCTAAAAACAAAAAACAAGCAAAAATATTTGAATCTATTTTAGATAAAGCGCTAAACGCCGCAAAAGAAAGGGAAGCAATTCGTAAAACTAAAGAGTTAAATAGGGCTAAATCGGGTGCTGAAACGACAAGGCTTTTAGGTAAACTTGCAGGCTGTTCAAGTAAAGACGCTTTAAATAATGAAATTTTTATAGTTGAAGGCGATAGCGCTGGTGGTAGTGCAAAAGAAGGTAGAGATAGAAAGCACCAAGCAATTTTACCATTGCGTGGTAAACCGCAAAACTCACAAAAAACATCGCTAATCGAACTGCTTAAAAATGACGAAATGAAAAATATAATTTCGGCTCTTGGAACGGGTATTGGGCAAGATTTTGATATTAACGGCTTAAATTACGGTAAAGTTATTATCTTATCGGACGCTGACGTTGACGGTTACCATATTAGATGTTTACTTTTAACTTTCTTTTTTAGATATATGCCAAAACTTATTAGTGAAGGGCATTTATACATTGGTATGCCACCACTTTATAAAGTTTATAAAGAAAACGGTTCGGCTTGTGAATACGCTTACAACGATAAAGAGCGTGAAATTGCTCAGCAAAAAGTAGGTAGGGGCTACAAAGTAACACGCTACAAAGGTTTGGGTGAAATGAACCCAAGTCAATTATGGGATACGACGTTAGACCCTGAAAAACGTATGTTAATAAAAGTAACCGTTGAAGACGGTGCAAACGCCGAAAGGTTAATTACTACGCTTATGGGTGACTGTGTTGAAGATAGAAAAGCGTATATTCAAAAACACGCCAACTTTAACAAAGAAGATAATTTTGAAATAAAAAACAAGGATAACTGATATGCAAGAACAAAACAATTTAAAAAATATCATATTAAACGATATTGAAACGGTAATGCACGATTCAATGATACCGTACGCTGAGTCAGTTATTCTCGAAAGGGCGTTACCAAGGGTAGAAGACGGTTTAAAACCCGTTCAAAGAAGAATACTTTACGCTATGCACGAATTAGGCTTAACACCAGACAAGCCTTATAAAAAGAGTGCAAACGTAGTAGGTGCGTGTTTAGCAAAATATCACCCACACGGCGACAGTTCTGTATACGAAGCAATGGTACACATGGCGCAACGATTCAATATGGGTATGACGCTCGTTGACGGACAAGGTAACTACGGCTCGGTTGACGGTGACGGTGCTGCCGCAATGCGTTATACTGAAGCAAGACTTAACGTTTTATCACTTGAAATGTTAAAAGATATTGAAAAGGATACGGTTGACTGGGACAATAACTACGACGACTCAGCCAAAGAGCCAAGGACTTTACCTTGCCGTTTTCCTAATATACTCGTAAACGGTGGTATGGGTATTGCCGTAGGCTTAGCAACTAATATTCCACCACACAATTTATGTGAAGTAATCGACGGTGCAGTAGCAATAATAGATAACCCTAAAATTAAGTTAGACGATATGATGCAAATCGTAAAAGGTCCTGACTTTCCAACGGGTGGCTTCGTAATCACGGGCGACGGTTTAAAAAGTGCTTACGAAACGGGTAAAGGTAAGATATTTATCCGTAGTAAACTAAGCGTAGAGTGCGAAAATAACGGCAAACAGCAAATTATCGTAACTGAAATTCCTTATCAAGTAAACAAGGCTAAACTTATACAAAAAATTGGTCAGTTAATGGTTGAAAGAAAGGACGAATTTGGTGGTATTCAAGACGTTGTCGACGAGTCTGATAGACACGGTATGCGCATCGTTATTAAGTTAAGAAAAGACGTTGACGCTAACGACGTGTTAAATTTGCTATACAAAAACACTAACTTGCAAGTTTCGTTCGGTATTAATATGGTTATGATAGCCGATGGAAAACCGCAACAGTTAGGTCTTTTAAGCGTATTAAATTATTATACCGAATATCAAAAACAAGTCGTTTTAAGAAGAACTAAATTCGACTTGCAAAAGGCAAAAACAAGGCGTGAAATAGTTAACGGCTTGATTATTGCCGTAACTAATATTGATAAAGTAATTCAAATTATCAAAAAATCTGAAGACACGGCTTCTGCAAGGCAAAATTTAAGAAAGGCTTTTGATTTAAGCGAAATTCAAGCGCAAGCAATACTAGACTTAAAACTTGCAAGGTTAACACGCTTAGAAATAGATAATTTAAAAGACGAACTTGCTTATTTAGACAATTTAATTAAATCATTGCAAGAAATAATTGATAGCAAGCGTAAATTAAACGCTGTCGTTAAAGAAGAATTAATTGCTATTAAAAAGAAATATAAAACGGCAAGGCGTTCAGTAATAGTAGGTGAAGAAGCCGAAATTTCTACCGAACGTTTCGACGACGAAAAGCCGGTTGAAAACTTTGTTTTAGGTTTTAGTGGTAAAAACTTAATTCGCAAAGTTAAGTTAATGAGTTACTCTCGTAGTAAGGTTGAAAAGCCAACTCCAGCCGAAGTATTTTTATTTAGCGTAAACGCAACGTCAGCCGAAAGTGTGTACGCATTTACTAATAAAGGTAATATTTTTAGACTTATAATGCAAAATATTGCTGAAGCAAGGGGTGCTGGACAAGGTGGTGTAACCTTTAATTCGCTATTCAAAGAAGCCTTGCCAGACGAAGTTCCCGTTAAGTTCTTTACTCAAGCCGAAAAGGAAAAAGGTGGTAAACTAGTAATGTTTACTAAAGACGGCTCTATTAAGTGCATTGAGTTTAGCGAACTTGAATTTACTAGGAACTCTACTAACGCTATAAAACTTAAAGATAACGACGTTTTACTTAACGTTGAATTAGTTGACGAAAGTAAAGATTTATTCTTTGTGAGCGAAAAGGGTATGTGTTTACGCTGTAAAAACGAAGTTCCACTTTATGGTAAAACGGCTGGTGGCGTAAAGGGTATGGACTTAGAACCAAACGACACCGTAGTTTACACAACCCAAATCAACGCCGACGAAGACGTTGCTCTTATAGGTACTACTTTTGGTACTTTCAAAAAAGTGTTACTTGGAGCAATAACCGTAACTGCAAGGGCAAGAAAGGGCGTTAAAATCGTTGAAATTAAAAACGGCGTATTAGACGAAAGCGTTGTATATGCAAAATGTATTAAACAAACTGAAAAAGGAACGCTTGCTATCGTAGATAGAATAGGCGCAGTATACCACGTTAGCACCGACGAAATTTTAATCGACGGTAGAACGACGAAAGGAAGATTTGTTCCATCAATAGGAACTTGTCAACCGTTAGTCGTTTACTTATCCATGCGTTAGATGGCAGGGAAAGTCAATAAATGCTGAAAATACTGTATATGATAATTCGTATACAGATTTTAGCGTATCTAAAAAAGATGCAAAACAAGACGAAACCCTTGCAGTAAACGGAGAAATTCATACGGAAGAAATTACAGTTAACGACCAAGTTGAAGAAGAAATTGACGAAATTAAAACCGACCAAGTCGAAGAAGAAGTTGACGAAATTCAAACCGAGCAAGTTGAAGAACTTATAGAACAGCCAATGGTTAATAAAATATTATTTGAAGATAGTTTGTCTAATTTTAAACTTGCCGAAAGTTTAATAAACGATTTATATAAAACGGTATTTTCAAAATCGTCAAACTTCAAACCTACGAGAAACGAAACTATAGGTGACTTATTAATATATTTAGGTTATAGGGCTAAAAGCGTTGGCGTATATGAAAACTTTAAAAAAATATTCAAAATATCGTTAAACGACGACAATCTTAGAAGTAGTGATATGTACGTTCCAATTATAATAAAATTAACCGTATATCTTGACAAAAAACAAGATATTGGCTATACTAAAAAAACTGTAAGTTATTTGTTAAAGACAATTTTATATTTGTTTGACGATACAAATGACGATAACTCTATTTCTTTAACGGTAAATAGTATGGGTGCAATTTACTCGTACCTAATAGATAATAATATAAATGTAAATTAGGAGATTTTATGGAAAAAGAATTTAATCCAATCGAAACAATATCACAAGACGGTGGCATGACTGCAATATTAAGAAAAGTTGCTTGCATAGGCGATAGTTTATCGTCTGGCGAGTGTGAATGGGTAAATAATAAAGGTGCAGTTAATTATTACGACTTTTACGACGCTTCTTGGGGACAATTTATGGCAAGGAAATGTGGCTTAGAAGTATTAAATCTTTCTAACGGTGGGTTGTCGGCAAAAACTTGGCACGAATACGGTTATTATAATAAAGCGTTTTATCAAGAAAAAGCGTGTAAAGCGTATATAATAGCACTTGGTGTAAACGATATTAGCCATCTTGATAGCGTGTACGGTGAATACGGTTTTGGTAGTATGGACGACGTTGATTTTGAAAATATAGAAAAACACAAGCCGTCTTTTGTTGGTTACTACGTTAAAATTATATTAAAAATTAGGCAGTTAGTTCCCGATGCAAAAATCTTTTGCGTAACTATGCCAAAAGACGACCGTGATTCTGAAGAAATAGCCAAACTTCGTGATAAGCACGCTGAATTTTTAAATTCTTTACCAAATTATTTTAAATCGTTATACGTTATTGATTTAAGAAAATACGCCCGTGATTTTGGTGAAGATTTTACAAAAACGTATAGGTTAGGCGGTCATTTAAGTCCTATAGGATATAAATACGTTGCTGATATTATAGCAACGTACATCGACCATATTATAATGAACAATATCGACGATTTTAAAGGAATTATGTTCGTAGGAACAGGAATGAAACCAAGAATATAATTTTAATATTAAAAAAACTGCTAAACGCCCGTTTAGCAGTTTTTTTGTTTTAAACGTTTGAAAACTTTAATATACTTAAATGTTAATTTTGGCTTTTCTTACGTTGTTATCACGTTTGAAAATTAAAAGTATAAGAGCAACGATGGTTTGCATAACTATGCCACCAAATACCAAATACACCAGGACCACTGTGGTGAAGTTCGTATACAACGACTAATTCAATCGACTTAATTGTTTTATCGCTATTTAAGTTTTCGGCCGATAATAATTCTATGAAATTACCTGACGTTTTATTTTTCATAAAGTTGATTGCGTTGATTTCTTCTTGGGTGTCGTTGGTGTAAGTAACTCTTACCCAATATGCCCCTCTTTCTATGGCTTTATCTATATTTGTTCCTGTTATGTTACTTTCGGTATCATTGGATATCTCTACGTGTGATACGCCGGAATTTAAGATTGGCAAACTAGTTGGGTTTTGTAAAAGTTTATATTTAATAGAAAACTCATCAGGCTTCACAACTTTAAAACTATTACCTTCTTGTCTGCAACCATATAAAATAAGTTCGCCCATTTCAAACCCTGCATGTGCATTAATGTGTCCGGTATCTTGCGTAGGTTTTTCAGGGTTATATCGTTGGCCATCGTTGGTAACGACTCTATCCATCGTAAA